>JBEVDH010000214.1:0-8481 GCA_040514115.1 Comamonas sp. | reverse complement strand
ACCCGCGCCTGCGCGGCGTGTACCTCGAAGCGCTGTCCAAGATCCGTGCGAGCCATCCCGATCGCTTGCTGGTCATCATCAGCCAGGGCCCGGCCGACGCGGTGGCCGAGATCAATGCGCTGGGCATTCCGGTGTTCCCGAGCATTCCCGCTGCGGCCAGCGGCCTGAAGGGCCTGGTCACACTGGGTCAGCTCACCACGTTGCCCCCGGCCCCGGCCTACAGCGGCCCGATCGACCGCGTGGACCCCGCCGTGTTCCGCAACGAGTTCCACGCCAAGCAGGCCCTGGCGGCGGCCGGCATTGCGGTGCCGCGCGAAGAAATCGTGACTTCGGCCGACGCCGCCGTGCGCAGCGCGCAGGCCACGGGCTACCCGGTGGTGCTCAAGATCGCGTCGGAAGACATTGCGCACAAAACCGAAATCGGCGGTGTGGCGCTGAACCTGCAGGACGACGGCGCGGTGCGCGCGGCATTCGACCGCCTCATGGCCAACGCCTTGCAGCATGCGCCCCAGGCGCGTGTGGACGGTGTGCTGGTGGCGCCCATGGTGAGCGGCGGCGTGGAGCTGATCGCCGGTGTCTCGCGCGACCCGGTGTTTGGCCCGGTCGTGATGGTCGGGCTGGGCGGCATCTACGCCGAGATCCTCAAAGACGTCGCGCTGCAGGTGGCGCCGGTTACCGAAGACGAGGCCTTGCGCATGCTCCGCAGCCTCAAGATGTTCCCGCTCCTCGACGGCGCGCGCGGCCAGGCCAAGGCCGACGTGGCCGCAGCCGCACGCACGGTGGCCAGGCTCTCCGAGTTTGCCTGCCGCTATGCCGAAGACGTGGCGGACATCGACATGAACCCGGTGCTGGTTCGACCCGAAGGCCAGGGCGTCCTGGTTCTCGATGCCCTGATGCTTCCCACCCTTTCGACCTCTGACATCCCCTCTGCACCTTGAGGCCTCGCATGCATATGGAAAATAACCCGGCGATTCCGGACCCCGCGACAGGCCCTTCGGTTTATCGCGACTACGCGCGCCAATGGCTGCGCAGCCACCTGCCCGAGCACATGCGCTCGGACAGCGTCCACTACCGCACGCCCACGTTGGACGAGTGCCGCGACTGGGAAGCCTCGATGTACAACGCCGGCCTGGCGGGCATGACCTGGCCCAAGGCCTATGGCGGCCTGGGCCTGACACTGCGCGAGCATCTCGCCGTGAACAAGGAAGTGGGCGCACTGGCCATGCCCGAAAGCGTGAGCTCGATCGGCAAGGAGCTGGCCGGCCCGATCATCCAGACGGTGGGCACGGAAGAACAAAAGCAGTTGTTTCTGCCGCGCATTCTTGCCATCCAGGACTACTGGTGCCAGGGCTTTTCCGAGCCCGACGCGGGCTCGGACCTGGCGCGCCTGCGCACCAAGGCCGTTCCCGAAGGCGACAGCTGGCGCATCAACGGCCAGAAGATCTGGACCAGTGGCGCCGCCAAGGCGCAGTACTGCCTGCTGCTGACGCGCACCGGCACGGTGGCCGACAAGCACCGCGGCATGCTGATGTTCGCCGTGCCCATGAACACGCCCGGCATTCGGGTGGTGCCCATCAAGTCCATCGACGGCAAGGATTCGTTCGCCGAAGTCTTCTTCGACAACGTGGTGGTGCCCGACAGTGCGCGCCTGGGCGCACCGGATGAAGGCTGGAATGCGGCCATTCGCGTGCTGTCGATCGAACGCGCGACCAACCGCATGTACCGCGCCTGGCGTTTCGACTGCGAGCTGCGCCAGCTCGTCGCCGCGTGCCAGTCCGACCCGCAGCTCAGGCTGCTGCTGGACGATGGCCACACCCAGCGCTGCATTGGCAATGTGCTGGGCGAGATCGACGCGCTCAAGGGTCTGGTGGAGCGCACGGTGAGCCAGATGATGGCGGGCAAGGCCATAGGCGCCCGCGGCTCGCTGACCAAGCTGTATTGGTCCGAGTGCCACCAGGCCTTCACGGGTCTGGCGCTGTCGCTCATGTCGCATGTGACGCCGCGCTCGAGTGCGCTGGCACAGCGCGCGCGCAAGCACTTCACCACTGCCTACCTGTACGCGCGCGCTGAAACGATCTACGCCGGCACCACCGAAGTGCAGCTGGACATCATTGCGCAGCGCATCATGAATTTGCCGAAGGACCTCTGATGTCTGATTCCGATCTCCAACCCGAAGAGTTTGCGCAAGCCGCGGCCGAGGCAATTGCCGATGCGCAGGCGCGCACCTTCCGCGATGCGGCTCAGGTGCTGGCCAACGCGGGACTGTGTGGTGTCTGCGCCGCCGAAGACGCCGGTGGTCTGGCGCTGGGCATCGCGTTCGCCCTGCCCATCGTGGCGCAGGCGGGCAGGTTGCGCCTGCAATGGCCGCTGCTCGAAACGATCCTGATCGCCAAGGCGCTGGGTGATTCGCCGCTGGCCGCTGAACTCGCCAGCGGCTCGCGCGTGGCCACCTGGGCGCTGCAAGGCAGCTTGCAGGACAAGTTCGCCGGCCACGCCCGCTACGCCCAGCATTGCGACTGGGTGCTGGTGGCCGACGGCGAAGGCGCCGCGGCCCTGGTGGAGCTGGGCTCGGTCGAGATCGAGCACGACGCCGCGCTGGACCCGGAGAACCCGCAGTCGTGGATTGCGCTGGACAACGCCAAGCTGCTGGCCAGGCTGGATGCCGTGACGTTTGCCGAGTTGCAACGCGACAGCCACATCCTGATCGCTGGTCTGGCCAACGGCGCTGCCGAAGGGGCTTTGGCCGCCAGCGCCGAGTACATGGCGACGCGCGTGCAGTTCGGCCGCCCGCTGTCGGCCAAACAGGCCGTGCGCCACCTGCTGGCCCGCATGCGCCTGTTGCAGGAAGCGTCCAGCGCCGGCATCGAGCGATTGCTCGACACCGATGAATACGCCAGCGTGCGCCGCACCCAGCCGGTGCTGGCCAACAGTCTGGCCAATGCGGCCTTCGTTCTGGAAAAAGCCATCCACCTGCATGGGGGCATGGGCTTTACCTGGGAGTTGCCCCTGCACTACGCCTTGCGCCAAGTGCGCCAGTTCGACGCTGCCTTTGGCTCGGGTGCACTTGCCCAGCAAGCCGGCCGCGACTTCATCCAGTCTGTGACAGCCAAGGAAACCGAATGAACCAGGATCTGCTGGGCCGTGTGGCCCTCATCACCGGCGCAGGCGCCGGTATCGGGCGGGAAGCCGCCTTGCAGATGGCCGCGCGCGGCGCCATCGTCTGCGTGAACGACCTGAAGGAAGAACTGGTCGCGCCGGTGGTGGACGAGATCAGGGCCCGTGGCGGCCAGGCCTGCGCCATCGTGCAGAACATCGCCAGCCGCGAAGGCATCCGCGAGGCCATCCGGCGTTCGTTCGACCATGGCAAGCGCTTCGATATCCTGGTCAACAACGCGGCCTGGGTGCGCTACCAGGCGATCCCCGAGATCGCACCCGAGACCATCGATCGCATGCTCGACGTCGGCTTCAAGTCCGTGATCTGGAGCTTGCAGGAGGCCGTGGCTGTGATGGACCCGCAGCGCGGTGGCGCCATCGTCAACGTGGCGTCGGTTGCGGCCCTGCGCTCGGCCGCCAACTCGGTGGTGTATTCCGGCATCAAGGCGGCCATCCTGGGCATCACCCGCGCCGCGGCCGCCGAGCTGGGGGCGCGCAACATCCGCGTCAATGCCGTGTGCCCTTCGGCCGTGCCCACCGAAGGCACGCTGCGCAACCGCAACGCCGAGCGCGACGCCAACCGCATTGCGCGCACGCCGCTGGGCCGCCTCGGCACGGTGGAGGACATCGCCCGCAGCATCTGTTTTCTGGCCAGCGACGACGCCAGCTTCATCACGGCGCAGGCCCTCACGGTGGATGGCGGCATCACGCTGACCAACATCTGATCAAAACCACAACCGGGGCTACAAGTTGAACTCGAAACAACCAGCGCGAATTTTGTTCGGTGCCCTGGCCCTGGTGGCTGGCCTGGCGCAGGCGGCCTATCCGGAGCGTCCGGTTTCACTGACCGCGCCCTACGGCCCGGGGGGCTCTTCGGACGGGATCGCGCGGGAGTTCGCGAGCCAGCTGTCGGCGCAATTGAAGCAGACCGTGCTGGTGGTGAACCAACCCGGCGCGGCCGGTACCCTGCAGATGCGCAACCTCGCGCGCGCCAAGCCCGATGGCTACACGATCGGTCTGTATTCGTACAGTACCGCCACCTTCACCTCGCAGCTGATGCGCGTGCCGTACACGCGCGACGACTTCGCGCTGCTGGGCGGCCTGGCCGAGTTCAGCTACGGCATCGTGACCGCCGCCGACTCGCCGATCAACAACGTCAAGGACCTGGTGCAGCAATCGAAGACCGCCAAAGGCGTGTTCTTTGGCGTGACGGGCGCGCCGAACAACTTCCCCTTCCTGCAGCTGCAAAAGCTGACGGGCGGAAAGTTCGAACAGGTCACCTACAAGTCGTCGGCGGAGTCGGTCATGGCCGCCACGGGCCAGCAAATCGACGTCGCCTTGCAGGGCCCTTCCGAGTACGCCGAGCTGGTGAAGGCCGGCAAGCTCAAGCTCATTGCATCGGCCAGCCCCTTCCGCCTGCCCTGGTTTCCCGGCACGCCGACGCTGAAGGAGCAAGGCTACGACATCGCCATCACCGGCATCATCGGCGTTGCCGCCCCCAAGGGCATTCCCGACGAGGTCAGAAAGACGCTGGAAGCAGCCATCCACAAGGTGGTGTCGAGCAAGAAGTACCAGGACTTCGTGGCCAATGAGTACGGCATCAAGAGCTACCCGGCCAACAGCAGCGAATTCTCGAAGCGGATCGACGATGGCTTTGGCGCCATGCGCAGCATGATCCAGTCCTACGACATCAAGAACTGAGCGCGGCCCTCTCGCCATCGAACACCCCATGCAAACCGTTCTGATCACCGGTGCCGCCTCTGGCATCGGGCGCGACACCGCACGGCTGTTTGCCCGCGCTGGCTGGCAATGCGTGCTGGTCGACCACAACGCGCAGGCGTTGCACGACGTGGGGCGCAGCCTGCCCGCGCCGGCGTCGGCCGCCCACCTGTTGCGCAGCATCGACCTGACCGATGCCCGGCAGATCGCCTCGCTGCGCGATGGCACGCCGGCTCTGGACGCGATCCTCAACAACGCCGGCATGTCCGACGCCTCCAATACGCCGTTGGTGGACCAGGACCCCGCGCAGATGGGCCGCTTGCTCGCGCTCAATCTGGCGGCGCCGGCGGCCGTGGTCGATGCCTGCGCCCAACTGCTCAAACCCGGCGCACGCATCGTGAATGTGGCGTCGGGCGCCGGCCTGAGCGCCATCCCCTGGCGCGGTGCGTACAGCCCGAGCAAGTCCGGACTGATCGCGCAAACCCAGGCGCTGGCCCAGGCCCATCCCGAATGGTGCGTCACGGTGCTGTGCCCGGGCTTCGTGCGCACCGAACTGGTGGATGCGCTGGTCCAGGCGGGCCGGCTCAAGCCTGAGGGTGCTTTGGGCAAGATTCCCTTGGGGCGCATGGCGCATCCGGACGAGATGGCGCAGGCGCTGTACTTTCTGGCCAGCCCCGGTGCGGCACCTTTGAGCGGGCAGGTGTTTGCGGTCAACGGTGGCTCGTCCGTCTACGGCGGCAGCCAACCCCTGCCACCGAGCACGGTGAGCGTCCTGCCGCTGGATCTGCCCCTGCGCCTGGAGGTCCGTGGTGGCGATGCCGGCCCTTGGCAAGCCGTGGCCGCGGCAGATGCCACGGCCGACGCACAGGAGCCGCACTACGCTGCCTGTCTCGACCTGTCGCCACTGCAGGCCGCGCCCGCGGGGCTGCTGCACGCGGTGCATGCGGCCGCCGTCCAGTTCGCGGCCCACTACACCCGGCAGGCCAGTCTGACGCTGTTGCTGCCCCGCGCGAAGCCCGGTGACTGGCAGACTGCCGGCGACAGCGCCGCCGCGCGCATGATGATCGCCACCCTGGCCTGTGAGTGGGGCAGCCGCGCGCTGCGCATCAATGCGCTGGAGTTGCCGGCAGACATAAGTCTGCCAACGCTGCATCCGCTGCTGCGCTATGCCTGCGGGGCTGCAGCCCAGTTTCTGACCGGGCAGACGCTGCGCTGTGAAAGCCGCGCGCAAGGAGACGCACGTTGAACAGCCCGCCCGAAACAGAGACCGACGCGGAACGCGCAGCGATCAAGGCGCTTTTCATCGCCGAGCGCGGCTACTGGCGTCCTTGGACCGACACCATGCTGCAGATCGCGCCCGGCTTTGTGCAGCAGTACGCGCGCTACGCAGGCTACCCGGCGCGCACCGGTCCGTTGACGCCGCGGATGGTGGAGCTCATCTACGTGGGGCTGGACGCATCGTCGTCGCATCTTTTTGAGACAGGCCTGCACACGCACATGCAGCGCGCGCTGGAGGTGGGCGCGTCACACAGCGATATCGTTGACGTGTTGCACCTGGTCGCCGTGCAAGGACTGGCCAGCGTGTGCCAGGCGTGCGACATTCTGGCCGAGCTCTGCGGCGAGGTTGTCGAAGCGCCCGCCATAGACCCGCCGCTGCAAGCGCGCATCGCCCGACTGGGCGCGGCGCACGCGCTGGCCCTGGCGAACGTGGCGCGGCTGGACCCGGGTTATGCCGAAGTGCTGCTCGACTTCATCGAACAAGGCCGCCCAGGCGCCGGGCTCACACCGCCCGAGCGCAGCCTGGTGCAACTGGCCATACATGCTTGCTTCACCGCGTTCAACCCTGGCGCGGTGCGGCAGATCGCCGCCACCGGTCTGGCGCAAGGCCTGACGGTGGCCGAGCTGCACCAAGCCATTCAGTTGGGCGCCCATCTCGCGGTGCACGGCACGGCGCTGGGCGCCAACGTGTTCCGGCAAGTGACCGCGCCCCGCTGACATTCGCCATTCCGATGGCGCTGGACATGCAGCGGGGCAGCGGCGCCCGGCGCAGCGGCGATGCAGCACCGGGGCCATCGGCGCGGACGCTATAAAAAACAACTACTGGAGACAAAGATGCACCTTCTCAAGACCCTGGGAGTGGCTGCCGCATTGGCCGCCGCCGGCCCGCTGCTGGCGCAGCAAAGCTTCCCCAAGCGGCCCGTGACCATCGTCGTGCCCTTCTCGGCCGGCGGCGTCACGGACCTGTTCGCGCGCACCACCGGGCTCAAGCTCGGCGCGCTCTGGGGCCAGCCGGTGATCGTCGAAAACCGCGTCGGCGCGGGCACCATCATCGGCACGCAATACGTGAGCCGCGCGCCGGCCGACGGCTATACGCTGCTGTTCACCAGCTACGCGTTCACCTCGAACCCCGAGCTGCGCAAGAACCTGCCGTATTCACCGGCGGCGTTTCGCCCGGTCGCGCTGCTGGGCTCGACGCACAACATCCTGCTGGTCAACAACCGGCTCAAGGGCAAGTCACTGGCCGAGCTGATCACGCAGGCCTTGGCGCAAGCGCCCAAGGGCGGGCTGACGCTGGGCTCCTCGGGAGCGGGGTCGAGCCCGCATATCGGCGCCGAGCTGTTCGCGCAGCAGGCCGGCATCCCCTTCACCCATGTGCCCTACAAGGGCCAGGGGCCGGCCATGATCGACCTGACGGCGGGCGTGTTCGATGGCATGTTCGACGGCATGTCGTCGTATGCGCAGGTGCAGCGCGGATCGGTGGCCGCAGTGGCCATTGCCGCGCCGAAGCGCCATCCCGACGCGCCCGAGCTGCCGACCTTCAAGGAGCTGGGCATGGATTTCGTCGCCGGCAGCTGGTTCGGGCTGCTCGCGCCCGCGGGCGTGCCTGACGACGTGGTGGCCCAGATCAACGCCGACATGCGCGAGGTGCTCAAGGACCCGGAACTCAAGGCGCAGATCGCGAAGACCGGGCTGCAGGTGACGACTTCCACGCCGGAGGCATTCGGGAAGTTTCTGGGGCAGGAGACGCAAAAGCTCCGGGAGTTGATTCGCCGGGGGGCGAAGATTGATGTCAATTAGGCGTTCGTTTGCAGTCGGGGAAGTGTTTCTAAGGGCAGCTTGCGTCTTATCTTGAGAACAGGCCCTTCATCCTTCGACAGGCTCAGGACGAACGGATAAAACCGTGCCTTTCGCGCCCTTCGCGCCCTCTGCGTTCCCCGTTCGCCCGTTCGCCCGTTCGCCCGTTCGTCCTGAGCTTGCCTGGCCGGCCGCGTCGAAGGATGGACGGCCAGCCCTAGGGAAAATCCTCGGACCTTTGTCACCCCAACCCAGCCCTTGCAGCCCCCCGCCGCAAGGGCTTTTTCCATGGACTGAGCGCGCTCCCGCGCCGCGTTAAGCTGTGCCCTTGGCGCGGCGCCGTGCTGCAGCCCCCCTCCAAGGAAACAACGTTGGCAACGACACTGCAGCCCGGGCTGATTGCCCTGCATGGCAACCGCACCGAAACCCTGGCCGAGACCGTGTTCTCGTGGCTGCGCGCGCACCCGCTCGGGGCGCTGGAGCAGGAGGTGGTGCTGGTGCAGAGCAACGGCATGGCCGAGTGGTTCAAGATGG
>JBEVDH010000190.1:0-4499 GCA_040514115.1 Comamonas sp. | reverse complement strand
ACCACCCCATACCTCTCCAACGTCCGCTCCCTTGCCTCGGCATGGTCCACCAGCGGGCGCGGATAGCGGCCCGGCCCCAAAGCCGCCCCCGCATCCACCAGCTCCACCCCCGCCGCCGCCAGCGCCGGCCCGCCTGCCAGCCACGGCGCATGGATCACCTTGTCCGGCAGCCCCGCCAGCTGCGGCACATAGCGCCGGATGAAGCTTCCCGCGCCGTCGAACTTCTCGCTCTGGCTGACCGGGTTGAAGATGCGGAAATAGGGCTGGGCATCGCAGCCGCTCGAAGACGCCCACTGCCAGCCACCATTGTTGGACGCCAGGTCGTAATCGTTGAGCTGCGCGGCAAAGTAGCGCTCGCCCCAGCGCCAGTCGATGCCCAGATCCTTGACCAGAAAGCTCGCCACCACCATGCGCAGCCGGTTGTGCATGTAGCCGGTCTGGTTGATCTGCGCCATCGCCGCATCGACCAGCGGATAGCCGGTGCGCCCTTCGCACCAGGCGGCAAACAGGCGTTCGGCTTCGGCGCCGTTTTCCCAGGCAATGGCGTCATAGGCGGGCTTGAAGCTCTCGGTGGCCACGCGCGGATGGTGCGACAGGATCTGGTGGTAGAAATCGCGCCAGATCAGCTCGCTGAGCCAGACGGCCGCGCCCGCATTGTTCTGCTGCGCGGCATGCCAGGCCAGGCGCGCGACTTCGCGGATCGACACCGTGCCAAAGCGCAGGTGTACGCCCAGATAGCTCGGGCCCTTGACGGCGGGGAAGTTGCGCGCCTCGCCATAGTCGGCCAGGCGCGGCTGGAAGTCGGCCAGCAGCTGCGCGGCGCCCGCGCTGCCCGGGGGCAGGCGCAGCGCAGACAGGTTGGTGGGCTCGAAGCCGATCTCGGCAAGGGACGGCACGGGCCGGCGCTCGCCTTCGGGCCGGGGCGCGAGTTGCCAGGCGTAGCGCTCGACGGGATAGGACGAAAGATAGAAGGCGTTGAGCTTGCGCAGCCAGGCGTTCTTGTAGGGCGTGAACACGCTGAAGGGCTTGCCCGAGAGCGTCAGCACCTCGTGGCGCTCGAAGATCACATGGTCCTTGTAGGTGTGCAGCGCCGCGCCCGCGGCCTCCAGCGCCCGGCGCACCTGGCCATCGCGCGCCAGCGCATGGGGCTCGTCATCGTGGTTGGCGAAGACGGCCGTGGCGCCCAGCTGCTGCGCCAGGCGCGGAATTTCCTGCGCGGCCAGCCCCTGGCGCACGATCAGCCCGCCCTCGGCATGGCCGGACAGCGCGCGCAGCTCGGCATCGAGCTCCACCAGACTTTCGCGGATGAACTCGACGCGCCGGTCGGCGCGCGCCAGCGGCGCGAGGATCTCCGCGTCGAAAAGAAACACGCAATGCACCTGCGAACAGCTGCGCAGCGCGTGGAAAAGGGCCGCGTGGTCGCGCACGCGCAAGTCGCGTCGCAGCCAGACCAAGCCCACAGGTCCCGAAAGTGCCATGGATCACCGTTAAAATCTAGGAATGCCCCTTGATTCTGCGCCTATCAACTTGACGCACCATTTTCTGATTGCCATGCCCGGCGTCGAAGATGAGTCTTTTTCACGCAGCGTGGTGTACCTGTGCGAGCACAGCGAGCGTGGCGCTCTGGGGTTGATCATCAACAAGCCCATGCCATTGAGCCTTGAAGGCCTGCTCGACAAGATCGATCTTTCCCTCGGCCGCGAGGATTTGCGCGCCGACATGGTCTACCGCGGTGGCCCGGTGCAGACCGACCGCGGTTTCGTGCTGCACGAGGCCTTCACGGCCGAAGGCAGCATTCCTTCCGACGAGTCCATTTACGCCTCGACGATGACGATTCCCGGCGGCCTGGAGATGACCACCTCCAAGGACGTGCTCGAAGCCCTGTCCAACGGCGCCGGCCCGCGCCGGGTGTTTGTCTCGCTGGGCTATGCCTCGTGGGGCGAGGGCCAGCTTGAATCCGAGCTGTCGGAAAACGCCTGGCTCACGGTGGGTGCCGACACGGGACTGATCTTCGACGCCCCCGTTGCCGAGCGCTACGACCGCGCGCTGGGCCTGCTGGGGCTGCACGCCTGGTCGCTGTCGCGCGACGTGGGGCACGCATGAGCGGGGCTCTGCCGACCGCGGCCCCCCTGCCCACGCCCGCCGTGGTGCCCGCGCATTTCCAGAGTTTCCTGGCCTTTGACTTCGGCACCAAGCGCACCGGTGTGGCCACCGGCAGCCGCATGCTGGGGCTCACCACGCCACAGGCCACGATCAAGGCCGAAGGCGCCGATGCGCGCATGCTGCAGGTGGCGGCGCGCATCAAGCAGTTCGAACCCGATGCGCTGGTGATCGGCGTGCCCTGGCACCCCGATGGCGCGGCGCATGAGAACACCGCGCGCGCGCTCAAGTTCGGCCGCCAGCTGCGCGGGCGCTTCGGCCTGCAGGTGTTCGAGGTCGACGAGCGCTACAGCACCACCGAGGCGCTGTCGGGCGGCGCGCGCGATGCCGACGCGGCCTCGGCCTGCATCATTCTTGAACAGTTTCTGAGGAGTCTTCCATGAACGATCCGATGGCCGGCACCGGCTCCCTGGTGCTCGATGCCGAGGCGCTGTACCGCGAACTGCTGCGCGGCGTGCGCAGCCTCATGGGGCCCTCGACGCGCCTGGCGGGCATCACCTCGGGCGGCGCCTGGCTGGTCGAGCGCCTGCACCAGGACCTGAACCTGGAAGGCACGCCCAGCGTGCTGTCCTCGGCGCTGCACCGCGACGATTTCGCGCAGCGCGGCATGGCCAGCAGCGCCCAGACCCAGATCGACTTCGACGTCAACGGCGCCGACATCCTGCTGCTCGACGACGTGCTCTACACCGGCCGCACCATCCGCGCCGTGCTCAACGAGCTCTACGACTATGGCCGCCCCGACTGCGTGCGCCTGGCAGTGCTGGTCGACCGCGGCGGGCGCGAGCTGCCGATCCAGGCGGATTTCGCCGCCGCGCGCATCGCGCTGCCGCCGGCCCAGGCGCTGGCGCTGGTGCAGGACGAGCACGAACGCTTCCACTTCCGCATTCAAGAGGCCTGAACGTGTTGTACAAGCGCAATCCCCAGCTCAACAAGAACGGCGAGCTGATCCATCTGCTGTCGACCGAAGGCCTGTCCAAGGACATCCTGACGCACATCCTCGACACCGCCGCCAACTTCGTGAGCGTCAACGACCGCGAAGTCAAGAAGCTGCCGCTGCTGCGCGGCAAGAGCGTGTTCAACCTGTTCTTCGAGAACAGCACGCGCACCCGCACCACCTTCGAGATCGCGGCCAAGCGCCTGTCGGCCGACGTGTTCAACCTCGACATCGCACGCAGCTCGGCGAGCAAGGGCGAGTCGCTGCTCGACACCATCGCCAACCTCTCGGCGATGGCCGCGGACATCTTCGTCGTGCGCCACGGCGAGTCGGGTGCGCCCTATCTCGTGGCGCAGCATGTGGCGCCGCATGTGCATGTGGTGAACGCCGGCGACGGGCGCCACGCCCACCCCACGCAGGGGCTGCTGGACATGTACACCATCCGCCACTACAAGAAGGATTTCTCCAACCTGCGCGTGGCGATCGTCGGCGACGTGCTGCACTCGCGCGTCGCGCGCTCGGACATCCACGCGCTCACCACGCTGGGCGCGGCCGAAGTGCGCGTCGTCGGCCCGCGCACGCTGGTGCCCGCCGAGCTGGCGCAGATGGGCGTGCGCGTGTTCCACACGCTCGAGGAAGGCATCCGCGATGCCGATGTGATCATCATGCTGCGCCTGCAAAACGAGCGCATGACCGGCGCGCTGCTGCCCTCGAGCCAGGAATACTTCAAGGCCTTCGGCCTGACGGCCGAGAAGCTGCGCCTGGCGCACCCCGACGCGATCGTGATGCACCCCGGGCCGATCAACCGCGGTGTCGAGATCGACTCCGAAGTGGTCGACGGCCCGCAGGCCGTGATCCTGTCGCAGGTCTCGTTCGGCATTGCCGTGCGCATGGCCGTCATGTCCATTGTTGCGGGCAACGAAGCCTGAAGGCCCAGACACCATGAAACTACTGATCCAGAACGGCCGAGTCATCGACCCGGCGCGCGGTTTCGACCAGGTCTGCGATATCGCCATCGATGCCGGCCGCGTGGCCGCCATCGGCGCCGCGCCTGCGGGCTTCGCGCCCGATCGCGTGATCGACGCCAACGGCTGCTGGGTGCTGCCCGGCCTGGTGGACCTCGCGGTGCGCCTGCGCGAGCCCGGCCACGAACACGAAGGCATGCTGCAAAGCGAGATGGCGGCGAGCGTCGCCGGCGGCGTGACCAGCCTGGTCTGCCCGCCCGACACCGACCCGGTGCTCGACGAGCAGGGCCTGGTCGAGATGCTCAAGTTCCGCGCCGAAAAGCTCCACCAGGCGCGGCTGTTCCCGCTGGGCGCGCTCACGCGCGGCCTGGCCGGCGAGGTGCTCACCGAGATGAACGAGCTGACCGAGTCGGGCTGCGTGGGGTTCGGGCAGGCCGATG
>JBEVDH010000121.1:0-14512 GCA_040514115.1 Comamonas sp. | reverse complement strand
GGACGTAGGCCTCAAGCATTCGATGCCCCAATTCAGTACACATGCACGCAAATGGCGCTCCGTCCAATCCATCACGGTGCCCACACTGAATGACATTCCACCCCGCGCATACATTGGCTCACCCGCTATCGTTTTAGAAGATCACACAGCACTGGTCTTCCTGGCACCGAACTTGCTTGACCCAAGACAAGGTCAACGAAGACCCCACCGACCGGCATTCAACGACTGATTGCCGCTCACCGGACAAAGGCGTCCCCATCACCGTGTCCAGGCTTGCCGCCTGGACGCGGGATGTGGACGCCTTTTTTTGTTTGTCACCTTTCTGCCGAGACTGCATATGCCCGACCTGATGAAAACCGGACTCCAGCGCCGCACCGTATTGCAAGCCGCCACCGTCGGCGCCGCGGGAATCTCCCCGGCCCTGCGGGCGCTGGTCCATGCCCAGGGGTCGGATGCGCCCGAGAAGAAGGAAGTGCGCATCGGCTTCATTCCTCTCACGGACTGCGCCAGCGTGGTGATGGCCTCGGTGCTGGGCATCGACAAGAAATACGGCATCAAGATCATTCCGACCAAGGAAGCGAGCTGGGCCGGCGTGCGCGACAAGCTGGTCAATGGCGAGCTCGATTGCGCCCATGTGCTCTACGGCCTGGTCTACGGCGTGCACCTGGGCATCGGCGGTCCGAAAAAGGACATGGCCGTGCTGATGAACCTGAACAACAACGGCCAGGCGATCACGCTGGCCAAGAAGCTCGCCGACAAGGGCGCTGTCAACGGCGCGGGTCTGGCCAAGCTGATGGCCAGCGAGAAGCGCGAATACACCTTTGCGCAGACCTTTCCCACGGGCACGCATGCGATGTGGCTCTACTACTGGCTCGCGGCCAACGGCATCAACCCGATGAAGGATGCCAAGGTCATCACCGTGCCGCCGCCGCAGATGGTCGCGAACATGCGCGTGGGCAACATGGACGGCTTTTGCGTGGGCGAGCCCTGGAACCACCGCGCGATCATGGACGGCATCGGCGTGACAGCGGCCACGACCCAGGAAATCTGGAAGGACCACCCCGAGAAGGTGCTCGGCTGCACGGGCGAATTCGCCGACAAATACCCGAACACCGCGCGCGCCGTCACCGCCGCCATCCTGGAAGCCGGCCGCTGGATCGACGCGAGCCTGGCCAACAAGAACCAGATGGCCGAGACCATTGCCGCCAAGTCCTATGTGAACACCAGCGTCGACGCGATCAACCAGCGCATTTTGGGCCGTTACCAGAACGGTATGGGCAAGACCTGGGACGACCCCGACCACATGAAGTTCTACAACGAGGGCGCGGTCAACTTCCCCTATCTGTCGGACGGCATGTGGTTCCTCACGCAGCACAAGCGCTGGGGCCTGCTCAAGGAACACCCCGACTATCTGGCGGTGGCCAAGTCCATCAACCGCATCGAGCTTTACAAGCAGGCGGCCACGGCCTCGAAGACGCCGCTGCCCAAGAGCGACATGCGCACCAGCCGGCTGATCGACGGCGTGGTCTGGGACGGCACGCAGCCGCAGAAATACGCCGACAGTTTCAAGATCAAGGCCTGAGCGCGGCCTCGGCCCCAACCGCAGAGAACGCACGATGAACACACAAACCCTGCCTTCCCCCGCCGCGCCGCTGGGCGCGCGCCCGGCCCCCGTGGAATTCGCCGCCGAGCCCGCCGCGCTGCCTTTGGCCGCGCATGCGGCGCTGGCCGCGCCGGCACCCGCCCATGTCGCCCCCCGGCCGCCCAGCCGATTTGCGCTGCAGCTGCAGCAATGGATCCGCGAGGCGGTGCCGCCGCTGCTGGGCCTGGCGCTGCTGGTGCTCGCCTGGGCCGCCGTCTCCATGGCCACCAGCGGCAGCATTCCCGGCCCGGCCGCGACGCTGGACCAGGCGATCAAGCTGTTCAGCGATCCGTTCTACAGCAACGGCCCGAACGACCAGGGCGTGGGCTGGAACGTGCTGGCTTCGCTTGAACGCGTGGCGATCGGCTTCGGGCTGGCGGCCGTGGTGGGCATTCCCGCGGGCTTCCTGATCGGGCGCTTCAGGTTCCTGTCGAAGATGTTCAACCCGATCATCAGCCTGCTCAAGCCGGTCTCGCCGCTGGCCTGGCTGCCGATCGGCCTGCTGGTCTTCAAGGGCGCGAACCCCGCGGCCATCTGGACGATCTTCATCTGCTCGATCTGGCCGATGGTCATCAACACCGCGATCGGCGTGCAGCGCGTGCCGCAGGACTATATGAACGTGGCGCGGGTGCTCAACCTGTCCGAATGGAAGATCGCCACCAAGATCCTGCTGCCCTCCGTGCTGCCCTACATGCTCACGGGTGTGCGCCTGGCCGTGGGCACCGCCTGGCTGGTGATCGTCGCCGCCGAGATGCTCACGGGCGGCGTAGGCATCGGCTTCTGGGTCTGGGACGAATGGAACAACCTCAATGTCATGAACATCATCATCGCCATTGGCGTGATCGGTGTCGTGGGCCTGGGACTGGAATTGCTGCTGGTGCAGATCGCCAAAGCGTTTACTTATGAAGAGGTGAAGTCATGAACGACAAATTCATCGAGCTGCAAGGCATTTCGCAGAGCTTCAAGACGGCCAAGGGCCAGTTCCTGGCGCTCGAGAACATCGACCTGCGCATTGCCAAGGGCGACTTCGTGGCGCTGATCGGGCATTCGGGCTGCGGCAAATCGACGCTGCTCAACCTGATTGCCGGGCTCACCACGCCCACCACCGGCGTGCTGCTGTGCGCCAACCGCGAGATCCAGGGCCCCTCGCCCGAGCGGGCGGTGGTGTTCCAGAACCATTCGCTGCTGCCCTGGCTGACCTGCTACGAGAACGTGCATCTGGCCGTGGAGCGCGTGTTCAGCCAGGCCGAGAGCCGCGCCCAGCTCAAGGAGCGCACCGAGGCCGCGCTGGCCCTGGTCGGCCTGACCCATGCGCGCGACAAGCGCCCCGGCGAGATCTCGGGCGGCATGAAGCAGCGCGTGGGCATTGCGCGCGCGCTGTCGATGGAGCCCCAGGTGCTGCTGATGGACGAGCCCTTTGGCGCGCTCGATGCGCTCACGCGCGCCAAGCTGCAAGACGAGCTGCTGGAGATCGTCGCGCGCACGCGCAGCACCGTGGTGATGGTGACCCACGATGTGGACGAAGCCGTGCTGCTGTCCGACCGGATCGTGATGATGACCAACGGCCCCGCGGCGCATATCGGCGAGATCCTGCACGTGGACATTGCACGCCCGCGCAAGCGCGTTCAGCTGGCCACCGATCCCGAGTACCTGCGCTGCCGCCAGGCGGTGATGGACTTTCTGTATACGCGCCAGGCGCATGTGGAAAAGGCCGCCTGAAGCGCTTCGAGCCCGGCGCGCAGCGGTATATTTGAGCTCAGGGCGCGCCGCGAAACATGCTGGCGCGGCCCGTGCCGACCATGCATTTTGCCAATACGAGAACCGCTGCGCCCATGAAAACCATTGACGAAATGCTGCACCTGGATCTGCTGACGCCCGACCAGCACCACGAGATCAGCGCCTGGATCGCCCACGCCGACACACCCGAGGACATCCTCAAGATGCCGGCGCCCCTGTGGACGGCGATGGAGCGCGCGAGCGAAGTCATGGGCATAGACCAGGATTTGCTGCGGCCACCGGCGCTGGATGCGTCGGGGTTCTAGAGCTGTTTCTTGCGGGTGGCCCGTCATCCTTCGGCAAGCTCAGGACGAATGGATAACCCCACCGTTCGTCCTGAGCTTGCCTCGCCGGCCGCGTCGAAGGATGAACGTCCTATCCACGAGCCACCGTAACGGTCCCCACCGCTAGCGCCCCAGGGTCGCCTGCCCCAAAATCGCCCCCCTCAACCCCTCGATCAGCGCGATCTTCGGCGAATTGCGCAGCCAGGCCAGCCCCACCGGCGGCAGGCTCCAGGGCAGCGCCTGCTCCAGCACCTCGGCCGCCCCGCCCATGCACACGGCCTGCGCGATGTCGTCGGGCAGCACGGTGATGCCGCGCGGCAGGTTGCGCAGCGCTGAAGCGATGGTGCGCACCGCATAGGCTTCGAGCGCGGGCGTGGGCACGCGCAACCCGGCGGCCGAGAAGATCGCGTCGATCACGCCGCGGATCGGGGTATCCGGGGGCGGCAGGATCCAGTCCATTTCCGACAGCCGCGCGATGTCCATTTCGGGAAAGCGCGTGAGCAGCGCGGCGCTGGGCCGGGCCACTACCAGCCGCGGCTGCTGGTGGTAGAGCAGCACCTGCTCGATCGCATCGTCTCCCTGGTCGCCTTGCGAGAAGCGGCAGATCGCGCAGTCCAGCGTGCGCGCGCGCAGCGCCGCAAACAGATTGCCCGTCACATCCTCCATCGACACCGTGGCGATCTTCGGGCGCAGCGAGAACAGGTACGACCAGGTGCTGTCGAGCACGCGCGTCGATGCATAGGGCAGCACGCCCACGCGCAGCCGGCCCTGGCGCCCGGCGCGCACGCCGTCGAGCTCGACCAGCAGCTCGTCGTTTTCGGCAATGGCATGCGCGGCGCGCGCGATCACCACCCGCCCCGCGGCCGTGGGCTCGAGCCCGCGGCCGGTGCGCTCGAACAGCACGGCATGGAAGATGTCTTCGATATCGGCCAGCGCACGCGTCACGGTGGGCTGGCTCGTTCCCAGGATCTCGGCGACGCGCGTGATCGAGCGGTGGCGCTCGAGCGCGACGATCAGGCGGTAATGGCGCAGCTTCAGACGCGCGTCGATCGCGCGCTCGACGGTTTGCAGGTTCACGGACATCGCTTGACTATAGCCTTCAATGCATGACTCGATACGAAGACATTCACCCTGGCCTATTCCATGCTTCTATAGTTCCAGGCTTCACCCCCAAGCACCACGACGCACCCAATGAGCGCATTCACTACCCGTCCAGAAATCACCGGCACCTTTGGCGTGGTCTCGTCCACGCACTGGCTGGTCTCGCAAACCGCCATGGGCGTGCTCGAGCGCGGCGGCAACGCCTTTGACGCGGCCGTGGCCGGCGGCTTCGTGCTGCAGGTGGTCGAGCCGCACCTCAACGGGCCGGGCGGCGAAGTGCCGATCCTGCTGTGGAGCGAGCGGCTGCGCCAGACCCAGGCCATCAAGGGCCAGGGCGTGGCACCCGCCGAGGCCAGCGCCGAGGCGTTCACCCGCCTGGGCTTCGAGCAGGTGCCGGGCATCGGCATGCTGCCCGCCACGGTGCCGGGCGCCTTTGGTGCCTGGATGACGATGCTGCGCGAGCATGGCACCTGGACGCTGGCCGACGTGCTGGCGCCGGCGATTGGCTATGCGCGCAATGGTTTTCCGCTGATCCCTCGCGCCGTGCAGGCCATCTACGCGGTGCAGGACCTGTTTCGCCAGCAGTGGCCGAGCTCCGCCGAAGTCTGGCTGCCGGGCGGGCGCGTGCCCCAGCCCGGTGCGCTGTTTCGCCTGCCCAAGCTGGCCGATACCTTCGAGCGCCTGCTCCAACAGGCGCAGGCACTCGTCACCGGCCGCACTGAACAGATCGAGGCGGCCATCGATATCTGGTACCGCGGCTTCGTGGCCACCGAGATCGATCTCTATTACCGCACCGAAAAAGTGCAGGACACCAGCGGCGAGCGCCATGGCGGCCTGCTGCGCTATGACGACATGGCGAACTGGCGGGCGACCGTGGAAGCGCCGCTGACGCTTGATTTCGGCCGTTACACGCTGGCCAAATGCGGCTTCTGGAGCCAGGGCCCGGCCTTTTTGCAGCAGATCGGCATGCTGCGCCACGCCGATCTCGGGAGCCACCTGCCGCACACCGCGGGCTTCGTGCACCGCATTGCCGAAGCCGCGAAGCTGGCGATGGCCGACCGCCTGGCGTGGTATGGCGACGCGCCCGGCGCCGAGCGCGCCGCGCAGATGGGGCTGCTGAGCGACGACTACCTGCGCGCGCGCTGGCTGGAGACCGGCGACCGCGCCTCGGCCGCGCTGCGCCCCGGCGCGCCCGCAGGATTCGCCCCCCGGCTGCCCGACCTGGAGGTGGCCGAGCGCACGCTGCGCACGGCCGACACGCGCTTTGGCATCGGCGAGCCCACGTTTGCCGCGCTGCCACCCGTGAGCGAATGGGCCGAGCGCGAAGTGTTTGTCGGCGACACCTGCCATATCGACGTGATCGACAAGGACGGCAATATGGTCGCGGCCACGCCTTCGGGCGGCTGGCTGTCGTCCAGCCCGGTCGTGCCGGCGCTGGGTTTCGCGATCAACACGCGTCTGCAGATGACCTGGCTGGACGCGGGCCTGCCCAATACCGTGACGCCGCGCGTCGTGCCCTGCACCACGCTGTCGCCCTCGCTTGCCATGCGCGACGGCGAGCCCTACATGGTGTTCGGCACGCCCGGCGGCGACCAGCAGGACCAATGGTCGCCCGCCTTCTTCCTGCGCCATGCGGTGCACGGCATGAATCTGCAGGAGGCGATCGACGCGCCTGCCTGGCATGTGGACCATTTCCCGGCGTCATTCTGGCCGCGCCAGACAAAGCTCAATCAGCTGACCGTCGAGTCGCGCTTCGCGTCCGAGGAAATCGCCGCGCTGCGCGCCGCGGGCCATGCGGTCAAGGTCGGCGATGCGTGGTCTGAAAGCCGCATGTCCGCCTGCTCGCGCGAGCGCGATGCGCAGGGCCGGCTGCTGCTGCGCGCCGCCGCCAATCCGCGCGGCATGCAGGGCTACGCCGTCGGCCGCTGAAATTCCTTCCCCCTTTCATCCACTGGAGTCTCCATGATCTCTCACCGTATCCGCGCCCTGTGCGCCACCGTTCTTCTGGTCGCTGCCGGCGCCGCCTCGGCCGCCTACCCCGACAAGCCCATCACGCTGATCGTGCCCTGGGCGCCCGGCGGCTCGACCGACATCCTCGCGCGCGCGCTCGGCGAACGCCTGTCGAAGTCGCTGGGCCAGACGGTGATCGTCGACAACCGCGCCGGCGCCTCGGGCAATATCGGCTCGAACCTCGTCGCCAAGGCCAAGCCTGACGGCTACACGCTGCTGGTGGGCTCGATGAGCACGCACGCGATGAACCCCGCGCTGATGGCCAGCATGCCCTTCAAGGGCGTCGAGGACTTCACGCCGATCGCGCAGCTCGCCAACGTGATCAACACCATGGTGGTGAGCAACTCGGTGCCGGCCAACAACCTCAAGGAATTCATCGCTTACGCCAAGGCCAATCCCGGCAAGCTGAACTACGCGAGCGCCGGCCAGGGCTCGACCAACCACCTGAGCGCGGTGCTGTTTGAAAAGGCTGCCGGCATCACGATGGTGCATGTGCCCTACAAGGGCGGCGCGCCCGCGGTGGTGGACACGGTGGCCGACCAGACCCAGGTCTTGTTCTCGGCCGGCACGCAGACGCTGCCGCATGTCAAGACCGGCAAGCTCAAGCTGCTGGCCGTGACCGAAGCCAAGCGCTCGGCGCTGATGCCCGATGGGGTGCCCACCGTGGGCGAGACGCTGCCCGGTTACGAGCTGGGCGTCTGGTACGGCCTGTTCGGCCCGGCCAACATGCCCAAGTCGCTGGTCGATCAACTGAACGCCGCCGCCAATGCCGCGATGGCCGACCCCGCCGTCAAGACGCGCATGGACAGCCTGGGCGTCGAGGTCGTCAAGACCACCCCGGCGCAGTTTGCCTCGGTGCTCAAGTCCGATGCCGACCGCTACGGCAAGATCATCCGCGAGCTGGGCATCAAGGGTGAGTGAAGACGTTCAGTTGACGCTGCCGCCCGCGGCCGTTCAGGCGCTGTGCCGCGAACTGCCGCGGGCGCCGGATTTCAACGCCGCGATGCAGGTGATCGAGCGCGTGCGCCAGCGGCTCCTGGGCGACGGTCTGCTGACCGTGAACCAGGTGGAATGGCCTGAAGACGCGCTGCAGGCCGAGGTCATCGACCTGCAGCGCATCTGGTCCTCGCGCCCCGTGGAGTACCCGGTCGCGGGCCGCAAGCGCAAGGCATTGACGCCCTGGACGCGGCAACTGCTGCTGGCCAGTGAAATCTTCATTGGCGAGGGCCCGGCGGCGCTGCAGCAGGTGTTCGACGACAACCGGCTGATTCTGTCGATGGGACTGCAGTCGGTGATGAACGTGCCGCTGGTGGGGGCGGATGGGCGGTGCTTTGCGACGTTCAATCTGCTGGGGACGCGGGCGCAGTGGACTGAGGGGGAGAAGCTGCGGATCGAGATGCTGGCGGCGTTTGCCAGGGGGTTTGTGCTTTCACATGTGCAGCGGAGCTGAACTCTAGGACAGGCCGTCCATCCTTCGACAGGCTCAGGACGAACGGTCTAACCCATTCGAGGCCGTGGGCGTTCATGACGGCATGCCCTGCGCCCGGATGCCCTGCGCCAGGATGCCCTGCGTCAAGCTCAGGGCGAACGCCAAAACCCGTTCGCCCTGAGCCTGTCGAAGGGTAACGGGCCTGCCCTCAAGTGGCACCCAGAGCCTGGTTCAGCACCCCGCCCCCCTACACCCCCCGCAAATGCAAATGCGAGGAGTTCTTCACCTCCTCCATCACCGCATAGGTCCGCGTCTCGCGCACCCCCGGCAGCTGCCACAGCACATTGCCGGCAAACACCCGGTAGGCGTTCATATCGGCGCTGCGGGTTTTGAGCAGATAGTCGAAGCCCCCCGCCACCATATGGCACTCCATGATCTCGGGCTGCAGCTGCACCGCCACCTTGAACGCCTCGAAGACATTGGGCGTCGTGCGGTCGAGCAGCACTTCGACAAACACCAGCATGCCGGCATCGAGCTTGATGGGGTTGAGCCGCGCCTCGTAACCCAGGATGAAGCCCTCGCGCGTGAGCCGCTGCACGCGTGCCAGTGTCGCCGTCGGTGACAGGCTGATCGTCTCGGCCAGCTTGAGGTTCGACAGGCGCCCGTCGGCCTGCAGCAAAGAGAGGATGCGCAGGTCCATGCGGTCGAGCCGCTCCGGTGCGTGGTCAGTGTCCATCGGGTAGTTTTATATGCGGCGCAAGCGATGTATTTCGAAGGAATATTCTATAGAAGCCAATGCACCATTGCCGCATCCACTAATTTCTCGACATCATGTCCCTCTCCCCCGCCCACGCCATCCGTCCCGCCTTTGTCGAAGAGCTTGCCAGTTCAGGCCAAGCGCTGCGTGTGGCCATCACCGATGCCACGCGCCTGCCCGAATCCGACGTGGTGTCTCGCCTGCTGCCGCTCGCACGCGCCAGCCAGGCCGATGCCCAGGCCACCGATGCGCTGGCCTTGCAGCTGGCCCGCGCGCTGCGCGAGCGCAAGAGCGCCAGCGGCCGCGCGGGGTTGGTGCAGGGCCTGCTGCAGGAGTATTCGCTGTCGTCCCAGGAGGGCGTGGCGCTGATGTGCCTGGCCGAAGCGCTGCTGCGCATTCCCGATGCCGCCACGCGCGACGCGCTGATCCGCGACAAGATCGCCGAGGGTGACTGGCGCCAGCATGTGGGCCGCAGCCCCTCGCTGTTCGTCAACGCCGCCACCTGGGGCCTGATGCTCACGGGCCGGCTGGTCGCGACGCACAGCGAAACCGGGTTGTCGAACACGCTCGCGCGCCTCATCGGCAAGGGCGGCGAGCCGCTGATTCGCAAGGGCGTCGATATGGCCATGCGCGTGATGGGCGAGCAGTTCGTCGCGGGCGAAACCATTGCCGACGCGCTCAGGCATGCCCAGGCGCTGGAGGAAAAAGGCTTTCGCTACTCCTATGACATGCTGGGCGAAGCCGCGCTGACCGAGCGCGATGCGCAGCGTTATCTGGCCGACTACCAGCAGGCCATCGACGCGATCGGGCGGGCCGCGGCCGGTGCGGGCATCGAGGCCGGCCCGGGCATCTCGATCAAGCTGTCGGCGCTGCACCCGCGCTACAGCCGGGCGCAGTATGCGCGCGTGATGGACGAGCTCTATCCGCGCGTGCTGCAGCTGGCGGTGCAGGCCAAGGGCTACGACATCGGCCTGAACATCGATGCCGAGGAAGCCGACCGGCTCGAGCTGTCGCTCGATCTGCTCGAGCGCCTGTGCTTCGAGCCCGCGCTCGCGGGCTGGCAGGGCATCGGCTTTGTCGTTCAGGCCTACCAAAAGCGCTGCCCGCAGGTCATTGAATTCCTCATCGACCTCGCGCGCCGCAGCCGCCACCGGCTGATGGTGCGACTGGTCAAGGGCGCCTACTGGGACAGCGAGATCAAGCGCGCCCAGGTCGACGGTCAGGACGGCTATCCGGTCTACACGCGCAAGCCCCACACCGATCTCGCCTATCTGGCCTGCGCGCGCCAACTGCTGGCCGCGCCCGATGCCGTGTTCCCGCAGTTCGCGACGCACAACGCGCACACCGTGGCCGCGATCCACCAGATGGCCGACCCGGCGCGCTTCGCGCCCGGCCAGTATGAATTCCAGTGCCTGCATGGCATGGGCGAGCCGCTTTATGAACAGGTCGTCGCGCAGCTGGGACGCCCCTGCCGCATCTATGCCCCCGTGGGCACGCATGAAACGCTGCTGGCCTACCTGGTGCGCCGGCTGCTGGAAAACGGCGCGAACACCTCGTTCGTGAACCGCATTGCCGACTCCACCATTGCGCTGGAGACGCTGGTCGAGGACCCGGTGCGCACCGTGGAGCGCATGGCCGCGGCCGACGGCAAGGTCGGCACGGCCCATCCCGCGATTGCCTTGCCCGTCGCTCTTTATGGTGACGTGCGCACCAACTCGCGCGGGCTTGATCTGTCCAATGAGCACACGCTGCAGCACCTGGCGCAGGCCATGCAGGCTCCGACCGATTGGTCGGCCGCGCCGATGCTCGCTCCCGGCATCACGCCCGCCATGGCACCGGTGGCCTTCGCGGGCGCCAGCGTCGAGATCCGCAACCCCGCGGACCTGCAGGACCTCGTGGGCCAGGTGCAGGAAGCCTCTTCGCATGAAGTCGAGCACGCACTTCACTGTGCTGAACAAGCCGCCGAGCCCTGGGCCGCCACGCCGCCCGCCGAACGCGCGGCCCGGCTCGAGCATGCCGCCGATCTGATGGAAGCCGATCTGCCGCAGCTCATCGCCTTGCTCGCACGCGAAGCCGGCAAGACGGCGGCCAATGCCATCGCCGAAGTGCGCGAAGCCGTCGACTTCCTGCGCTTCTATGCCGGTCAGGCGCGCGTCGATTTTGTCGTCGGCAGCCATCTGCCGCTGGGCCCCGTGGTCTGCATCAGCCCCTGGAACTTCCCGCTGGCGATCTTCATTGGCCAGGTCGGCGCCGCGCTGGCCGCGGGCAACCCGGTGCTGGCCAAGCCCGCCGAGCAGACCCCGCTGGTCGCCGCGCACGCGGTGCGGCGCCTGTGGGACGCGGGCGTTCCGCAGGCCGTGGTGCAGCTGCTGCCTGGCCAAGGGGAAACCGTGGGCGCGGCGCTGGTGGGCGACGCGCGCGTACAGGGCGTGCTGTTCACGGGCTCGACGGACGTCGCGCGCATCCTGCAGAAATCGCTGGCCAGGCGCCTGGGGCGCGGCGGCCAGCCCATTCCGCTGGTGGCCGAGACCGGCGGCCAGAACGCGATGATCGTCGACTCGTCGGCGCTGGCCGAACAGGTGGTTGCCGATGTCGTGGCTTCGGCGTTTGACAGCGCGGGTCAGCGCTGCTCGGCGCTGCGCGTGCTGTGCCTGCAGGAAGACTGCGCCGAGCGCACCATCGAGATGCTCCAGGGCGCGATGGCGCAAAGCCGCATCGGCAACCCCGCGCAGCTGGCCGTGGACGTCGGCCCGGTGATCGACGCCCAGGCGCGCGACGGCATCGAAAGCCATGTCGCCGCGATGCAGGCCAAGGGCCGCAAGGTGCTGCGCACCGCCTGGCAGCCCGACCACGCGGCGCTGGCCGGTGGCACCTTCGTGCTGCCGACGCTGATCGAGCTCGACTCCATTGCCGAGCTCGAGCGCGAAATTTTCGGCCCGGTGCTGCATGTGGTGCGCTATCGCCGCGAGGACCTGCCGCGGCTGCTGGAGCAGATCAACGCCACCGGCTACGGCCTCACGCTGGGCCTGCACACGCGCATCGACGAGACCATTGCGCAGGTGGTGGGCGCCGCGCATGCGGGCAATGTCTACGTGAACCGCAATATCGTCGGCGCCGTGGTGGGCGTGCAGCCTTTTGGCGGCGAAGGCCTGTCGGGCACGGGCCCCAAGGCGGGCGGGCCGCTCTATCTCTACCGGCTGCTCGCGCAGCGCCCCGGCGATGTGCTGCAGCAGGCGATGCCGCCGGCATTGCAGGAGACCGGCGCGCCCGCCGTGCCATGGCACGCCGCCGCGCAGCTCGGCGAACTGCAGCGCTGGGCCGCCAGCGCCGGGATGTCCGCGCTGGCCGCGGCCTGCAAGCGCTTCCAGTCGCTCGTGCCGCAACAGGCGGCACGCACGCTGCCGGGCCCGACCGGCGAGCGCAATGTCTATACGCTGGTGCCGCGCGAGGCGGTGCTCTGCATTGCAGACACCGACGCAGCCCTTTTGACCCAGCTCGCCGCGGTGCTGGCCGTCGGCAGCCGCGCCCTCTGGCCGGCTGACGCCCAGGCACTTTGCGCGCGCCTGCCGCAGTCCGTGCGCCCGGCCATTGCGCTGGTTCCAGACTGGAGCGCTGGCGATGTGGCCTTCGATGCGGTGCTCCACGCTGGCGATCCCGCCGCGCTGCAGCAGCTCCAGCAGGCCATTGCCGCCCGCCCGGGCCCGATTGCGAGCATCACCAGCACCGTGCGCGATATACCGCTCGAGCGCCTGGTGATGGAACGCGCGCTGAGCGTGAATACAGCGGCGGCGGGGGGGAATGCGAGTTTGATGACGATTGCTTGAATGGGTGCTTGGCGGTCAAGTTCACGGAGCATTGCGAGGGCCGTGGCAGAGCGGTAGGCCATGCGTCACCCTTCGACCGGCTCAGGGCGAACGGGGGCATAGGAGCCGCAGGCGGCGGGCGGCAGGCGGCGGGCGGCGGGCGGCGGGGGAGTTTTAATCCGTTCGTCCTGAGCCCGTCGAAGGATGACGGGCCTGTCCTCAAAAAATAGCGTGGCTGCACCGCAAACCCTCACCCCGCACCCAAACGCAGCACCCCCGCCCCATCCCGGTGCACCCTCGCGCCGCACGGAGCCCGCTTCCCCCGACCACCCATAGCCACCCCACCCTGGCCCACAAATTGCTTAACCTTCCCCGTGGCCAGCGACGGCCGCAGGGTTTCGGTGCAACGGTGGACCTGAACCCATGACGAAGGCGTCTTTCCCCACAGCGTGGCTGTGCAGGGATGGACGCCTTTTTTTGTTTTCAGCACTGCCCCACGAAAGACAGAGATGAAGAAATCCAGACTGGTCATGGTCGGCAACGGTATGGCGGGCGTGCGTGCGCTCGAGGAGCTGCTCAAGCTTGCGCCCGACATGTACGACATCACGGTGTTCGGCAGCGAGCCGCACCCCAACTACAACCGCATCATGCTGTCGCCGCT
Source organism: Comamonas sp. (assembly GCA_040514115.1). Classification (GTDB taxonomy): domain Bacteria; phylum Pseudomonadota; class Gammaproteobacteria; order Burkholderiales; family Burkholderiaceae_C; genus Comamonas. The sequence continues at coordinate 1,049 of JBEVDH010000121.1, read as the reverse complement.
GCTCGCGGGCGAACAGACGCTCGAGCAGATCGTGCTCAACGACTGGGACTGGTACACCGACAACGCCATCACGCTGCACGCGGGCTACACGGTCACGAAGATCGACCGCCAGACGCGCACCGTGCATGCGGTCAGCCCCGCGGGCGACGAACTGAGCGCGCCTTACGACCGGCTGATCGTGGCCACCGGCTCGAATGCCTTCATCCTGCCGATTCCCGGCAGCCAGCTCCAGGGCGTGCTCGGCTACCGCGACATTGCCGATACCCAGGCGATGATCGACGCATCCACGCAGTACAAGCATGCAGTCGTCATTGGCGGCGGCCTGCTGGGCCTGGAAGCGGCCAACGGGCTGATGAAGCGCGGCATGCAGGTCACTGTGGTGCATGTCGGCGACTGGCTGATGGAGCGCCAGCTCGATGAAGTCGCGGGCAAGCTGCTGCGCCGGTCGCTGCACGAGCGCGGCATGCAGTTCCTCATGAAAGCGCAGACGCAGGAGCTGCTGGGCAACGACGCGGGCCGGGTGTGCGCCGTGCGCTTCAAGGATGGCAGCGAAGTGCCGGCCGACCTGGTTGTCATGGCCGTGGGCATCCGCCCCAACACCGCGCTGGCCGAATCGGCGCGCCTGCATGTCAACCGCGGCATCGTCGTGCACGACACGCTGCAAACGACTACCGACCCGCGCATCTATGCGGTGGGCGAATGCGCGGCGCACCGCGGCATTGCCTACGGGCTGGTCGCGCCGCTGTTCGAGCAGGGCAAGGTGCTGGCCAATCACCTGGCCGAGCTGGGCATCAGCCGCTATGAAGGCTCGGTCACCTCGACCAAGCTCAAGGTCACGGGCATCGACCTGTTCTCCGCCGGCAACTTCCAGGGCTCGGCCGACACAGAGGAAATCGTGCTCAGCGACCCGATCGGCGGTGTCTACAAGAAGCTGGTGATCGCCAACGACAAGCTGGTCGGCGCCTGCCTCTACGGCGACACCGTGGACGGCAGCTGGTACTTCAAGCTGCTGCGCGACGGCTCGAGCATTGCCGGCATCCGCGACCGCC
>JBEVDH010000074.1:0-26522 GCA_040514115.1 Comamonas sp. | reverse complement strand
TCCGCTCACCCAATTCACTTTAACCAGCGGTCCATCACCTTCTGGAACTCGCCACCGGCGCGGCTCAGGTGCAACCACTGGTCCACATAAGCCTTGAAGGCCACGTCGTCGCGCGGCAGCATCCAGCCCATTTCGCCGTATTGCAAAGGTTTGTCGGGGTTGACCGCGCACAGGCCCGGCTTGAGCTTCTGCTGCGTCAACGCCTCGGCGGCTTCGGTGACGAACACGTCGGCGCGGCCGGCCAGGATCTCGTCGAAGATGGTGAGGTTCTCGCCGTGTAGCGTCATCTGCGCCTGTTTGAAGTTGGCGCGGGCGAAGCGTTCGTTGCTGCCGCCCGGGTTGAAGATCACGCGGGTGCCCGGCTGGTCGATGGCCGCCACGCTGCCGTACTTGGCCACGTCGGCGCAACGCGCGATGGGGGTCTTGCCGTTGACCATGTAGGCGGTGCTGAAGAAGGCCAGCTACTGCCGATCGGTCGACACCGAAATGCCGCCGACCGCCATGTCGGACTTGCCGGCCGTGAGGTCGGGCAGCAGGTTGGCCCAGGTGGTCTTGACCCAGGCCGGCTTGACGTTGAGGCTGGTGGCGAAGCCGGCCATCAAGTCGACGTCGATGCCCTCGTAGCTCGCATCCGTCTTCTGGAAGCTGAAGGGCTTGTAGTCGCCCGGCGTGCAGATGCGAAGCACGCCCGCCTTCTGCACGGCATCGAGGCGGGACACCGCGGCGCTCGCAGGCGCGGGGGTCGGTGCCGGCGCGGGCGGAGGCGCCATCGCACAGCCGCCGAGCGCCAGCGCCGCAGCGCCGATCCAGGACAAGGAACGAAACAGGGGCGGCAGGCGCATGGAGGCTCCAGAGTGAGTTGGAGCGCTTATTGTGCGGCGGCCAGCACGCCACGGCGGATCTGGTCGAGCTCGATGCTCTCGAACAGCGCCTTGAAGTTGCCCTCGCCGAAACCGTCGTCGCCCTTGCGCTGGATGAACTCGAAGAAGATCGGGCCGAGCTGGTTCTCGCTGAAGATCTGCAGCAGCAGCGCGCCCTGCTTGCCGTCGACCAGGATCTTGCGCTTCTTGAGCTCGGCGACGTCTTCGCCGTGGCCCGGGATGCGCTTGTCGACCAGTTCGTAGTAGGTGTCGATCGTGTCGAGCAGCTTCACGCCCGAGGCGCGCAGCGCGTCGACCGAGTGCGGCAGGTCGCGCGAGCCCATCGCGATGTGCTGGATGCCCTCGCCCTGGTACAGGTCCAGGTATTCCTGGATCTGGCCGGCCTTCTCGTTGCCTTCTTCGTTGATCGGGATGCGGATCTTGCCGCAGGGGCTGGTCATGGCCTTGCTCTTGACGCCCGTGACCTGGCCTTCGATGTCGAAGTAGCGGATCTCGCGGAAGTTGAACAGCCGCTCGTAGAAATCGGCCCATTCGTTCATGCGGCCGCGGTGCACGTTGTGCGTCAGGTGGTCGATATAGGTCAGGCCGTGGCCATGCGGGGTCAGCATGTCATCGGTGGTGACGCCGGGCAGCGGCACGAAGTCCACGTCGAAGAAGCCGATGTTGCCGATGTCGCCGGGTTTGGCGCCGTTCTTGCCATGCCAGCGGTCTACGAAATAGATGCGGCTGTCGCCCACGCCCTTGATCGCCGGGATGTTGAGCTCACCCGGCGTGTGCGTGCCTTCGTGGCCCCAGGCGCCCAGGTCGAGTGCGCGCTCGTAGGCGGCCTTGGCGTCGTCCACGCGAAACGCAATCGCGCAGACGCTCGGGCCGTGCAGGCGCGCGAAACGCTGCGCGAAGCTGTCGGGCTCGGCGTTGATGATGAAGTTGATCTCGCCCTGGCGGTACAGCGTCACGTTCTTGCGGCGGTGCCGGGCCACGGCCTTGAAACCCATGCTCTCGAACACCTTGCCCATCGCCACCGGGTCGGGCGCTGCATATTCGATGAACTCGAAACCATCGGTTCCCATGGGGTTGTCCCAGGCGGAGGTGGAAGAGGGCGTGGCGGTGTTCAGTGGCAGCGGGGCGTTCATTGTGGTCTCCTGGTGGATATGGACCCACTGTAGAACTTGGCGGCAGTGAATTCCTGCGTTGTTGGGCGATCGGGCGCGCTGTGGATGCACGAAAAATGCGACGAAGACACATTTCATGCAGTATTCCAGGGCGATTCGGGGAAACCCTGGGCCTTTTTCCCTGGTTTCGTAGAATCCCTGCCCATGAGCGCAACGCAAAACATCGACAAGCTGGACCGGGCCATTCTCCGGCGGCTGCAGGAAAACGGCCGGGAAACCTATGACGTGATTGGCGAGCAGGTCGGCCTGTCGCCCAGCGCCGTGCTGCGCCGCGTCAAGCGCCTCGAGGAAGCGGGCGTCATCGACCGCTATGTCGCGCTGGTGCGCCCCGAGACCGTGGGTCTGGGCCTGACCGCGTATCTCAATGTGCGCCTGGAGAAATACACCGAGACCAGCAAGCGCAACCCCATGGATGTGTTCCGCGCGAGCGTGCAGACCTGGCCCGAAGTCGTCGAATGCTCCTCCCTGACCGGCGAGATGGACTACCTGCTGCACGTGGTGGTCAGCGACATGGCGCATTACAGCCGCTTCATCATGGACACGCTGCTCAAGCATCCGAGCGTGCAGGATTGCAAGACGAGTTTTGTGCTGGATCGGGTGAAGGCGACGACGGCGGTTCCGGTCTGAATATTGGACCTTCTCGAAGCGCGTCGCCGAGGCGCTCAGAGGATGGATAAAGGATTTCAGGTTGAGCTGGCTGGACGTCCCTCCTTCGACAGGCTCAGGACGAACGGACTCTGGTTACCGTTCGCCCTGACCCTGCCTCGACGGCCCCGTCGAAGGGTGGAACGGCCTGTCCTCAAACCAAGCCCCCGCAACCTGTTGCACCCCCGCATCGCTTCCCTGCTGCACCGCAATATCCCGCTTGGTAAATATAGGGTAATCCCCTATATTCCAAGCATGAACGTTCCTATTGACTGGTTGAAGTCGTCCTGGCGCGCGGGCAAGCATCTGTTGCGTCCGGTGGCCAGCCCGTCAATTCGCTTCATTGCCTCGTGCCGTCCTGCCATGGTTCCTATCCGTACCCTGGGTGCGCGCCACCGCCAGAGCGTGGGCCGCCATCTGCTCAAGCTCGATCCCGCCGACCGCTACCTGCGCTTCGGCTATGCGGCCAGCGACGAGCAGGTGCTGCGCTATGTCCAGCAGCTCGATTTCGACCGCGACCAGCTGTTCGGCATCTACAACCGGCGCCTCGAGCTGATTGCGATGGCGCACCTGGCCTACGCGCCCCATCCCGAGCACCGCAGCTGCGCCGAGTTCGGCGTGTCGGTGCTCAAGCAGGCGCGTGGCAAGGGGCTGGGCAAGCGGCTGTTCGACCACGCGATCGTGCATGCGCGCACGCGCGGCGTGAGCATGATGTTCATCCACGCGCTGTCCGAGAACACCGCCATGCTGAAGATCGCGCGCAAGGCCGGTGCCGTGGTCACGCGCGACGGCTCGGAATCCGAGGCCTATCTGCAGCTGCCGCCCGCGGGCATCGACACGCATATGGAGCAGATGGTCAACCGGCAGTTTGCCGAAGTCGACTACCAGCTCAAGAAGCAGGCCAGGCAGTTCTGGAGCTTCCTGGCCGGCCTGCAGGAAGTGCGTCAGGGCATGCGCGAAGGGCGCCACAAGGCAGGTGCCTGACACAGAGGCCGTGGCGCGGCGGGGATTTCTCGCAAACGCCACACCTCACACGCGGGCAATCCGCTATCCTTGCAGCTTGTTCCACTACCGCACGTCCTGCATCCCAAGACAGTGTCAGACCCGCATTCTGCTCGTTCTTCCGAGAAGGAAGACAAGCGCAGTTTTCTGCAAAAAGTCGCTGAGTTCATCCACCCGGCCCCCGAGTCCGCCGATGAACTGATTGAAATCCTGGCGGAAGCCGAAGAGAACCAAGTCATTGGTGCCGATGCCCGCGTCATGCTCGAACGCGTGATCCGGATGGCCGACATGACGGCGGGCGACGTGATGGTCGCCTCGACCCGCATGGATCTCATCAACATCGACGACCCCTTCGATGTCATCCTGCACCAGGTCATTTCAACTGCGCATTCCCGCTTTCCCGTCTACCAGGGCGAACGCGAGAACATCATTGGCATCCTGCTGGCCAAGGACCTCGTCAAGCTCCAGCGTGCGCCCGAACTCAACCTGCGCGCGCTGCTGCGCCCGGCGGTCTTCGTGCCCGAAAGCAAGGGCCTGCACGATCTGCTGCGTGACTTTCGCGGCAACCGCAACCACCTGGCCATCGTCATCGACGAGTTCGGCCGCGTCGCGGGCCTGGTCACGATCGAGGACGTGCTCGAAGAGATCGTCGGCGAGATCGAGGACGAGTTCGACATCCCCGAAGACGAAGGCGACATCTTCGCGCTGGCCGACAGCAGCTACCGCGTCTCGGGCGGCACCCCGGTCGAGCGCGTGGCCGAAGCCTTCGACGTGATCCTGCAGTCCAGCGATCCGGGCGAGGAATTCGACACTATTGGCGGCCTGATCGCGCACGAGATGGGCCATGTGCCCAAGCGCGGCGAGTACCTGCGGCTGATGGGGCTGGGCTTCACGGTGCTGCACACCAAGGGCGGGGCCGTGCGCTGGTTCCGCGTGGTGCGCGAGCATGCGCCCGACAGCCTGGTCGGCAACTGAACCTTCGCATGCCTTTGTCCCTGACCGGCCGCGTGGCCTTCTGGCTGAGCGCGGCTGCCGCTGGCGTGGCCCAGGCACTGTCCATGGCCTGGCCCGTGGGCGGCCAGCCCCTGTGGTGGTTGCAGATCCTGTCGCTGGCGCTGCTCGCGCATGCCTTGCGCGGCCCCTTGGCGCCGCGCGGCGCCGCCTTGTTCGCCGGCCTGTTTGCCACCAGCTGGCTGGCCGCGACGTTCTGGTGGCTGTTCATCTCCATGCACACCTATGGCGGCCTGGCCGCGCCGCTGGCGGTGCTGGCCGTGCTCGGGCTCGCGGCCTTTCTCGGCAGCTACTACGCCTTGGCGGCCTGGGCGTTCGCGCGCTTCAAGCCGGCGGGCGCGCTGGCGTCGGCATTGCTGTTTGCCGCCTGCTGGACCCTGGCCGAACTGGCCCGCGGCAACCTGTGGACCGGTTTCCCCTGGGGCGCGGGCGGCTATGCCCATGTCGAGGGGCCGCTGTCCGTGCTGCCGCGCTGGCTGGGCGTGTATGGCACCGGGGCCGTCGCGGCCGCGCTGGCCTATGCGCTGGCCGGCCTGCGCGCCGTGCATTTGCGCCAGGCGCGCACCTGGGCGCTGGCGCTGGCCGGCGCGGCGCTGCTCGCCGGGCTGTTCTGGCAACGTGACTGCGCGCTGCGTGCCTGCCTGGCCGATGCGCCTGCCGCGCAGCCGCCCGCGCTCAGCGTGGCGCTGCTTCAGGGCAATATTCCCCAGGACGAGAAATTCGAGCCCGGCAGCGGCGTGCCGCTGGCGCTGCAGTGGTACGCGGCGGCGCTGCGCAGCAGCGCTGCCCAGCTCGTGGTCGCGCCCGAAACCGCGATCCCGCTGCTGCCCCAGCAGCTGCCCCTGGACTACATGGCGATACTGCAGCAGCATTTCAGCCAGGGCCCGCAGGCGGCGTTGATCGGCATCCCGCTGGGCAACCCGCTCGAGGGATTTTCCAATTCGGTGATCGGCCTGGTGCCCGGCCAGGAGCAGGTCTACCGCTATGACAAGCACCATCTGGTGCCGTTTGGCGAGTTCATTCCCCCGCTGTTCAAGTGGTTCACGCAGATGATGAACATCCCGCTGGGCGACTTCAACCGCGGCGGCCTGGCGCAGCCCTCGATGGACTGGGCCGGCCAGCGGCTCGCGCCGAACATCTGCTACGAAGATCTTTTTGGCGAGGAACTCGGGCTGCGCTTTCGCGATCCGACCCGGGCGCCGACGATCTTCGTCAACATCAGCAATATCGGCTGGTTTGGCGACAGCGTCGCCATCGATCAGCATCTGGCGATCAGCCGCATGCGTTCGCTCGAGTTCGAGCGGCCGATGCTGCGCGCCACGAATACCGGCGCCACGGTGATCATCGACCACCATGGCGATGTGATCCAGGCGCTGGCGCCGCATGTGCGCGGCGTGCTGTCCGGCAGCGTCGAAGGACGCGAAGGGCTCACGCCGTTTGCGCGCTGGGTGCGCTGGGCCGGACAGCTGCCGCTTTGGCTGCTGGCTGCGCTTGCGCTCGCCTGTGCGGCCTGGAGGCAGCGTGCATGCGCCCGGGCCAAGTAGACTATGGTTTTTTGATGTACCTGCGTTCTGAGGCATTTGCAGGGTCTTTGTGCTTTCGCGGCAGTACCGTGGACCGGATAATGCGCGCCTGTGGCGCATGCAAGATGCTGCGGACCACGCGACAACGAAGCGGCGACCTCGCCGCTGTGGAGCAAGTTTGATAATGGCCGATTCCTTTTCCTACCAGCAACTGATCGCCTCCGGCGAGGGCAAGCTGTTCACCCCTGATTCCGGGCGCCTGCCTTTGCCTCCCATGCTGATGTTCGATCGCATCACGCACATCGACAGCGAGGGTGGTGAGCATGGTCTGGGCAAGATCGTGGCCGAGCTCGACGTGAACCCCGATCTGTGGTTCTTCAAGTGCCATTTCCAGGGCGATCCGGTGATGCCGGGCTGCCTGGGGCTCGATGCCATGTGGCAGCTGATCGGCTTTTACCTGACCTGGCTGCAACTGCCCGGCCGTGGCCGCGCGCTGGGCGCGGGCGAAGTCAAGTTCACCGGTGAAGTGGGTCCTGACGTCAAGTTGGTGACCTATGAAATCGACATCAAGCGCCTGATCAAGCGCAAACTCAACATGGCCATTGGCGACGCACGCCTGCTGGCCGATGGCAAACTCATCTATACGGCGACCGACCTGCGCGTGGGATTGTTCATGCGCGAGGGCAAAACCGAAGGATCAGCAGAATGAAGCGTCGGGTGGTGATCACGGGCACGGGCATTGTCTCGTGCATCGGTAACGACAATGCAACGGTCGAGGCCTCGCTGCGCGAGAGCCGTTCGGGCATTCGGGCGATGCCCGAATTCACCGAGCTGGGCATGCGCAGCCAGGTGGCGGGCATTCCCCAGATCGATGTCGAGGCATTGATCGACCGCAAGCAGCTGCGCTTCATGGGCGATGCGGCGGCCTATGCGCAAATTGCGCTGACCCAGGCAATTGCCGAAGCCGGACTCACACCCGAGCAGGTTTCCCATCCGCGCACCGGCCTGATCATGGGCTCGGGCGGCGGCTCGCCGGCCAACCAGATCGAAGCCGCGGATACGCTGCGCGAGAAGGGCATCCGCCGCGTCGGCCCCTACCAGGTCACGCGTTGCATGAGCTCCACGGTCTCGGCCTGCCTGTCGACGAACTTCGGCATCAAGGGCATCAACTACTCGATCACCTCGGCTTGCTCGACTTCGGCGCACTGCATCGGCTCCGCGGCCCAGCAGATTGCCTGGGGCATGCAGGACGTGATGTTTGCTGGCGGCGGCGAAGAGCTGTCCTGGGGCATGTCCCTGCTGTTTGACGGCATGGGCGCGATGTCCAGCAAGTACAACGCGACGCCCGAGAAGGCCGCGCGCGCCTATGACGCCAACCGCGACGGCTTCGTCATCGCGGGCGGCGGCGGCGCGGTGGTGCTCGAGAGCCTCGAGCACGCGCTGGCGCGCGGCGCGACCATCCTCGGCGAAGTCGTGGGCTTTGGTGCCACGTCGGACGGCGAAGACATGGTGGCTCCGTCGGGCGACGGCGCGATTGCCTGCATGCGCCAGGCCATCGAAGGCCTTGAAGGCCCGATCGATTACATCAACACCCACGGCACCTCGACCCCGGTGGGCGACGTACCCGAGCTGCGCGCCATCCGCGAAGTGTTTGGTGAGCAGATTCCGCCGTTTTCGTCGACCAAGTCGCTGACCGGCCACTCGCTGGGCGCCACCGGTGTTCAGGAAGCCATTTACTGCCTGCTGATGCTCAACAAGGGCTTCATTGCCGGTTCGGCCAATGTCGAGACGCCTGATGCTGCGGTGGAAGGCATGCCGCTGGTCACGGTGACCCGCGACGCCGAACTGCGCCAGGTGCTGTCGAACAGCTTCGGCTTTGGGGGTACCAATGCGAGCCTGGTGTTGAAGCGCTGGGACGGCGCATAAGACTTTTGTCGCCCTGGGCGGCGCACCACCCCGGGCTGCGAGGCCACGGGCTGACGCTTCACCCGCATGCAGTTTCCCCGAAATCTCCGCGCGCCAGCGGCCGCCCGCTGCTGCCGCGCCTGGCATTGACGGTAGACATCGCGCTGCTGCTCAGAGGAAGTGGGCTGCCTTCACCGCCCGGGCGCGGTCCACGGCTTGCGTGGCATCGGCGCGACGGGGTGGGGTGGCAAAGTCATACAGGTTGGGCGACCGCTGGATCACGGCTGCCAGCAAGCTCCACCGTGCTGGTATGGTTCCTATGTAACCGGATGTCCCAGGCGCGTACTGCGCTAGGATACCGCCCAAGAAAGTGGATGCATGCAGACATTGCAAGCGTGGTGCCCGATGCCGGTGCCGTCATGGCCGCAGGCACCCATGTCGTTGTCGACGCCGATGCATTTCCAGAAGCTTTGATTTAATTGATTTGTCGAAAAATAAATTCATGAATAGTCCACAATCATTAAGTCTACGGCGAGAATTATCTTTCGAGAATCTGGCGAATATATCCTTGGATATTTCCATTGTCACTTACAACTCGTTGAAGTGGCTTGAGAAATTCTTCGATAGCCTGGCGTCGCAGCGCATCCCATTGAAGCAGATCCGCCTCCTTGTGCGTGACAATGGCTCAGCGGATGGCAGTATCGCTTGGCTGCAGAAATACCAGCAAGATAATCAGCAGAAATACCTGGAAATCAGCGTCGAAGCTGGCGGAAACGTTGGTTTTGGCAAAGGGCACAACGCCAATCTGGCGAAAGCAAAAAGCGCCTTTTTCCTGGTGACGAATGTGGATCTGGAATTCGAGCCGGATACGCTGGTCGAGCTGCTGATCCAGGCGTGTGCTGACGGGCAGGATGTCGCTCAGTGGGAATGCCGCCAGAAACCCTACGAGCATCCAAAGCACTACAACCCGGTCAACGGCGATGTGCTGTGGTGTTCCAGTGCCTGCGCGCTGTTTCGTACCGAGGCGATGCGCAAGGTGGGTGGCTACGAGCCCCATCTGTTCATGTATGGCGAGGATGTGGAGCTTTCCTACCGTCTGCGCGACAACGGCTACCGCCTGCGCTATGTGCCCAAGGCCACGGTATGGCATTACACCTATGAAGAGGCTGCGCAGGTCAAGCCCATGCAGTTCCTGGGCAGCACCTATGCCAACGTGCTGCTGCGCTGTCGTTACGGCAGCAGGCAGCAGGTGATTGCCGGGGCCATCATGTACCTGGGCCTGCTTGCCGTGCCGCAGTCCTTTCCAGGTCAGCGCCGGGGCCTGCTGAAGAACGGCCTCAAGCTGCTGCGCTCCGCTCCCGCATTTCTGCGCACGCGCCGCAAGAGTCATCAGCCGTTTCCGTTCCGCCTGTGGGACTATGAAATGCCGCGCGAAGGCTCTTTCCACGCCTATCCGGAAAAAACCGGTGCAGAGGCAATGCCCCTGGTCAGCGTGCTGACCCGCACCACGCCCGGCAAGACCGGGCGCCTGGCGGAGGCCGTGGCCTCCATTGCGGCCCAGACCTACCGCAACATCCAGCTGGTCGTGGTCGAGGATGGTGGCGACACGGCACAGGCCTTCATGGACCAAGTCCGTGGCTACGGCGTGCTGTCGGAAGTGACCTATCTGCCCTTGCCGAAGATGGGGCGCTGCGCCGCGGGCAATGCCGCGTTGCAAGCCGCGCGCGGTGAGCTGCTGTGTTTTCTGGATGATGACGATCTGTTCTACGCCGATCATCTCGAAGTGCTCGTGGATGCATGGCAAAAGCGCCCGGAGCTCGGTGCCGTCTATTCGCTGGCCTACCAGGTGCGCACCGAGGTGATCAGCCCCGAGCCGTGGATCTACCGCGAAATCGAGCACAGTCTGCTTTACCGCCAGCACTTCAACCGCTACGTCATGTGGCACCACAACTATCTGCCGATCCAGACCGTGCTGTTCAAGCGCTCGCTGTTCGAGACCTACGGCGGTTTTGATCCCGACCTGGAAAATCTCGAAGACTGGAATCTCTGGGTGCGTTATTCCCTGCACCACGATTTCGAGATGGTGCACAAGGTCACTTCGCTGTACCGTGTTCCGGCCAGGGCGGAGATGGCGGTGGGTCGTCAGAAAATGCTCGACGACTACTATGCCAAGGCCCAGGCAAAACATGCCCAGTTGCGTGCCGATATCAGCCCGGTGGAAGTGCTCGCGGCGGCACAACAGTTGTCGCGCGATATCTATGTCACGCTGATTCCGGCCAAGAAGGTGCGTCAATACATATTGGAGGTTCCCAGCCTGCGCTGGCTGTACCATCCATTGAGAAAATTCGCGTACTACATGCGGCGCGTGCGCGGCAGATAAGCGCCATTGCGAGGAAGCGATATGGAGAACTGGTTCACTCCCACCAAACCCTGCGCACTGCCTGCGGCGCGCAAGGTGCTGGTGCTGGCGCCTCATCCCGACGATGAAATATTCGGGTGTGGCGGAGCCATTTCCCTGTATGCCATGCAAGCCGTGCCGGTGCATGTCCACATACTGACGGATGGTGCCGGGTATGCGCCCGATGCCGAGCGAGCGGCCATAAGCGCCACGCGCCAGCAGGAGTCACGCCAGGCCCTGGCCGGTCTTGGCGCCGGCATCGACTGTGAATTCGGCCCGTACGAGGATCGCGCGCTGCTCACGCAAAGTGGCCTGATCGCGCATATGCTGGCACTGCTGGAGCAGCATCAACCCCAGATGGTGTTGGCCCCGTCGCCCTGGGAGATTCACCCTGACCACCAGGCTTGCGCGCGCGCGGCGGCAGCCGCCGTGATGCAGTGGCGGCGCAAGGCGCAGGCGGATGTGGGGCTGATGCTTTATGAAATCGGCAGTCCATTGCGCGCCAATATGCTGCTGGACATCACCTCGGTCTGGGAGCGCAAAGAGCAAGCGATGCAAAGCTTTGCATCCCAGCTGCAGCAACAGGACTACATCCGTCACGTCAAGGGCCTGAACGCGTATAGAACCTATACCTTGCCGCGCGCGGTGCGCTATGCGGAGGCGTATTTCCATCTGTCGGCCGACGACATCGCTGCGATGGACAGCGGCGCTGAACCCGCAGCGCTAGCGCACCATCTTGCCGCGCAGTGCATGGATCGCTGGGTGGAGTCCGCCTTGCAAAGCGCCAGCGTTCATGCCGAAGGCCTGCAGCAGGCGTTGCTGGCGCAAAGGGAGCACAGCACGCAGCTCGAGCTGCAGCGGGAGCTGCGCGCGCAGCAGCGGGAGCAGGAAAATCTGCAGCACCAGCAGGAAATCCAGCGGCACCAGCAGGAAATCCAGCGCCATCAGCAGCTCAACCAGCAGCAGCAGCAGGAAAATCAGCGGCTGCGGCTGGAGCACGACGAGCTGCACCAGCAGTGGCTGGCGCGCGAGAACGCCTTGCGCCAGCAGCTGTTGGCGCAGGAGCAGCAAGCCATGCAGGCCATTCAAGCCATGCAGGTCTCCAGATCCTGGCGCATCACGGCGCCGTTGCGCGCGCTTGCGGGCTGGGCCAAGCGCTAGGACAGGCGAAACACCGGCAACGGCGTGTGTCCGGCCGGCTTGTCCGGTCCGATGCGGACATAGAGCGGTCCTGCTCCCAGGCGTTCGATCAGATGCGGGGGAATCGCGGCCTTCGGGCCACTGCCCAGGCAGCCCACCGCGGGAATCAACAGGGCCGACGGGCTGAGCTCCAGCAGCCAGCCGCCATGCCATTCAAGCGGCACATCGAAGACCGGGTTGCTCTTGTCATGGGGCTGGCACTCCAGGGGGGTTGCAAGGGGCGCAACCTGCATGCAGCGCGCCGTTCTTTGCTGCCACGCCCCGCGCCCGTGAAAGTGCTTGTCAAGGTAGATCTGCTTGGATTTCTCCATGAAATCCACCTTGGCCGAAGTCTGCTCCCACTCATGCAGCACATAGGCATCGGGCACCATGCCCAGTTGCCAGCCGGCGCGTTTCAAGCGCCAGCACAGATCCGAATCTTCGTAGTACATGAAGAAGGCCGGGTCGAACAGGCCGCCCGCCTGCAGCGCCGCCGACCGGCGCAGCAAGACGGCGCCGCCCGACAACGCCCGCTGGGGTACCACCTGCGCACCACCGCGCTGCCACACGCGCAAAGCCAGATTGCGGTAGGCATTGGACATTTTCACGGCCGCCTTGCGGCTGCGCCATGCCTGCTCGATGCACCACATTTCAATACCGGTGGGCAGCCAGGCGGGCGGCAGCCGGAAGCGCGCTGAAGGTTCCCAGAGCTGGGCGGGACTGACGGCGCCAAGCCGGGGCATGCGCTCGAGCGCTGCCTGCAGTTTGTCGATGCAGCCCGCGATGACCTGGGTGTCGGGATTGAGCAGCATGATGAACTCTGCCTGCGTGCTGGCAATGCCCGCATTGCAGGCCGCGCCAAAACCGGTATTGCGGGCATTGGTGATGATCTTGACGCGGCTGTCGAGCACCTGGCGCAGCATCGCACTCTCGTCTGGATCCACGCTGTTGTCGACCACGATGACTTCCATGTCCGGCCTGTCGCGCAACAGGCTTTCGGCCGCGGACTGGACCAGGCGGTGTCCGAAATAATTGACGATGATGCTGGCTATCATGGGCTCAATCAATGGGGTAGCGGCTCAGGAGCGCACTCAGCAGGGCATAGGCGCTGAAAGCGAAGAACATCGCTGCAAGCACTTGGCTGGCAAGCGACATCGCGCGCGATCGCACGTCGAAGATGCCGTGAAAGGAATAGGCCAGCAGCAGGAATGGCACCACGAAATATCTTCCCTGGATGCCATGCACGATCGTCGCGGGAAAGGGCGTCCAGGAAATGAGCAGCGCGGTAAAGATGGCCAGTACCGAAAGCAGGGCGGTGCCGAAGAGGGAAAATCGCGCGATGGCGTTGTTTCCTTTGTTGGATGCGGCAAAGCCGTTCATGAACACAAAAAGTACCAAGGCTGCGCAGAAGACCGGGTAGTGCCAGAGGGTCAGATTGGTGTCAAGCCATCCCAGTCTTCCAATGAACGATTGGAGATAGAAGTTCATCGCTTCGCTGTTGGTCACGGTGTTGAACAGCACCTCGATGAAAGTCACAGGGTGAATGATGTAATGCTGCAGCGCCTCCAGCGAGGAGATGTCCCGGGGAATCCTGTTGTCCACGGTGGTCTTTATGGAAAAAACAATCCAGAACAATGTAAAGGCGGTGGCCAGCAGGCCGACTCCCAGGAATTTACGATTCTTTTCCTGGAAGGCAATGATGAAAAGCAGCAGCAAAAGGGGTGCCAGATGAATTCTGGTGGTGGCGATCAGAACCAGAAGAAAAGTCAGAAGATAGAAAAGTCCGCTGCGTGGGGGCTTGGTCTGGAATGCGAAAAACAGGCTGATGGCAACCAGGCTCAAGCTGGTGGTGATGCCATCGAGCGTGGGTGACAGCAACTGAAAAATTCCCATCGGCAGCATGAGAATACCGAGCGCGAGAATGCTTGGGCGATGAAGCGAGAATGCCAGCAGCATCAGGGCAATGGAGATCGCCATGACGAAAATTCTCGCCAGGTAATAGGTATGGTGGATGGAAATCTGCACCAGTTCTCCTGCCTTGATCGCCATGGCATGGGGCAGGTAGATCAGGGGGAGATAGAACCCGGTTCCTGGTATTTCCATGAAGGAACGGTTTTTTTCTTCACTCCAGGCAAGGTTTTTCAGCCTGTCCTTTTCTTCCTGCGACAGCCTGAAATCCGGGCGGCCCGAGAGCTGCATATGCCCCTGGATGAAATCGTGCAGGCCATCGTCCACATAGCCGCCGGACATCTTCCCGGCGGGAGTGGTCAGGAACAAGTCGCCCTGCGCGAGAAGATAGGCCTTGGCGATATGCTGATTTTCGTCAGGGGACTGCATGGGCGGAATGAAGTATGAACCACCGACGGCCAACAGAAGAATGACGAAATACTTGATGAAAAATTGGGAGTCAATGATTCTCATGCGTTGCTGCCCAGCAGGGACACATAGATTCCCGATGCGATGAGCACCGCTGCGAAAAGGCTGTGCCAACTGAGGGTTTCACCCAGAAAGAAATGCGCCAGTACGGGAACGATGAAAAAGGCGCAGCCCACGAAAGGGTAGGCGAGCTTGAGAGGAACCTGCCTCAGAAGCAATATCCAGAACAATGTGGAGATGCCGTAAACGACCAGTGCAATCCACAGGTGCGTATTCTTGAGGGCCAGCATCAGAATGGAACCATCCCCATTGAGATTCTGCGCTGCCAGCTTGAAAAGAATCTGGCCTGTTGACAGGCCAATCACGGTCAATATTGCAAGGATGATGGATTGCAAACTCATGGTGAATTATTTTTGTGGGCGCGGTTCAGTGCGCTGGAGAGCGTGGCCGGGTGTAGTGAAGCGGTCAGAGATTTTGCTGAATAGCGCGCGACGGTACATTCGATACATCGAAGGTAACGAATGCCAGCAGCATCTGCAAACCCATGATGGTGGGCAGCGCCGCCAGCATCACCGTGCCGGCGGGAGCGAGCGTTCCCGTGGACAGCGTATGGGCCCACTGGGTGAGTCCATAGAAAATGCCAAATCCAAAAAATACCAGGCCCAGCAGGAGCTCCAGCGAAGCCGCCGTCATGTCGCGCAGAAAATAATTATAGAAAACTCTTTTCATGGAGTTCTTGATGTGCTTGAAAGAGAACTCCAGGAAAATATCCCTGATTTTCAGATTGCTCTTTTCGTCGGCGTACACGGCGTTCATGGGAATGTCCATGACGCATGCGCGGATGATGTTCAGTCTGAAAAGCATGTCCGTCTCGAAAAAGTAGCGGTTGCTGATTTTCGCGAGAGGCAGATGGTCGATCAATTTCACATGGATGGCGGTATATCCATTCGTGACGTCGAAAATATTCCAGTAGCCGGTGGAGAACTTGGCAACCATTGACAGCACGGCGTTGCCAAACAGGCGGATGCCCGGCATGCTGCGAATTTTTTCCAGGTTGTAGAACCGGTTTCCCTTGGTGTAGTCGGCGTCGCCGTTCAGAATCGGTTTGACGAACTGGGCGATGAGCCTGGGGTCCATCTGGCCATCACCGTCGATTTTCACGACGATTTCCATGCCGTCTGCCGCCGCCTGGGTGTAGCCGCTTTTCACGGCGCCGCCCACACCCTGGTTTTCCTGGTGCCACAGGATATGCACGCGGGGGTCGGTGCAGTTTTCCTGCACCAGATGCCCACTGCCTTCGGGGCAGGCATCATCCACCACATAGATGCGGGCAATTTCGGGGCCGATGGCCGCGATCACGCCCAGGATATGCCTGGTAACGCGGTAACACGGGATGACGACGGCAATCATGTGGGTGTCCTGGCCTCAGCAACTGCGGGCATGGCGGGGAGCAGATCGCTGGCCCACCATCCGCCCGGGTTGCTCATGATATGTTCAGTGAAGAAATCATAGATGCGCTGGATGGTGTCCGGGTCTTGAGCGGGTGCGGGGGGAAAGAACACCAGCTTGTAATGGCCCTTGCGCACCGGCACACAGATGAATCCGCCGATATCGCTGTCCGTGCGCTGCGCCAGCCGCATGCAGCCGCCCGCGATGGTTCTCTCGGCACCCAGAAACCGCACGGTCATGGACGCGCCATTGGGCAGCACCGGGGCGTCGCCCAGCATCATCAGGATTTCATGGCGCTTGAGCATGTCGTAGAACGGGCGCAGCCCGGCTTCCATCTCCACGACCTTGCCGCCGTTGAGGTACTGCTCCATATCCTGGTACTTGGCAGTGAAATGCTCGCGCACGGCCTTGTCCACGCGCGGATCCTGGGTCACCGCCGAGGTCATGATGTTGACGCTTTCTCCCGAGCGCGCGAGAAAGCTGGTGCCCAGGAAAAAGCTCTCGAAATGCGGCGTCAGCATCACCAGCCCGCGGCGGCGATGGCGGCAATAGTCGAGCGCGTTGGGCGGATCGAACGCGCAGCTCAGCTCCAGGCCGCGGCCGGCGGACAGCAGCCGCGCCTCGAATTCATCCATGGCTTCGGCGACAAAGCGCTGCGCGCGCCAGCTATCGAGCTGCTCTTCGGTGGCCGCGGGAGCGAGCTCCCGATAGGCCGTGCGGCTTTGTTTCCAGATGTGGCGAAAACCCAGCGCCATCGAGCGCCAGTCGCGTCCGGTGGCGCCATTGAGCGCGCCGCGCCAATGCGCCAGCGTATAGCCTACCGTCAGAGGCAGGCGGGCCATCCATGGCAGCACATGGGCAAAGTCCAGGTGGTGCAGCCACCGGGCCACTTTCCATTGGTAATTCTTCACGGTGCGGACATGCTCATCGAGGCTGCCAAAGCGGCGATGTCGCCGGGCCGGTGGATTTCAAAGCAGGGCGTCTTGACGGGCAGGCGGTGGGCCCATTTCTGCTCGAAAGCATGCGCATTCCTGGCCACGCGCTCGATCAGGCCGGGCGGCATCACCCCTTGTGCAGGGGTATCGGACCAGTGTTCGCAAAATGCATCCAGCGCCGCCGCGCACATGCCCGCTTCCTGCGCCTGCAGCACCAGATCGGTGGCGTAGAAATCAAACCCCATGGCCGGGTCCATGCGCAGGCCTGAATCCACCCGCACGGCAACCAGCAGCTCGTCCAGGCTATCGACCAGGCAGGGCAGCGCCGCCGGCTCCTTGAGCAGTTGGCCGCGATCGAGCACATGGCCGGCGCGAACGCTTTGTTCGCCCACGCCGCGCACCCCGTAGACGCCGGCCACCGCCAGCGTGGGCCATCGCGCGCAGGCGTCGCTCAAGGCCTGGCGGAACAGCTCTTCCCAGCCCGCCGGGAAATACACATCCTGGTGCACCCAGATCAGCCAGTCGGTGCCTTGTGCTGCCTGGGCTTGCATGGCCGGATTGAAGGCCGCCGCCGCGGACGGACTGTTGAAACAGGCCGACCAGGGCAGGCCGCCGCGCTGCATGCACGGGGACTGCGCCAGGCGCTGCTGCAGCACATCGATGCGGCTCACGCTGGTGACGACAGCCAGGGATGGTGGGGAAGTGGGCCTGGACATGGTGTTCGGGGGAATGGGGGGTAAAACGGGCGCCATCAAGGCTAGAGGAAGTCGGTATCTCCTGCCATCAGCCACAGTTTCAGGTCCGGCGCCTGCGTTGCCATGTCCGCGGGGGCCCGGATGCTGATGTTCGCGATATGGGGCAGGAAACCGGGTTCCGTGGCGGCCAGCAATTCGGTCACGGCAGCGCTGGCCCAGGTCGTCATGGTCGGCGCGCCCTCCTGGGCCGCGATGCGCAGCGCAGCCAGGCAGGCGTGCGCCAGATGGCGCGCAGGTCCGATCCAGTCCATCCATTGCACCGCCTCGCCGGGGTGCGAGGGCTGGGACAGCACGATCACGCCCAGCGGCTGCAGATCCCAGATGCGGCGCAGGGTGAACAGGCGGTATGGCTTGTCAGGGCGCTGGGTGAAGCGCCATGCCACGTAATCGGCATCGCGGATGCCAATCGTGTATTGCTGCGTCTCGCGCCGCATGGCCTGCCAGGCCCTGTCCACGGTGGCGCGCAGCGCATCGGCTGCGAGCGGCGCCACCTTCCAGAGCCACTGCGGGCCGGGCAGGGGCAAGCGCTGCGCCACCTGCCACTGCAGATACGGCACCATGCCGCCGTCGCGCCCCAACCCCTGCCTGACATGCAGCCGCGTGGAGCGCGCATGGGCGAAGCCGAAACCTACCTTGAAGGGGCGGTCGTTGCCCAGGCGGGTCGTATAGAGGTGCTCACAGGCATAGAAAAACGGGTTCTTGCGGGTGAAAACGCCGCGCCATTCGGGGCTGACCATCAGGTCCCCGATCTGCAGAAAATCCGCCGCCGCGCCTTGCTGCAAGACGCGCCGCGGAAAACCGCCGCAATAGGCAATCAGCTGCTGCTGGTCATTCCAGATGCCCACGCCTTCGCCGTGGCCCTGCACATACTTCCATTCGAACCAGTCGCTGCGCGCGCTGCTGCTGAAAACCTGGTGATGCAGCGCAAGCACATCGCCCATGTCGCTGTGGACCATGTCGCGCAGCTCCAGCTGCTGGCCGGCGATTTGGAGGTTTTTCTGCATACGACGTCAGCGTGTCACTGGCGGCGTGGCGCCAAGCCAGTCGTGCGGCAGGCTCACGAAGCCTTGTTCGGTGCCTTCCTGGCGCACATTGAGCCGCAGGCAATGCAGCACCTGGTCGTAAGGGTGCAAGCCGTCCTCCGATGACAGGAAGCAGGTCACCCAGTAACTGCCCTTGAGCAAAGGAAACTGCTTGAACAGGATGCTCGCCTGGCCGCGGCCCTGGGCGTCGACGGGAATCACCACGCCATCATTGACGGAAATGGCGCTGGTCACCGTGGTGCCATTGGCATCGGAAATTCCGACGGCGACGCCGGGTGCCGGCAGGTGCGGGTCGATTTCAAAGGAGATATCGATGGTCAGATCGGATTGCCCGGAAACCAGGTGCACTTCGCTGCCTTCCTGCACTCCGGTGCGTGCCACGGCCTTGCAGATGCGTCCCGTGCCGCTGGCCATGACGGTCGCGGTTTGCTGCTCGGGTGTCGGCGTGGTGGGCGCATTGAGGCTGGTGGCATAGGCGCTTGTGACGTCGGCGGCATTGCCGTCCATCTTCACGCGGCCCTTTTCCATCCAGATCGCGCGCGCGCACAGCGCCTCCACCTGGTACATCGAATGCGAGCAGAAGAAGATCGTCTTGCCGGCTTCCTTCAGGCGCATGATGCGATCAAAGGACTTCCTGGCGAAAGCGCCGTCACCCACCGACAGCGCTTCGTCGATGATGAGAATGTCGGGGTCGGTGCTGGTGGCCACGGCGAATGCCAGGCGCACATACATTCCGCTGGAATAGGTCTTCACCGGCTTGTGGATGAAATCGCCGATATCGGCAAACTCCACGATCTCGTCCAGGCGCTGCTCTATCTCGTGGCGCTTCATGCCCAGGATGGCGCCGTTCATGAAGATGTTCTCTATGCCGGTGAAGTCCGGGTTGAAGCCCGCCCCCAGCTCCAGCAACGCCGCCACGCGGCCCTGCACGCGCAATTGGCCCGAAGACGCGGGAATCGTGCCGCACAGCAGTTGCAGCAGCGTGGACTTGCCGGCGCCGTTGCGCCCGACCAGTCCCACCACCTCGCCGCGCGCCACCTGCAGGTTCACGTCCTGCAGCGCCCAGAAGGATTGCTCCTGCGACTGCTTGCGGCCCCACAGCAGATGCATCAGCCGGTCCGAGGGGTTGTTGTAGAGCGGGTAGCGCTTGGACAGGTCGCTAGCGTCGATCGCGAGATCAGATGACATCCGAGAATCCTTCGCGCAGGCGTTTGAACACCACGGCGCCGATCACGGCAATCACGGTGCACACGCCCAGGCTCAGCAGGAACTGGCCCCAGTCGGGCCATTGGCCTTGCAGCAGCACCGTGCGCGTCTGCGTCATGATGGGCGCGAGCGGGTTGAGCCACATCCATTCCTGCACCTTGGCGGGCAAGACTTCCACCGGAAAGAAAACCGGGCTGATGAAGACCAGGGCGCTCATGGTCAGGCTGACGATCTGGCCGATGTCGCGGATGAAAAGGCCGATGGCGCTGAGCAGCCAGGTCAGGCCCAGGCACAGCGGCAGCAGCGGCAGCCAGACCAGCGGCAAAGCCAGCGCCGACAGCGGGATGTTGCCCAGGCCGATCAGATGCAGGATGAGCAGGATGCCGGCGCCAATCAGCAACTGGACACAGGCGGAAAGCACCGTCGCCCAGGGCAGCACTTCCAGCGGGAAAACCACCTTCTTGATCAGATGTGGCTGCTCCAGCAGCAGGCTGGGCGCGCGATTGATGCATTCCGCGAAGAAATTGAAGATGAGCAGACCCGTATACAACCTGAGCGCAAAAGCCAGGTTGCCTTCCTCGGGCGGCGCCCAGCGCACCTGGAAAATATGCCGGAACACCAGGGTGTAGATGGTCAGCATCAACAAGGGCGCCAGCAGCAGCCATGCCATGCCCAGCCATGACTGGCGGTATTTGGCTTCAATGTCGCGCCGCGCGAATTGAACAATCAGATCCGAGTGGCCGAGGGGAAAAAAATAGGAAGTAAGCTTTTTCAAGGTTCAGGGTTCAGGCTTTGGGAGGGGGCATGCGGCCCTCTGCAATGTCCTTGATGACCACGGGTTCAATGATGATCAGGGAGGTCCCATCGCGCACCAGGATGCGCTGGGTGAACAGCAACTGAAAAGCCCGCGTCACGGTCTCCCGGCTGGCATTGATCATGATCGCCAACTCCTGGTGGGTCGGGATCTGTTCGACGACCCGCTGGTCACTGAGCTGGTTCGACGGCAATTGTAAGAGCAGAACGCAAAGCCGCTGAAACGGGTTGGGCAGGCTCAGCAAGGTGCGCTGCGCCGTCACCTCGCGCACGCGCCGGGCCAGTTTTTTCATCACCGCATCTGCCGCATCCTGATGCCTCAGGATCACTTCACGCACCGTGTCCGCATCGAGGAACGCCACCGTGGATTTCATGGCGGCCGCGACAAATTCAGCCGGCGGCTGTCCATCGACGACGGTGAGTTCGCCAAAATAATCACCGGGGTCGACAAAGTACAGCCCAACGCTGCGGCCATCCACCGTGAAATCCAGGCCCTGAAGGCGACCTTCGACCAGAAAGCCCAGCTCGAATACGCTTGCATCCTTGGACAACACCATTGCCCGGCGTGCAAACGAACGCAAATTCATGCGGCTTGAAAGTTTTTCCAGTTCGTCACGGGTTAGCGACTGCAGCAAAGGGAACTGTGTCAGAAGTTGAACCGAAACGGGCATAAGCGAAGAGTGTATCAACTAGATGCAGCCGACACCCCAGGGAGTCGCCAAAACGCCAAGACGGCGCTATTTCACCTCTGAAACTAGGCATGAGACGCATGCATTGGCAATTGACCGCCCTCTAATCCATTGGATGTAACTTTTTGTGTTCATTGCGTTCTGGAATGAGCGCAATGTTCGCATTTTTTCCCTCTGAGAGAACGCCCGGGCGGAATCGATGCGCGATGTTTCCGCCGATATGCGCTGAATGTGACTTTTTGTGTGATGGGGCGCACACATGCTTGAGCGCGCGTCTGCAATACTGGATCGAATTACGTTGGGGTAGGCACTATGACAATGGGCAAAGTACTGCGGTATTCGGTGGTGGGGGCAATGCTGGCCGGTGGCGCAGCTGCGCACGCGCTGACCGTGAAGCCCCTGGTCGCTCAGGCGACCATGGTCATTGGCCAGGTCAACGTCATGCACGCCGACGGCAGCGCCTCCGCGATGACGCGGGGCTTCCAGGTGCGCGTCGGCGATACGGTGGAAACCGAGCTCGGCGGCCATGTGCACCTGCGCTTCGTCGATGGTGCAAGGGTCAGCGTGCGCCCTTCCAGTCGTTTGCAGATCGACAGTTATGCGTATTCGCAAACCGATGCCGAGGCCAGTGCGATCAAGTTCAAGCTGGAAGAAGGTGTCGTGCGCTCCATCACGGGAGAGTGGGGCGCGGCCGCACGTCATCGCTTTCGCCTCAACACGCCGGTGGCGGCGATCGGCGTCAAGGGCACGGACTTCCTGGTCAGGGCCACAGCCGATCTGACGTCGGCTTCGGTTTTCACGGGCGCCATCTCCGTGGCTCCCTTGCTCGGCGCCTGCGGTGCCGGACTGGGCCCCTGCCAGGACGGCCGCCTGCTGTCCCAGGACATGAAAGGCCAGATGGTCGAGCTCGGGCGCCTGCAGACCGCCCCTCGCCTTGTCCCGACGGTCGATCTGGTGGTAGCCTCGTTGCCCCAGCAGGCCGTTGCGCGGGCCGAACAACGGCAGCCGCAAAATGTCGGCACTGCCGTGCTGCTGGCTGCCGCCGACAAACCCCTGCTGACCGATGAGCAGGTGGCTGCTGCAGTCAGCACGCTCAAGCCCCCGCAGCCTGGTCAGCCCACGCTGCCTGCGCTTCCGCCCCTCCCGGAGCCGGTGCTCGTCAAGACCCTTGGCTGGGGGCGTTACACCTATGGCCAGCAGCTCAGTGGCGACACTTTCAGCAAGCAAATCGACGTTGCCATGCTGCAAGCCAACGAGCGTCTAGCCAGCAACGGCGCCTATGCGCTGTTCAGGCCGCTCGAGGATGGCAAGCCTGTCGTCTATGCCCCTGGCTCGGGCACGGCGCAATTCCGGCTTGAAACCGCATCCGCCAGCGTCCTGCGCAACGGCCTGGCTACGACGCTTGAGCATGTGAGCGTGACCGCCGCTTCCTTGGGCGTCAACTTTGACGCCAACACCTTTTCCACGCGGCTGGATGTCCAGGGCGCGCAATTGGGGACCGATGTCATCCAGGCAACGGGAACCATCTCCAATACCGGCCTGATGCGGTCGGTGGGCGGCAACAGCATCGTGCAGGGCGGCCTGAGTGCCGATGGGCGTGAAGCGGGCTATCTCTTCCAAAAAGGCATACCCTCGGGAACGTTGCAAGGCATCACCGTATGGGGTCGCTGAAATGAGGTGCGCCCTGGCCAGCTGTCGCCGTCCACCGGATAAAATAGTGCACTTCAATGCGCCATGGACAATTGAAGTGTGATGAAGCAAGCGAAGTTTTTGCGGCCATTGATTCCGGTGCTGGCCTGGCTGTCTGCGCTTTCCATATGGGCGCTTCTCGCTGTCTGGGGTGCGGCCTGGGTGCAGCCATTGCAGGAGCGCGCCACTGATCTCGTCTGGCGCGTGGGGGGCGTGCATGCCGAAGAGCGCCGCCTGGTGCTGGTCGATATCGACGAACTGAGCCTCAAGGAGCTCGGTGCCTGGCCCTGGGAGCGCCAACTGACGGCGCAGCTCATGCAAAAGCTGTCCGAGCGCGGCGCCGACCAGCAGATCTGGGACGTGGTATTTGCCGATGAACGCCACGGTGTGGCCGTGCTCAAGGCGCAGATCGAGCAAAGCGAGCCTATCCTTTCGCAGATTTTTGCCCTTCCGGGGCAGGGCGACGACATCCAGGGCGGGCAACTGGCCGGCGCGCTGGCCTGGCCTTCGTGCCCGGTGCCTTTCGAGACCGCCAGCGGTTATCTGGCCAACCATGAAGAATTGACCGGCGCCGGCACGCGCGTCGGTCACATCACGCCGCGTCTGTCGCATGACGGCATCGTGCGTTACCAGCCCGCGGTGCTGTGCTACCAGGGCCGGGCCTATGGCGCGCTGGCGTTGGCCGCCCTCATGCAGGCCGGTGGCGAAGACAACCTGGCGCTGGTGCGCGGCAGCGGCTGGCTCGATCCGCAATGGTTCCTGCAGGGCGCCCAGGCGGGCTTTCCCCCGGTTCCACTGCAGGCCAACGGTGATGCACGCCTGTCTTGGCGTCTTGCGCCAGACAGTTTCGTCAGCATTTCGGCCGCCGACCTGCTTGCAGACCGCATACCGCCCGACTTGCTGCGCAATGCCTGGGTGCTCGTGGGCAGCAGTGCCTTCGGGTTGAACGACCGCATCGCCACGCCTTACAGCAGTGCCGCCGCAGGCATGCAGGCACATGCCCAATTCATGCTTGCCGCCATGGATGGCCGCGTTCCGTACACCCCCAAAGGCCATCTTCTGCTGCAGGCTGGCGCCGTGCTCCTGGGCATGAGTCTGCTGACCGCGCTGCAATTGCGGCGCAGCAGCACGCGGCAGGCGAACGCCGGTCGTTTCTCGGTCTTCTCCGCCCAATGGCTGCCGCTGGCCGCATCGGGCTGGATCGTGCTGCTGCTGTTGGCCCATGCCCTGCTGCTGCTGTATGGCAATCTCTGGGTGGCCTGGCTGCCCGCCGCGGCGGCCGTGCTGGGCGGGGCGCTGCTGTGGGCGGCGCTCGAGCATGCGCGCAGCCGGAAGGACCGTGATCGCCTGTATTCGCACCTGTCCAGCTATCTGCCGCAGCCCGTGGCGGCGGCGCTGGCGTTGCAGTCGCCTTCGAGTGCCATCAAGGCTTCCATACGCCAGGTCAGCGTGATGTTTGCCGACATCCGCAATTTTTCGGCCTATTGCGAGGAGCGCCCCCCCGAAGAAGCCGCGGCCGTGCTGCATGCTTTCTTTTCGCGTGCTACCGACATCGTCGAGGCCGAAGGCGGCGTGATCGAATCTTTCCAGGGTGACGCCGTGCTGGCCGTCTGGTATGACGGCGCAGCCGACCACCCCTCCCATGCACAAAGTGCACTGCGCGCCGCAGTGCGGCTGAGCGCCGGCATGCAGGGCGTGCTGCCCGACCCGGCACCGGCCGGCCTCGAGCCTCTGGCACTGGGCATCGGCCTGGAGTGCGGGCCCGCCATGGTGGGCTCGTTCGGGCGCGCCAGCCGCCGCACGCATATGGTCCTGGGCAACACGGTGACGATTGCCAATCGGCTGGTTGCAATGACCATGGACCTGTCCCACCCGATTCTGGTGGGTGAGGGGATGGCAGCCCAGGTCGGTGCCTCGCGCCTCGAGCCCATGGGCACTTTCATGCTCGATGGCATGCGCGTTCCGCACCGCATCTGCGCCTACCCTCTGACTCCCGCGGGGTCCGAGAACACCACCGGGCATGAAAATTAAGCCGCGCCGCATGCCGCGCGCGCAGGCATTGATGGGTGCATTCATGTTCTGGGCCGCAGCAGGGGCTGCCCTGGCGCAGCAGGACCAGGTGTGCGCGCCCACGCCGCAGGGTATGGCCGCGGCCACTCCCGAGCAACTGCGCAGCATCTTGCCGCAGGAGCTGGGCAAGCTGTCCGAATGCCAGCAAGACAGCGCCTGGCTGGGCTGGGTGGGTTGGGCGCTCAACCAGAACGGCCGCTACACCGAAGCCGTCGACTATCTTGAACGCTCCTTGATGCTCGAGCCTGGGCCATTGCACGTGCAGATGGACTACGCCATTGCGCTCGCAGGCAGCGGGGACGGCATGGCCTCCATTCAGCTGATGCAAAGTCTGCTGCAGGAGCCGCAGCTGCCGGCGCCGCTGCGCGAGACTCTATCGCGGGAAGTCGCGCGCTGGAGCGCGCCCGAGGAGCCTCAAGGCTGGCGTCACCGGGGCTATGTCGCCGCCAAGCTGGGCCATGACACCAACTTGCTCGGCATGCCCGACCTTTCAAGCCTCACCCTGACCATCCAGGGACTGAACGTGCAAATGCCGCTGGACGCGAGCTACGCGCGCCAGCCGGGCAACTACGCGCGCACCGACCTGGGATGGACCGGGCGCAAAGGCCCCTGGCAGCTGTCCGCAAGCCTGGGCGTGCGCGAGGGGCTGCGCTCGCGCGCCGGCCTGCAGCAGGCGCAGGGCCTGGCGGAGTATTCGATGCCGTCCCACTATATGGGCGGCAATCTGGCGGTGTTCAACAGCGAGGCCGGTACCCGCTTTCGGACCGCAGGCCTGGGAGGCGGAGTGCAGTGGGGTCTGACCAACTGTTTCGTGCGCACCGGGCTGGAACTCCAGGAGCGGCGTCTGCAAGACAACCGCATTCTGTCGGGCCGCTATGCGGGCGGGCTGGTGCAGCACACCTGCGAGGCCCGGGCCAGCAGCGACTGGCTTTTGGGCATGCAGTTCTGGCAGGCCAGCCTGCGCGTGGGGCAGGACGTGCCCGAACAGGCCGAGCGCGCCGGTGGCCGCCAGCAGCAAAACCTGCTGCGCCTCGTGGCTGTGGGCCAGGGCTGGCGCGCGCGCGACCAATGGCTGGTGGATGGAGAAATCTATCTCCAAAGCGACACTTCTGGTTACAGTCCGCTGCTGCAAAACGCTGCCCGCCGCCGAATCAGCCGGCAAGCCCTGCGGGCGGAGTACAGCTTCCCTCTGGCCACGTCCGGAGTGCAGGGCTGGCAACTGGCGCTGGGACTGGAATGGCAGCGTCAGCGCGCCAACCTGGTGCTGTTCCAGCAACGCAGCCAAGGTGCCTATATGGCGTTGCGGACGCAGTGGTGAGGTGTTGCTTAAACGACGGACACGGCAACGCAGTGCGAAAACATGTGATCCCGGTCACCAATTAATTTTCCGCACCAATCCTAAGATGGGCGCAGATTTGGATCAGTGGCTTGCCGGGCATCGCTTTCGGTCGTGGCGGGCAACATTGAGCAAATTTGTATGGATAAGGTGCCTTTGTGTGTACCTGTTCCATTTGTAACGAGTTTTTACTAATAGTTCCTCAAGGAAACCCAAATGGCTCTCCCAATCTTCGGCGCATCAGCTGCAGTCAGCATCGTCAACCGCGCGTTGTCCAATTCTTCGCCTGCCCACAACGTTTACCTGAACCAAGTTTCCAACGCTGGCACGACTGCTTCGTCGGAATACGCTTTCGCCAAACAACTGGGCGCCTCCTACGCCGTGGGCAAGACCGCCGCTGAACTGGCAACCATGGTTCTGTCCAACGTCGGCATCACTGCCACCA
>JBEVDH010000273.1:0-3060 GCA_040514115.1 Comamonas sp. | reverse complement strand
AAGGGGCGGGAGGCTTTCCTGCGCGGCCGCGGCCCAGGGCAGGGCCAGGGCCACGACGCCCATGATGCGCCGGGCCGATGGGCAGGAGAGGGGTGG
Source organism: Comamonas sp. (assembly GCA_040514115.1). GTDB lineage: Bacteria > Pseudomonadota > Gammaproteobacteria > Burkholderiales > Burkholderiaceae_C > Comamonas. The sequence continues at coordinate 2,964 of JBEVDH010000273.1, read as the reverse complement.
GATGGGGGCGGGGAATGAAAGCATGTATGAAGTTTTCAGCAAACTTCATACCAGCGGCTGGCGCTGATTCAAGCACCTTTGCAGTGCGCCCGCACCCTGGTGGTGCGCCCGGCGTCAAACGTGCGGATGATGGTGGTGCGTGTCTGCCCCGACCTGGCCCATGACCACATTGAGCTGGCCATGGTGTACGCCGCGCTCGGCCATCAGTTGGTTGGCAAACTGCCGCACCTGCTCGGCCGGGCCCTTGAGCATCACGGTCTCCAGGCACTGCGAATGGTCCAGATGCACATGGGTGGTGGCAATCGTCAGATGGTGGTGGGCATGCTGCAGCCGCGCCAGGCGCTCGGACAGCTCGCGTTCGTGGTGGTCGTAGACATAGGACAGATTGGCGACGCAGGGGCCCATGGCCTGCGTGGCCTCGCGCTGGCGCCCCAGGTGGGTGAGCAGCAGATCGCGTATGGCCTCGGAGCGGTTGCTGTGGCCGGTGCGCGCCATGAAGGCATCGAACTCCTGGGCCAGGCTGTCCTGGAGGGAAATGGTGAAGCGTTGCATGGGCTGGATGCTAGCGACGATCGTGCCGCGCGGGGAAAAGCGATTGTTGCCTGCTCGCTTGCGTGCGTTGCGCGCCGCCCGGCCGCGCTCCCATGCGCGTGGGCGCAGCCCTGTTTGCTGGATCGCATGGCACCAAGCGCCATGAGTCTTCTCAAGGCCGGCCCGGTCCTGCGGCGCACCCTGTGGCAGGCGCCGGGCCGCGTCAGGCCGGGCCGCGCCAGGCCGCCCGCGTCAGGCCACCTGCACCCGCTGCGGATGGCGCTCCAGCCACTGGATCAGCGCCGGCTTGTCCATGGGCCGGGCGATGTGATAGCCCTGACCCTCCTGGCAACCCATGGCCAGCAAGGCGTGCCAGGCGGATGCATCCTCGATGCCCTCGGCCAGCACCGTCAGCCCGAGCTTGCGTCCCAGTTCGGCAATCATCTGCGCGATGCGCGCGCCGTGCGGATCGCCGAGCTGGCGCGTGAAGGAGCGGTCGATCTTGATGCGGTCCAGCGGCAGGCGCTCGAGATAGCTCAGCGACGAATACCCGGTGCCGAAGTCATCGATGGCAATCGAGATGCCCTCGGCGCGCAACGCGCACAGCGTGAGGTCCAGCAGCTGGGTCGGCAAAGCGGCGACCGACTCGGTGATTTCCAGCTCCAGGTGCCGCCCCTGCAGGCCGTTGTCGTCGAGCGCGGTACATACCAGCTCGAAAAACCCCGGGTCCTGCAGCTGCACCGGCGAGACGTTGACGGCCATGCGCAGCGGCGCCAGCCCCGTGTCCAGCAGTTCACGCATGGTGGCGCAGGCGGTGTCGAGCACCCATTGCCCCAGCGCCAGGATCAGCCCCGAGTGTTCGGCCACCGGGATGAACTGGTCGGGCGGGATGAAGCGGTTGTCTTCGGTGCGCCAGCGCAGCAGCGCCTCAAGACCGGTCAGTTCCCGCGTGTCCAGGTTGAGCTGCGGCTGGTACACCAGGAACAGTTGCCGCCGCTCGATGGCTTCGCGCAGTTCCGACAGCAGCACCGCGCGCGCGCGCCTCGGCGCCCATCTGGTCGGCATATTGCAGGTGCTGACCGCGATGGTCGCGCTTGGCGCGCTTGAGCGCGATGGTCGCATCCTTGATCAGGTCGGCGCCGGCCTGCGGCTCCTTGGGCAGCAGCACATAGCCACAGGTGAGCGATACCTTGTGCGGCACGCCATCGACCAGCAGCGGCTGGCGCACGCAGTCCAGCAGGCGCCGCGGCTGCACCTGCGCCACCGAGCCCAGCACCGCGAAGGTATCCGCGCCCAGCCGCGCCAGCAGCACGCCGGCGGGCAGCGCGGCTTCCAGGCGGCGCGCGACGCGCTCGAGCAGGCGGTCGCCGAAATGGTGGCCCATCATGTCGTTGGTGGCGCTGAAATCGTCGATGTCGATCAGGGCCAGGATGTAGTCCTCCGTGGCCCGGCGTTGGCCGTCGTGGATGCGCTCGATGAAATGCGAGCGGTTGGGCAGATCGACCAGCGGGTCATGGTAGGCGCTGGCATGCACCGCGCACAGCTGCTTGTAGGAGCGCACGGCGGTGACCACCATGGCCAGCAGCCGGTCGCGCGTGAGCTCCGCCTTGGTGCGGTAGTCGTTGATGTCATAGCGCAGCAGCGTCTCGAGATCGGGCACCTGCCCGGGCTGGCCGGTGCGCAGCACGATGCGCGTGTTGCGCAGGCCCGCGCTGTGGCGGATGAAGTCCACCAGCTCCAGCCCCGAGCTGGTGCGCTCGGACCCCACGTCGATCAGCACCATCGCCAGGTCATGCTCGCGCAGCAGCAGGGCGCGCGCCTCGTCGCCCGAGAACGCATGCATGAACACCAGCGGGCGCTCGAACAGCATCTGGCCTTCGAGCGCGGCGCAGGTGGCGGCGTGCACGTCGGGGTCGTTGTCGACAATCAGCACCCGCCATGTCGGGCTGGGGTCCGGCACGGCGGTCTGTATTTCAGGGGAGACGGACAAGCGCGTATCCAGCCAGTCCAGCGCCGGGCTACCCCACATGCTCGAGGGTCTGCAGGGCATGGGAGGCGAGCCGGACCTGGTTGCGGCCGGCGCGCTTGGCCGCGTAGAGCGCTTCGTCCGCCAGGCCGTAGGCGCTGTCGAAGTCGCCGCCCGCGCTGGCCCAGCAGACGCCAAAGCTGGCCGTCACGCTGCTGCCGTCGGGCAGCCCGAACGCATGGCTTTCAATCGCGCGCCGCAGCTCCTGCGCCACCCGCTCCGACGCCGCGCCGCTGTGCTGCGGCAGCACCACCGTGAATTCCTCGCCGCCCACGCGGCCGACCTGGGCGGCGGCCGGCACGACGGCCTGCAGGCAGGCCACCACGCCCAGGATGACCCGGTCGCCCACGGGATGGCCGAAGCTGTCATTGATGCGTTTGAAGTGGTCGATGTCGAGCACGATCAGC
>JBEVDH010000252.1:0-5653 GCA_040514115.1 Comamonas sp. | reverse complement strand
CCGTCAAGGAAATCTTCTACACGCTGCAAGGCGAGGGCGGCCAGGCCGGGCGCGCGGCGGTGTTCTGCCGCTTTGCCGGCTGCAACCTCTGGACCGGCCGCGAAAAGGACCGTGCCAAGGCCGTCTGCCAGTTCTGCGATACCGATTTCGTCGGCACCGATGGCGAGAACGGCGGCAAGTTCGCCACCGCCCAGGCGCTGGCGGCCAAGGTGCGGTCGCTGTGGCCCGATTCGCCTTCAGGCAAGCCGCTGGTGGTCTGCACCGGCGGCGAGCCGCTGATGCAGCTGGACCAGGCGCTGGTCGATGCGCTGCATGCCGCGGGTTTCGAGATTGCCGTCGAGACCAACGGCACCCAGCCGGCTCCGCAAGGCCTGGACTGGATCTGCGTCAGCCCCAAGGCCGGCGCGCCGCTGGTGCTGACCGAAGGCTCGGAGCTCAAGCTGGTGTTTCCGCAGCCCGGCGCGATGCCCGAGCAGTTTGCGCACTTGGCGTTCACGCACCATTTCCTGCAGCCGATGGATGGACTGCTGCAAAAGCAAAATACCCGGCTGGCGATTGATTACTGCATGGCGCATCCGCAGTGGCGGTTGTCGATACAGACGCACAAGGTCGTGGGAATTGCGTAAGAGCGCCTGACACAACCCTTGAGGCGTCGTTGCGCTGCCTTGCTGTGCTATTCGCACTGTCTGGGGCAGCGCGCCTAGCCGGCGGCGCCTAGCCGGCCGCGCCTCACCTCAACCGCGAATCTTCGATTTGCTCGGTTGTGTCAGGCGCTCTAAGTAGCCACTGACTGGCATCAGACGCCGGCGGCCAGGCTTATCGCCGCAACCGTCAACCCGCTATGCTGACTCCCAGGTTCTTTACACCAGGGAGGACGGGCGCCGCCTCGGGCCAGAAGGGGGCGCCGGCAAAGCCATGCTGCATTCCACCACCACTACCACCAGCGCCTTTGCGCCGCGCAGTGCCCATGACAACCCGCAGCGCGCGGCAATCGCGCATGCCCAGGCGCTGAGCGAGCCCGAGGCGCTGGCGCCGCTGCTCGAGCAGGCGCGCCTGCCCGCGGCGCTGGAGCAGGCCATCGAGGCCACCGCGGCGCGGCTCACGCGCGGGGTGCGCGCGCGCGGCAGCGGGTTCGAGGGCGGACTGGTTCAGGGCATGCTGCAGGAGTTCTCCCTGTCTTCCCACGAGGGCATCGCGCTGATGTGCCTGGCCGAGGCGCTGCTGCGCATTCCCGACGCCGCCACGCGCGATGCGCTGATCCGCGACAAGATCGGCGGCGGCGCGTGGCAGGCGCATCTGGGCAAGAGCCCGCGGCTGTTTGTCAATGCCGCCGCCTGGGGGCTGCTGCTCACGGGGCGGCTGGTGCAGGCGCCTGCGCAGGCGAGCCTTGCGGCCGCGCTGCACCGGCTGAGCGCAAAGGGCACCGAGCCGCTGGTGCGCGCCGCGGTGGACGCGGCGGTGCGGCTGATGGCGCGGCAGTTCGTCGCGGGCGAGACCATCGAGCAGGCGCTGGCCGATGGCCGCGTGCGCGAAGCGCAGGGCTTTCGCCACTCCTATGACATCCTGGGCGAAGGCGCGCTGACCGAGGCACAGGCGCAGCACTACCTGGCGGCCTATGCCCATGCGGTCGAGGCCGTGGGCCGCGCGGCGCTGGGGCGCGGCATCCACGACGGCCCGGGCGTGTCGATCAAGCTCACGGCGCTGCACCCGCGCTACTGCCGCTCGCAACGCGCGCGCGTGATGGACGAGCTGTACCCACGCGTGCTGCGCCTGGCGGTGGTGGCGCGGCGCCATGGCATCGCGCTGCATATCGACGCCGAGGAATCCGAGCGGCTGGAGCTGTCGCTGGACCTGCTGGAAAAGCTCTGCCACGCGCCCGAGCTTGCGGGCTGGAACGGCCTGGGCTTTGTGCTGCAGGCCTACCAGAAGCGCTGCGCCAGCGCGATTGACTTCGTGCTCGATCTGGCGCGGCGCCGCGAGCGCATCCTGTTGCTGCGCCTGGTCAAGGGCGCGTACTGGGACAGCGAGATCAAGCGCGCGCAGCTGCTGGGCCTCGATGGCTACCCGGTGTTCACGCGCAAGGCCCATACCGATGTGTCGTATATCGCCTGCGCGCGCCGGCTGCTGGCCGCGCCCGACGCGGTATATCCGCAGTTCGCCACGCACAACGCACGCACGCTGGCCACCGTGTACCACCTGGCCGCGGCCGACTACCCGGGCGCGGGCTATGAATTCCAGTGCCTGCACGGCATGGGCGAGCCGCTGTACGAGCAGGTCGTAGGCAACGCCGCGCGCGGCGGGCTGGGGCGCCGGTGCCGCATCTATGCGCCGGTAGGCGGGCATGCGCAGCTGCTGGGCTATCTGGTGCGGCGGTTGCTGGAAAACGGCGCCAATTCCTCGTTCGTGCACCAGGCGGCCGACCCGTCGGTCACGCTGCAGGCGCTGCTGCGCTCGCCGGTGGCGCTGGTGGAGGCGGCGGCCGGCAGCGCGGGCGTGGTGGGCGCGGAGCATCCGCGCATCCCCTTGCCGGGCGCGCTGTTTGGCGCACAGCGGGCCAACTCGCGCGGGCTGGATCTGGCCGATGAAGCCAGCGTGCAGGCCTTTGCCGCGGTGCTGGCGCAGCCGCTGCCGGCCCACGCCGCGCCGCTGATTGCGGTGCCGGTGCCTTCGTCGCAGGCACCGCGGCCGATATACAACCCCGCGCGGCGCGATCAGACGGTGGGCGAAGTCCAGGAGGCCGATGCCGCGCAGACCGAGGCCGCGCTGGCTGCGGCCGAAGCCGGGTTTGCGCCTTGGTCGCAGACGCCCGCGCCCGAGCGCGCGCAATGCCTGCTGCGCGCGGCCGATTCCTTCGAGCAGCAGCTGCTGCAGCTGATGGCGCTGCTGGTGCGCGAAGCCGGCAAGACCGCGGCCAATGCACTGGGGGAAGTGCGCGAGGCGGTGGACTTCCTGCGCTACTACGCGGCGCAGGTGGCGCGCGACTTTCACCCCGGCACGCACCGCGCGCTCGGGCCCGTGGTGTGCATCAGCCCATGGAATTTTCCGCTGGCCATCTTCACCGGGCAGGTGGCGGCGGCGCTGGCCGCGGGCAATGCGGTGCTGGCCAAGCCCGCGCGCCAGACACCGCTGATTGCGGCACGCGCCACCCAGCTGCTGCATGCGGCGGGCGTGCCGGCCGCGGCGCTGCAGCTGCTGCCCGGCGCGGGATCGACCATCGGCGCCGCGCTGGTGGCCGACGCGCGCGTGATGGGCGTGGTGTTTACCGGCTCGACCGAAGTCGCGCAGCAGCTCTCGCGCACGCTGGGCCGGCGCCTGCGCCCCGACGGCCAGCCGGTGGTGCTGATTGCCGAGACCGGCGGGCAGAACGCCATGCTGGTGGATTCCACGGCGCTGGCCGAACAGGCCGTGCAAGACGCGCTGGCCTCGGCCTTCGACAGCGCGGGCCAGCGCTGCTCGGCGCTGCGCATCCTGTGCGTGCAGGAAGACTGCGCCGACCGCGTGCTGCAGATGCTCGATGGCGCGATGCAGCAGCTGCAGATCGGCGACCCGCAGCAGCTTGCGACCGATGTCGGCCCGGTGATCGATGCCCAGGCCCAGGCCAACATCGAGCAGCATGTTGCGGCTTTCCGTGCCAGGGGCTATGCGGTGCGCCGCTGCGCGCTGCCCGCCGATGCCGGGCAGGGCAGCTATGTCGCGCCCACGGTGATCGAGATCGAGCGCATTGGCGAGCTGGAGCAGGAGGTCTTCGGCCCGGTGCTGCATGTGCTGCGCTACCCCGGCGCGCGCTTCGAGGCGCTGCTGGCGCAGATCAACGGCACGGGCTATGGGCTGACCCAGGGCCTGCATTCGCGGCTGGACGGGGCTGCGGCCCAGGTCACGGCGGCGTGCCGCGCGGGCAATCTCTATATCAACCGCAACATTATTGGCGCCGTGGTCGGGGTGCAGCCCTTTGGCGGCGAAGGATTGTCGGGCACCGGGCCCAAGGCCGGCGGGCCGCTGTACCTGCGCCGGCTGCTGGCGCAGCATCCCGCGGACGGGCGCGAGCTGCTGCTGCGCGAGGCGATCGCGCCGCAGGCCGCGCCCGGGCCGGCGATGCACCCGGCGCTGCAGGCGCTGCAGCGCTGGGCCGAGACCGCCATGCCGGCACTGGCCGAGCGCTGCGCGCTGTATGCGGGCCAGTCCCCCGCTGATCTGGAACTGCTGCTGCCCGGGCCGACCGGCGAACGCAACAGCTACCGGCTGGTGGCGCGGCCTGCGACGCTGTGCCTGGCGTCCAGCGAGGAAGGCCTGCCATGGCTGCTGGCCGCAGTGCTGGCCGTGGGCGGCAGTGCCGTCTGGCCTGCCGAGCATGCAGCGCTTTACGAGCGCCTGCCGTCCGCGGTGACGCGGCATGTGGTGCTGATCAGCGACTGGGCGCAGGCACTGGCCGACAAGCGCCTGCACGCCGACGCGGTGCTGCATGCGGGCACCGCCGACTCCTTGCTGTCACTGCAGCGCCAGTTGGCGGCGCGCGCGGGTGCCTTGCTGGCCGTGATACATCTGGCGCATGAAAAGGATCCCGTGCCCCTGGAGCGCCTGCTTGTCGAGCGCGTGGTCAGCACCAATACCGCCGCGGCGGGGGGCAATGCGTCGCTGATGGCGCTGGGCGCGGGGGAGGATGCCGAAGGGTGACATGCTTCGACAGGCTCGCCATGAACGAGAGCGGCGCATGGGGAGAGGCAAGAGCCTTGAGCACAGCTGTCAGGGCTCGGCCGCCGCGGCCACAAAAGCCTGCTCCACCGCATCGAGGCTGCGCAGGCCCGCATCCGCCATGCGCCGCACCAGGCAGATCTGCCGCACCGGCGCGCCGCGCCCCAGCGATATCTCGCGCACGCCGTAGGCATCGCGCAGCTGGTAGCGGATGCGCGGCAGCACCGACACGCCCAGTCCGGCTGCCACCATCGCCACGATCGCGTCAATGCCCGGCACGTCCAGCAGCGGCTGGCGCTGTGGCACCAGCTGGTTGACGAAACGCGCCGCCATCTGGCCCGCGACCACCGAGCGGTCCAGCCGGATCCAGGGCGATTGGGCCAGGATCTGCCGCGTCGTGCCCGGCGCCATGCCGGCCGGCACGACCAGCACGAACTCCTCGCGCAGCAGCGGGGTCCACAGCAGGCGGCTCGATCCGCCCGAAACCGGGCGCACGACGACGGCGGCATCGACGCGGCCAGCCTTGAGGCTCAGCAGCAGATCGGGCGTGGTGCCGCGGTCGATCTGCAAGGCGATGCCCGGAGCCTGGCGCTGCAAGGCCGCGAAGGCCTGCGGCAGCAAGGTGGTCATCGCCGACTCGGTGATGCCCAGGCGCACATTGCCCGCGGGCGCGGCGTTCGTTGCGTGGCGCATCGATTCGAGCTCGGCGAGGCTGCGGTCGACGACGCCGGCGAGCTCGGCGGCAAAGGGCGTGGGCCGCGCGTTGCGCGCCGAGCGGTCGAAGAGCGCCTGGCCGAAATAGTGTTCCAGCTGCTTCATCTGCAGGCTCACGGCGCTGGGCGTCAGGTTCACCTGCTCGGCGGCCTGGGCAAAGCTGCCGTGCTGCACGACCGCGGACAGGGTCGCAAGCCACTGCATTTTCATGAGTTTTCCTTGTGTATCGAACGACGAAGCATCAAACAAC
>JBEVDH010000242.1:0-13490 GCA_040514115.1 Comamonas sp. | reverse complement strand
AAAGATGGGTCTGCCAGCCGCATAAATTTTCAGTACAGTACAGGTACACAGATCAGTTTTTCCCGATTTCCAAAAACTTCGCTAACCTACTGATCCGTAAGTACTTTCTACTACTTCAACCTACGCTCAGCTTCGCCCCGCTTACCCAGACCAAGCACCTCACACAGCGACTCAAAATCCCCCGCCGCAAGGCGTGCCGGTTCGATTCCGGCCCCGGGCACCAGATAAAAAAGCCGTCAAGTTTCAAAGACTTGACGGCTTTTTTCGTTTCTGCGTTGGCCTGCGTCACAGGCCGATTCAGGCGCAAAGAAAATATCAGTAGGCGGAAAAACCAGAATGGCATCTTTCCGAGGTCTGACAAATCACACCGTGAATGCGCTCTCAACCGCGCAGCAGACCTTGTGATGCAAGGCCATGCCAACTGCCGGGGGAGCTACTCAAATGGGAGCCAGCGAAAGCACAACCGCGCCCCACCTGGACGCGCATGCTTGCGCAGCCCTGCTGCGTCAGCCGCAAGTCTTCTTGCTTGCGCTGGTCGAGCCATCCTTGCAAATGAACTTCCCGGCAGAGCAATGCCATATGCCCCCTTTCTTGCCAGAGCATGGCTTGTTGGCGGCGTGGCTGGCCAAAGGACCGGCGCAGACCATCAGCACCGTCAAAAGCCTTGTGAGAACTGCCGATTTCATGAATCTCCCTCCAGTTGTGAGCCCCAGCATCTACGTGCCACAGAGCTGTGTTGATGTACCAGCTTTCAAGATCCTGCCGTAGCCGACAGCAACGCGCGGCCTTTCATGCCGGATGTACATGCGCATCAAGCCGGCGGTGCCATCCGACCTCGGCGCGCTCCGCACCCAACATGCGCCAACATTGTAACAATTTGTTTGAATGGTACATGACACTACCGCGCACTGCCCCGAGCCCGGCCCCGGGCCTCGACTTGGTGCCTGATCCAAACCGCAAACAGCGTGGTGCTGTCAATCGTCGACATCGGCACGCCTGACGCGCAAAGACAACTGTCAGTTTTCCGACATATAGGCAACAGCGAAATATGTAAATAGAAGCAAACACCAAGCAACCTTCTGTAGCATTGCCGGCGTCTCACCCCACCGAAGCCCACCCATGTCCGCCCTCTCCCTTCGCCAGAAACTTCTGGCCCCGCTGGTTTTCTGCTTGCTGGCTCTTCTGGGCCTTACGCTTTTCAATGCTTACGAGGCGCGCAGCAAGGCCTATGAGGCACGCCAGCAGGCGCTGCGGGATTTCGTCGATACCGCCGACAGCATGATTGCCGCGATTGCCGCCGAGGCCAAGGCCGGCAAGCTGTCCGAGGAAGACGCCAAGGCCACGGCCATTGCCCGTGTCGGGCAGCTGCGCTATGCCGGCGGCGCGGGCTACATCACCAACATCACCACCGATTCGGTGGTGCTGAACAATCCCGCCAGCCCGCGCTTCAATGGCAAGGACATGTCCAGCTTCCAGGATGCCAAGGGTGGTTACCTCTACCGCGACATCGTCGCCGTGGGCCGTTCAGCCAAGGGCAACGGCTATATCTCCTACTGGTGGCCCCGACCCGGTGCTCAGGAGCCCAGCGAAAAGATGGCCTACGTGAAGCGCTCGACTTCGTGGAACTGGGACCTGGTCGGCGGTGACTATGTGGACGACATCCAGCAGGCCTTTGTCGCTTCCCTCGTCAAGTCGCTCGTGGTGCTGGCCGTGCTCGCCACCTTGCTGGCCGTGATCGCCTGGCTAACCATGCGCAGCGTGCTCAACGCCATCGGCGGCGAGCCCGCGCTCGCGGCCGAGATTGCGAACCGCATTGCGGCCGGTGATTTGTCGCAGTCTGAATTGGAAGCTGCGTCGCGTGCGCCGGAGGGCAGCGTGATGGCCGCCGTGCAGCGCATGAGCGTGCAGTTGCGTGAGCTCGTGACGCGTATCCACGCAACCGCAGGCGTCATCCGCCACTCGGCCGAAGAAATTGCCAACGGCAGCACGGATTTGTCGCAGCGCACGGAGCGCCAGGCCAGCGCGCTGGAAGAAACCGCGGCTTCCATGGAGGAGCTGACGGCCACCGTGCACCAGAACTCCGAGAATGCCCAGCGCGCCAGCCAGATCGCCACTGGTGCCTGCACCGTTGCCGAGCGCGGCGGCGCGGTGGTCGACCAGGTCGTGGCCACCATGGGCGAGATCAACACCTCGTCGCGCCGCGTGGTCGACATCATCGGCGTGATCGACGGCATTGCCTTCCAGACCAACATCCTGGCCCTCAATGCCGCAGTCGAGGCGGCACGCGCGGGCGACCACGGTCGCGGCTTCGCGGTCGTGGCCGGTGAAGTGCGCACGCTGGCGCAGCGCAGCGCCTCGGCGGCGCGCGAGATCAAGACCATGATCCAGGCCTCGGTGGAACGGGTGGACGCGGGTGCGACGCTGGTCGACGAGGCCGGGCAGACCATGCGCGAAGTGGTCTCCACCGTGCGCAACATCACCGGCATCGTGACCGAGATCGCCTCGGCCAGCCGGGAGCAAAGCAGCGGCATCGAGCAGGTCGGCCTGGCAGTGACGGATATGGACCGCGTGACCCAGCAGAACGCCGCCCTGGTCGAGCAATCGTCGGCCGCGACCCAGGTGCTGCAGGAAGAGTCGGAGAAGCTGTCGCGCCTGACGGCGTCGTTCAAGCTCTAGGCAGTGCTGCGGCACCGCAACTGCAGCGCAGGAACTTCACTGCTGCGTGGCGGGAAATATCGGGGCGTGAGCTTGAAAACTTGACGCGTTTTCTCTTTCATCCGCCTGTCGCAGGCCCCCCCAGCGGGGCCTGTCTCAGGCCAGCGAAAAGTAGAAGCGGTGGTTTGCTTGCATGCGTCGCCGCTGCGACTCCGGAAAGCGCTGCTCGGCCAGCAACCGGTTGATGGCATCACGCCCTTCCTGGATTTCCCCCACATGCCAGGCACTGGCAGCCAACTCGTCCAGGGCGCGCCAAGTGTAGACACTGGCGTCGACAAACAGCAGGTCTGCCGGCTGGCGGATACGTGCGGCCCTGGACGCATAAAGATGCGCCAGCGCATTTTCCCCCCGCATCCGCAGGTAGCGCGCGAGCTTGCACAAGGGCTCCGCCCGGCTGGGACGCATGGCGTAGGCACCCAGGTAAGCCTGCAGGACCTGTTCCTGCGGCTCCTTCAGGCGTTCGCGCAAGGCTGCCGCCTGAAAGGCGGAGTACCAGCATTCCTCATCCCAGCCCCCCAGCTCAATGCGCCGCTGGTACTGCTTGACGCTTTCCTCCAGCATGCCCGCATCGCGATAGCTCTGAGCGAGGTAGAAAGAGTAACGGGTGTGGGCCGGCTCGCGCTTCAGCGCGGACTGGAGCACCTCGATGTCCTTGCGATAGGTGGATGGATCCCGGGCCCGCGCGCCATCACGGCTGACCAGTATTTCCATTCCCTGCAGCTCCTGCCACTGGTGCGGCTGAGGGCAGGTGAGGTACTCATGGATGACCCCTTCCCAGCACCAGTCCAGCCGGGTGGAGACGAGGCTGTTGCGGCAATAGCTCCAGCCATCCAGCAGGCAGCGGAACAGGTAGCCATCGCCATCCAGCGCCGGCCATTCGAAGCCAGCGGGCACCTGCAGCTGCTCATCGGCATCTATGAACAGCACATAGTCGGCATGGGGGCGTGCCAGTTCCAGGGCTTCGTTGCGGTTGTGCGCGAAGTCCTGCCATGGGCGTTCGTGGAGACTGCCTGGAATCACCTCCATGGCACCCAGCACCTTTGCCTGCGTGCCGTCCGTTGAACCGGTGTCGACAATGATCCAGTGATCCACCCATGGCCGCACCGTCTGCAAGCAGCGCTCGATGATGGGAGCCTCGTTCTTGACGATCATGCTCAGGCAGATTCTTGGTGTGGACATGACGTGAGCTCGAAAAATTGTGACAATATTTTTCAATAGATGCAAAATATAACAAAATCACCAGGAGCCTCAAAATGCCTTCATATATCAGTCCGTTACTTGCAGGTTTGCTGGCTGTTATATCCATATCGCTGGTGGCCTGCGGTAGTGGCAAAGGAAACAACAGCAAAGCAGTGTCCATTCCAAGTTCTGGCTTCGTGCTGCTGGGCGCCGCGTCGGCTCCGGCCAACACCGTGGGCAAAGACGGTGATTACTTTCTCAACAACGCGACAGGCCAGGTCTATGGCCCCAAAACCAATGGCGCATGGCCTGCCAAAACCCTGACGCTCAGTGGCCCTGCCGGACCCACTGGACCTGAAGGCCTAGCTGGACACAGCGCGGGATCGGTCCTTATCACCGGGTTTGAGGCGCCACAAGCCACCTATGGACGCGATGGCGACTTCTATCTGGATCTTGGCAATTTAGCCGTCTATGGACCCAAGGCAACAGATGGAGCCTGGCCCCACAGGGGCAGGTATTTGGCCTACGATGCCGAAGATGCCGACAAGTACGATGACCGCAGGTACGCCGCCAACGCTGCCAACGGCGCCAACGGCGCCAACGCCGCCAACGGCGCCAACGGCGCATACGATGCCGACTATGCCGACTATGCCGACTATGCCGACTATGTCGACGGTGCCGAAGGTGCCGAAGGTGCCGACGGTACCCGTGGTGACTACATGCCCGACAATGCCGCCGATGCCGACGGTCCCATGGGTGGCACGGGCGCCTGGGGTCCGAAGGGACCCACGAGTGACGTCAATGCGGGAGCAGTAAGGGCCAGCTACTTCATCAATAACTTAACCCCGGGTGGCAAGGCCCTTTCATACCTGAAACCGGACACCCGTACAAACACCTTTGGTGAAGCAGGCGTTGTAGCAACCAGCTCCTGCGAAGTTGCGAATTTCAGCATCCACTGGATAGGTCCGGTTATGGACAGTACTTCCAGCCGCTACACTTTCGAAGTGATGCGGTTTAGCCCCACCGCAGGCGGATCCAGCCCTGGAAACCTGTTGGCTCCGCAGTTGCAATGCGAGATAAGTTCACTTGCACAGCACTGCTCCATGACCGTGCCAGTCAGGGTGTTGAAAAATGATGTCCTTCAGGTGGAAGTAAAGGGAGATCAAGAATTCACCGCCCTGCCGAACGGCAATCTTCTGCTAGGTTCGTTGACATGCCAATCGGCCGTTGACTCCTGAGCAGCCGGTCAATGCAAAAGAGGCGCCAACGGCGCCTTTTTTCATGGGCAATATGCCTGGGCTGAGGCTCTTCCTCAAAACCTGCACGTGGCAGGTTTCGAGGTGCGGGGGCTACCCAGCATCAACGACCCACAGCGCCCCCCGGCGCCGGCAAGCCGGTCCGTGCTATTTCTCTGTGCCTATGGCAAGAAGCGGCAAACTGACGTTTTTTCTCCACAAATGCGTAGGAAAAATCTGTGGGCAAGCTGTGCGATGCATGTGGAAAAGCGCAGCAAGTCCTTGCCCAGTCAACACGCTGGCTGGCGTGCCGCAATTTGAGGCATTGCAGCCAGGGCGCTCAATCCTCCTGCCGGCGGATCAAATCACGCCCGAGTGGAGTGATGGACCATTTCTTGTCGGTATCCTGATGCGCCAGCCCGAATTCCAGCAGGCGCCTGGAAACATGCTCGCGCGCGGCGGACTCCAGAGAGATCGATTCGCCCATTTCGAGCTTCTTGAGCGTTTCCAGCTCATCGATGGTGGGCTCGAAATGCAGTTGATGATCGTGGGCGTTCATGGCTCTCTCCGGGAAACGAAACAGGGCTCCAGCGTAGCCCTTTGGAAATGCTTGCGCAAGCGCTGCGGCGCAGGTTGGCGCGACCTCCGACAGCGCGCGGCGAGTTATCCCCGCGCGAGCTCCCGAAGCATGTGGACAAGTGCCTCCCATGCGCGGGATAAGCGACTCAAGTGCCTGTCGGGAAACGGAAATTTCACAGCTGCCCAATATTTAGGCAGCGACGAAGCGCTGGCATCAGCTTTTCCAGCGTGCGCCCGCCCAGGCGCACCACAGCAAGCCCATCAGCGCCAGCGTGCCACCGGCCGTGCCGATATGCGCCAGCGACCCATGCTCGATCACCTGGTTGCCCAGCAGCGCCCCGCCGCCAATGCCGATGTTGAAGATGCCCGAGAACATCGCCATGCCCACATCGGTGGCATCCGCCGCCTCGTGCAGCACGCGCGACTGCATTGCCAGGGCAAAGCAGATCAAGGCGATGCCCCAGAAGGAAACGACGATGTAGAACAGCAGCGCATGGCTTGCCGCTGGCAGCAGCAGCCACAGGCACAGCGCCACGGCGGCGCAGGCGCCGAGCAGGAAGCGGTGCGGATGGCGCATCCCCAAGCGGCTGAACAGGAGGCTGCCGATGAGGCTCATGCCGCCAAACAGCAGCAGCGTCAGCGTGACGCTCTCACTGCCCAGGCCCGCCACGTCCTGCACGAAGGGCTCGATATAGCTGTAGCCCGTGAACTGCGCCGTGATCATCACCGCCAGCAACACGTACAGCCACAGCAGCGAGCGCCGGCGCAGCAGCAGCGGCACGCTGGCCAGCGTGCCGGCGTTCTCGCTCGGCAGCAGCGGCAGCAGCCGGAACAGGCTCAGCATGGCCAGGGCCGCCACCGCGCCAATGGCCAGGAACGTGGTGCGCCAGCCCAGCAGCTCGCCGACCACGCGGCCCAGCGGAATGCCCAACACCATGGCCAGCGAAGTGCCCACGGCCAGCAGGCTCAATGCCTGCGCCTTCTTGCCCACGGGCGCCAGGCGCACCGCGAGCGATGCCGTGATGGCCCAGAAAACCGCATGCGCCAGCGCCACGCCCACGCGGCTGACCAGCAGCATCGCGTAATTCGTGGCAATGCCCGAGAACATATGGCTCACGATGAACACGGCCAGCACGCCCATCAGCAGCCGGCGTCGTTCGACCTTGCGCGTCAGCAGCATGCACGGCAGCGAGGCCAGCGCGACGATCCAGGCATAGAGCGTCAGCATCAGCCCGACCTGCTCGGTGGGCAGGCCAAAGCTCGCACCAATGCCGCTGAGCAGGCCGACCGGCACGAACTCGCTGGTGTTGAAGACAAAGGCCGCGATGGCCAGTGCAACCACCGCCAGCCAGGAGGTGGGTTGTTGGGAAGTGGGAGTGGACATGGAGGGCGCGCGCGGCACGCGATAAAAACGCAAAGGGCCGCGGGAGCTCCCGATGAGAACTCCCGCGGCCCAGAGCATAGCGGCGTGGCGGCGCCCCGGCGCCTGCATGACCAGTGCCCTTATGGGCCAGCCGGTCTGCAGGCCGCCTGCCGGCGTGGCTTCAGCCCAGCGACTGCACGCTTTGCAGCTGCGCCACTGCCGACAGGCACGACTGCGCCACTTCCACGCCCTTCTTGACGAAATGCGCGCGGAAGAACTCGAGGTGGTCGGCATGTTCGTGGAAGTCGCGCGGCGTGAGCACTGCCGACAGCACCGGCACGTCGGTGTCGAGCTGCACGCGCATCAGGCCGTCGATCACGGCGCTGGAGACGAACTCGTGGCGGTAAATGCCGCCGTTCACCACCAGCGCGCAGCCGATGATCGCGTCGAAGCGGCCGGTCAGCGCCAGGCGCTTGGCCATCAGCGGAATCTCGAACGCGCCGGGCACGTCGAAATGGGCGATCTGCGCGCTGGGCATGCCCTGGCTGGTCAGCTCGCCGACCAGTGCGTCGCGCGCCTGGTGCACGACATCGGTGTGCCAGCTCGCGCAGATGACGGCAACGCGGATGTTGCGGGCCACGGAGCTCCAGGCCGGGGCCGTGGCCACGGAGGAGGAAATGGAAGAAACAATGGCAGTGGAAGTCTGATTCATGACAAGTGGATAACGTTGACAACATGAATCAGGGCGCGCGCGCCGCCGCGCCGCCACGGCGCCCAAAACCCGGGCGCACTGCGACAGCGAAGCAATGCGCGATCTCTTTCATCCGGACTATGACCGTCGGCTCTGGCATCTCACCAGATCTGCTGACCCCGCGGCGGCATGAAGCCGTCCACGGGCGCTCGCGGGCTGCCAAGGCCCAAGCCATGGAGACCGCCGGTGGGGAATCACACCCCGCCCTGAGAACGCTGGCCCCACGCGGGGACCGTGGTCAATTCTAGCGGCACCATGCCTGCGGCGCGCGCAACACTGTTCTGCCCCTTTGGCTACATCTGGCTACAACCATGGCGCGCAGGCAAAGGCAGGCGCGACGGCATGTTGACCGTCAACCGAAACGCCTCTTGGCGCGTATAACAGGAACGCACTGCGGTCCCGGCCGCACCGCGCCCCGCGCCATGCGGCCGGGGATGCAACCCACGACGGAGACCCTATGCGCAACATTTCCATCCGCCTTCTGGCCGCAGGCACCCTGGCCACCCTGGTCGCGGGCTGTGTGCTGCCTCCCGAGCCCTACTATGACGGCGGCCGCATCTACGACGCGCCCGGCACGGTGGTGTATGAGCAGCCCACCACCATCTACCGCAGCGGCCCGGTCTACGCCGTGCCCGACCGGCGCGACGAGCGTGCCTGGCGCGAGTACCAGCGCCACGAGCAGGAGCGCATGCACTTCGCACGTGAGCGCGAGCGCGACAGGGACCGCGGGCAGCACGACCAGCGCCGCGCCCAGGAGGAACGCCAGCGCGACCAGCAACGTGCCCAGGCCGAGCGCCAGCGCGACCAGCAGCGTGACCAGCAGCGCGCGCAGGCCGATCGGGAACGCCAGCGCGACCAGGCCGAGCGTCAGCGCAACCAGACAGGCCAGCAGCGCGCCCGAATCGAGCGCCAGCGCGACCAGGAACGCGCCGAAGCCAACCAGCAGCGCTCCCAGCAGCAGCAGGCAGCGCAGCGCGAAGCCGGTCAGGACGGCGGCGGGCGTTTCGACAACCGCCGCGGTGACGAGCGCCGCGGCGAGCGCTGATCCCCGGCAATGACTGCGCGCGCGTGGGCCATCCATGGCCACGCCCTGGGCTTGGCACTGGCCGCACTGGCCGCGTTGGGCGCTTTTTCGGCACCCGCACAGGCGCAGGTGCTGCGCTGCACCGATGCGCGCACCGGCGCCGTCAGCTATACCGATGGCAGCTGCGACACGGGCGGCAAGACCCAACAGGTGCTGCCGGCGCGCAGCGCCCAGGCGCTGGCGCTTGAGCGGGAAGAAGCCGCGCAGGCCGTTGCCCGCAAGGAGCAGCTTTTGCGCGAGGACCGCGCGGCGGCCGCGCTGGTTCCCCCACCCGCAGCGCCCCCGCCAGCATCCCAGGAAACGCCGCGCTGCGGCCCGTCACGCCAGCAGCTGCAGGCGCTGCTGGCGCGTCCGGGCCGCGACGCCTCGGTCTACAGCCAGCAACTCGCCGCCGCGCAGCAGCAGGTGGAGCTCGA
The DNA here is from genome assembly GCA_040514115.1 of Comamonas sp. Classification (GTDB taxonomy): domain Bacteria; phylum Pseudomonadota; class Gammaproteobacteria; order Burkholderiales; family Burkholderiaceae_C; genus Comamonas. Next base: position 4,168 of record JBEVDH010000242.1, on the reverse strand, counting down.
CTGCCTGGGCCCGCAGGCGTACCGCGAGCTGGCGCAAGCGCGTTCCCAGACCGCGGCCCCCGCAGCGCCGGTGATCGTGGTGCCGGCGCTGCGCCCGCTTCGGCCGCTGCCGCCCGTGGTGCAGCCGCCGCGCCCGCAGATGCGGCATTGCAACGTGTTTCGCTGCTACGACCAGCAGGGCAACGTCCATCCGCGCTAGCGGATGGGTTCGCCGCGCAGCCCCTGCGCCACGCTCGGATAGCGCAGCGCCACGCGCAGCTCCTGCGTGAGGCGCGTGGTGCGCAGCCGGCGCGACTCGCCCATGAAGCTCAGCAGCGTCAGCGGCAGCTCGCCCTGGGCCTGGGTGCGCGAGACCCGCGTCGGGCGCGGCAGGCCATAAAGATCGGCGGCCAGGTCGAAATAATCCCCCATGCGCAGGTCGCTGGCATCGGCCACGTTGTAGATGCGCTGCGCCCGGCCGCGCCACAGCGCCGCGATGCAGGCGCGCGCCAGGTCATCGGCGTGGATATGGTTGGTATAGACATCGTCTTCGGCGCGCAGCACCGGCGTGCCGCGCAGCAGGCGCGCGCGCGGCGTGCCGCCGGCGCGGTCCGGCGCATAGATGCCGGGAATGCGCAGGATGCTGGCGCGCAGGCCCTGGCGCCCGGCCCAGCGCAGCGTGCGTTCGGCATTGACGCGGCGCATCGCGCGCCCGGTAAGCGCCGCGGCCGGGCGGCTCTCGTCGACCCAGGCGCCACCGCAGTCGCCATAGACGCCGCTGGTCGAACCATAGACCAGGGCTTGGGGCAGCGTGCGCCGGCGCAGCGCCTGCACCAGCGCCATGGTGCGCGGATCGAGCCACCAGCGCGGCGCTTCCTCGGACGTGGACGGCGGCGGCGCCAGGTGCAGCACACGCGTGCCCAGGCCGGCCAGGCGGCGCAGGCTGCGCGGGTCATCGAGATTGCCCAGCAGCGGCGTGATGCCCTGCGCGCGCAGCGCGGCGCGGCGTTCGGGCGAGGAGGTCAGCGCCAGCAGCCGCACGCCGCGCACCGCGCCGGCCACGCGCTGGCCGACATCGCCGCAGCCGATGATCAGCAGGCGCTGGCGGCGAAAGCGCGCCGGCCGCGCCCCGAGAGGGTTTTGGTTTGAAGGCAAAATTCACCCTGTTGTGCGGGCCGGCGCTGTGGCTGCCGGGCCTGCAAAAGCCTCTAGGATAACGAGAACATGACCCTGATTGCAGCCCCCACCCATCAGATCACCGTACAGCCCAGCGGCCGCGCCTTTGCCAGTCAGGGCGGCGAGACCATCCTGGCCGCGGCCATCCGCGCCGGCGTGGGCCTGCCCTATGGCTGCAAGGATGGAGCCTGCGGCTCGTGCAAGTGCAGGAAGCTCAGCGGCAGCGTGGTGCATGGCACGCACCAGGCCAAGGCGCTGACACCCGAGGAAGAAGCCTCGGGCCTGGTGCTGACCTGCTGCGCCACGGCTCAAGGCGATGTGGTGCTTGAATCACGCCAGGTCACCGATGAAAGCGCCTTTCCGGTCAAGAAGATGCCGGTGCGCGTGGCTGCCCTCGAGAAGCTCGCGCACGACGTGATGCGGGTGCGCCTGCAGCTGCCGGCGCTGGACAAGTTCCGCTACCACGCGGGCCAGTATGTCGAGTTCATCCTGCGCGACGGCGCCCGCCGCGCCTATTCGATGGCCACGCCGCCGCACCTGCAGGAGACCGCGCCGGGCCTTGAGCTGCACGTGCGGCACATGCCGGGCGGCCTGTTCACCGACCATGTGTTTGCCGCCATGAAGGAGCGCGAGATCCTGCGCATCGAGGGCCCGTTTGGCAGCTTCCACCTGCGCGAGGACAGCGCCAAGCCCGTCATCCTGCTGGCGTCGGGCACGGGCTTCGCGCCGATCCAGGCGCTGATCCAGCACATGCAGCACAAGGGCAGCACGCGTCCCACGACGCTGTACTGGGGCGGCCGCCGCCCGCAGGACCTGTACCTCGACGGCTGGCTGCGCGAGCAGCTCGCGCAGATGCCGTTCCTGCACTATGTGCCCGTCGTGTCCGAGGCCCTGCCCGAAGACAGCTGGACCGGGCGCACCGGCTATGTGCACCAAGCCGTGCTCGATGACTTTGCCGATCTGAGCGGCCACCAGGTCTACGCCTGCGGCGCGCCGATCGTCGTGGATTCGGCGCGCGAGAGCTACATCCGCCAAGGTGGTTTGCCTGAAGAGGAGTTCTATGCCGATGCCTTTACCTCAGAAGCCGACAAGCACGGCGCATGAAGCCTGAGCCAAGCCACGCCGATGCGGCGTGATGGATACAAAATTTACGAACTTGCACAGGAAAGCTGCATTGGCGGGTTAGCCCTGGGGACAGGAAGCAGTTTTTTTGCAAGAATCGACAGCCAATGAATCGCCGCAACAGTCTCCTTTCGCTCCTCGCCGCTACCGCGGCCCTGGCAGCCCCCCTCGCCCAAGCCCAAGAACCCATCCGCCTGATCGTGCCCTATGCACCGGGCGGCCCGCTCGACATCACCTCGCGTGCGCTGGCCGAGCGCGTGCGCGACACCCTGGGCGTGGTCATCATTGAAAACAAGGCCGGTGCCGGCGGCAACATCGGTGCCGATGCGATTGCCAAGGCTTCGCCCGATGGCCTGACCATCGGTCTGGCCGCCACCGCCACGCACGCCGTGAACCCCTGGCTCTATTCGCGCATGCCCTATGACGCCGGCAAGGACTTCGCCGGCATCACGCAGATGGTGCGCGTGCCCAATGTGCTGGTGGTGAACGCCGACTTCGCCGAGCGCCAGAAGATCGCCACCATCGCCGACCTGCTGGCCTATGCCAAGAGCCATCCAGGCAAGCTCAACTACGGCAGCGGCGGCAACGGCAGCGCGGGCCACCTGGCCGGCGAGATGCTCAAGCAAAAAGCCGGCATCTTCGCGCTGCACGTGCCCTACCGCGGCGCCAACCCGGCCCAGCTGGCACTGCTGTCCGGCGAAGTCGACTTCAACATCGACAACCTGGCCGCGGCCGCGCCCAACATCCGCTCGGGCAAGCTCAAGGCCCTGGCCGTGACCTCGCTCGCGCCCACTCCGCTGCTGCCCGGCGTGCCCGCGCTGTCCAAGACCTTCCCGGGCTTCTCGATCGACACCTGGTGGGGCCTGGTGGCCCCGGCCGGCACGCCGCAGGCCGTGCTGGACAAGCTCAACAAGGCTTTCACCGATGCGCTCAAGGCACCGGAAACCAAGGCCCGCTTCGAGATGCTGATGGCCGAACCCGTGGCGACGACTCCCGCGCAGTTCGACCAGTTCATGGCGGCCGAGCGCAAGAAGTACCAGCAGGTGGTGAAGGCTTCGGGCGCGAAGGTCGACTGATTCTCCGGGCTCCCATGAAAAAACCCCGCTGCAGGTGACTGTGGCGGGGTTTTTTGTTTTCTTGGAGGGCAGGCCCGTTACCCTTCGATCCTTCGACAAGCTCAGGATCAGGGCGAACGGTGAATGTCGCGTGGGATGTTCCCCAGCCGATGCTCCGACGAACTCAGGTTCAGGGCGAACGGTTTTAATCCGTTCGTCCTGAGCCTGTCGAAGGATGACGGGCCTCAGCTCGAGAATTGTGAGCAGCCCCCACCCACTCATCCCCCTCGACCCGCTCGATCCGCTGCTCCGCCACGCCCTCCAACTGCGCCCGCGCCACCCGCCCCGGCGCAATCTCGGCCAGCGGCAACAGCACAAACGCCCGCTCCCCCATGCGCGGATGCGGCAAGGTCAAGCGCTCGGAGTCCATGGACTGGTCCCCATAGAGCAGCAGATCCAGATCCAGCGTGCGCGGTGCATTGCGGTAGGGGCGGTCGCGCCCCGCGGCCTGCTCGATGGCTTGCAGCGCATCGAGCAGCGCCAGCGGCGCCAGCTGCGTTGCAAGCTCGGCCACCGCATTGAGATAGTCGGGCCCACCCGCATCGATGGGCGCGCTGGCATAGAGCCCGGAGACCTGCACCAGCCGCGTGGCCGGCAGGCCGGCAAGCGCCTGCACGGCCTGCGCCAGCGCCGCGCCCCGGTCACCGAGATTGGCGCCCAGGCCGATCCAGGCGCGCACTTCAGGGCGCTGGTCGTGCATCATGGCGCGCCCTTCAGTAAGGCGATTCGTCGTCGGTCGTATCGCGGTCAGCGCCGGTACGCGCGCCACCGGTGGC
>JBEVDH010000234.1:0-13824 GCA_040514115.1 Comamonas sp. | reverse complement strand
GGCACCTACCAGGGCAAGGTCACCATCGCCAAGATGAATGTCGATGAAAACCGCGAGATCCCCGCGAAGTTCGGCATCCGCGGCATCCCCACGCTGATGCTGTTCAAGAACGGCGAACTCGCCGCCACCAAGGTCGGCGCGCTCAGCAAGGCCCAGCTCACCGCATTCCTCGACGAACAACTCGTCTGATCGTTTGCCAGCCCCGTGCGGTGCGATCGCCTTGATCCACCGCCCGGGTGCCGCACTGCCGGGGCCGCGCCACGCGCCCCCAGCCCGTTATTTCGTACCTGCAGATCTTTTCCTGTCATAATCAGCACAGATCACCGGCCCCCTGCATTGACGGCCGTTTCGAGATCACCAGGCAAGCTAGGCCCACGACCCCGTGTACCGCCCAGCCTTCCGCCTCATTCCTGATTCCAATTACTCCGCCAAGGAGTCACCCCATGCACCTTAATGAACTCAAGGCACAGCACGTGTCTGAAGTCCTGAAGCAGGCCGAAGAGCTCGAGATCGAAAACGTTGGCCGGATGCGCAAACAGGAGATCATGTTTGCCATCATCAAGAAACGCGCCAAGGCCGGAGAGCAGGTATTTGCCGACGGCGTGCTTGAAATCCTGCCCGATGGCTTCGGTTTCCTGCGCAGCCCCGACACCAGCTACACCGCGAGCACGGACGACATCTATATCTCGCCCAGCCAGGTGCGCCGCTTCAATCTGCACACCGGCGACATGATCGAAGGCGAAGTGCGCACGCCCAAGGATGGCGAGCGCTATTTCGCGCTGACCAAGCTCGACAAGGTCAACGGCGGCCCGCCCGAGCAGAACAAGCACAAGGTGATGTTCGAGAACCTGACGCCGCTGTTCCCCAAGGAGCAGCTGCGCCTCGAACGCGAGCTCAAGTCCGAAGAGAACATCACCGGTCGCATCATCGACATCATTGCGCCCATCGGCCGCGGCCAGCGCGCGCTGATCGTCGCTCCGCCCAAGAGCGGCAAGACGATGATGATGCAGAACATCGCCCACGCGATCACCGCCAACCATCCAGACGTGCACATGATGGTGCTGCTGGTCGACGAGCGCCCCGAGGAAGTCACGGAAATGCAACGCTCGGTCAAGGGCGAAATCATTGCCTCGACCTTTGACGAGCCGGCCACGCGCCACGTGCATGTGGCCGAAATGGTGATCGAGCGCGCCAAGCGCCTGGTCGAGCTCAAGAAGGACGTCGTGATCCTGCTGGACTCGATCACCCGCCTGGCCCGCGCCTACAACAACGTCGTGCCCTCGTCGGGCAAGGTGCTGTCGGGCGGTGTCGATTCCAACGCGCTGCAGCGCCCCAAGCGTTTCTTCGGCGCGGCGCGCAAGGTGGAGGAAGGCGGCTCGCTGACCATCATCGCCACGGCCCTGGTCGATACCGGCAGCCGCATGGACGAAGTGATCTTCGAGGAATTCAAGGGCACGGGCAACAGCGAACTGCACCTGAACCGCCGCCTCTACGAAAAGCGCGTGTTCCCGGCCATCGAGCTCAACAAGAGCGGCACGCGCCGCGAGGAGCTCCTGCTGTCGCCCGAGATCCTGAACAAGACGCGCATCCTGCGCCAGTTCCTCTACAACATGGACGACGTCGAAGCCACCGAGCTGATGATCAAGAACATGAAGGCGACGAAGACCAACAACGACTTCTTCGACATGATGCGCCGCGGCGGCTAATTCCCACTGCGGCACAAGGCTGTGCCTGCATCCAAAGCCCCCGAGGTATAATCGGGGGCTTTTTCTATTGCGGAAAGTACGTTCAATTCGAACCAATGCAAAGGTTGCATTGGGTTGGGCACGGCTACCGCACTTGACCTAAGGAAGATCATGAAAGAAGGAATTCACCCCAACTACCGCGACGTGCTGTTCGTTGACCTGTCCAACGGCTTCAAGTTCGTGACCCGTTCGTGCGCGAACACCAAGGAAAAGGGCGTGGCCGAAGACGGTCGCGAACTGCCGATGTTCAAGCTGGACACCTCGAGCGAATCGCACCCCTTCTACACTGGCACGCAAAAGTCGGTCGACAACATGGGCGGCCGCGTCGAGCGCTTCCGCAACCGTTTCGGCAAGACTGCAGCCAAGTAATATTGCGCTTTCAAGCCAAAGGCAGCCCGGGCAACCGGGCTGCCTTTTTTCTTTGGGCGCCCATGCGCGCCACTGAAGCCGCCCACCGGCCCGGGTTGGCGTATTCTTGCCCTTTTCCCTGACGTCCCTACGCCGCGTGAACCAACCTACTCCCGCCATCGTTTCGCAACAGGCCGTGCGCACCCTGCCGCGCTGGGCCCTGGTCCTGCTGTGCCTGGCCTATGTGGTGCCGGGCTTCGTCGGCCGCGCGCCCTGGAAGAATGCCGACATCACGGCCTTTGGCTACATGCGCGCGCTGTTCGAAGGCCGCACCGAATGGCTCGATCCCATGCTCGCCGGCATGGGGCCGCAGACCGACGGCCTGCTGGCCTACTGGCTCGGCGCCTGGGCGCTGCAGCTCGTGCCGGCCGCCATGCCCGCGGAAATGGCCGTGCGTCTGCCCTTCATGCTGCTGCTGCTGGCGACCATGGCCGCCACCTGGTGGGGCGTGTATTGCCTGGCGCGCAGCCCCGGCGCCCAGCCGGTGGCGTTTGCGTTTGGCGGCGAGGCCAACCCTGTCGACTACGCGCGCGCAATGGCCGATGGCGGCCTGCTGGCGCTGATCGCGAGCCTGGGGCTGGCGCAGTTGTCGCATGAGACCACGAGCTATGTGACCCAGCTGAGCTGCACGACGCTGGTGTTCTTCGCGGCGGCGGCCATGCCCTATCGCCGCGCTGTGCCTGCCTTGGCGATGCTGCTGGGCCTGGCCGGACTGGTGCTCAGCGGCGCGCCGACCATGGCGGTCCTGATGGGTCTGGGCTGCGCGGCACTGGCCTGGCTGTCGCCGGTCGAAGCCACGCGCGCGACGCGCTGGTGGGCCATTGCCTGGCTGGCCAGCACGCTGCTTGCCGCGCTGCTGGCCACGCAGCTCGAACTCTGGCAGTGGCGCATTGCGCTGCCCGGCTGGGACAGCCCCGAATGGGCCAGCTTGCTGCGCCTGCTGCTGTGGTTCAGCTGGCCCGCCTGGCCGCTGGCGCTGTGGACGCTGTGGCGCTGGCGCCGCCAGATCGCCCATCCAATGCGCCACCGCCATCTGATGCTGCCGATCTGGTTTGCCGGGCTGGCTTTCGGGGCTGCCGTGCTGACCCAGCCCGCCGACCGTGCGCTGCTGCCGGGCCTGCCCGCGATTGCCACGCTGGCCGCGTTTGCGCTGCCCACGCTGCGCCGCAGCATCGGCGCGCTGATCGACTGGTTCACGCTGCTGTTTTTCAGCGTGTCGGCGATTGCCATCTGGGTGATCTGGATCTCCATGCAGACCGGGGTGCCCGCCAAGCCGGCCGCCAACGTCGCCAAGCTGGCGCCGGGCTTCGTGCCCGAGTTCTCGCTGCTGGCGCTGGGCGCGGCGCTGGCCGCCACGCTGGCCTGGTGCGCGCTCGTGGTCTGGCGCACCTCGCGCAACCGCGCCGCGATCTGGAAAAGCCTGGTGCTGCCGGCCTCGGGCGCAACGCTGGGCTGGCTGCTCCTGATGACGCTTTGGCTGCCGCTGCTGGACTACGCGCGCAGCTATGCGCCGCAGGTGCAGCAGGTCATGGCGGCCATCGGCGAGCCCGCGCCGCGCTGCGTCGCCACCTATGGGCTCAGCCGCGCGCAGCTCGTCGGCCTCGAATTCCACGGCCAGGTAAGCACCACGCAGATCTCGACGACCAGTGAAATCCGCCGCCCCTGCGACTGGCTCGTGGCCGATGCGCAGATGTGGGATGCGACGCAGGACCGCGCGCTGCAGCGGGGCTGGCAGCCGGTGGCGCGCATTGCGCGGCCCACGGTGAAAAACGACCAGCTGGTGCTGCTGCGCAAGCGACCGGGCCGATGAGCCCCGAGCTCCGGGCGATTGCCCGCCACGCGCTGACGGTGCTGGCGGGCCAGCTGGCGATCATGGCGTTCGGCGTGACCGACACCATCGTGGCCGGCCGCCATTCGCCCGCGGCGCTGGCCGCGCTGTCGGTGGGCTCGGCGGTGTTCGTGAGCGTCTACATCTCGCTGATGGGCATCCTTCAGGCGCTGCTGCCGCTGTGGTCCGAGCAGCGCGGCGCGGGCCAGCTGCCGGCAATGGGCCGTTCGCTGCGCCAGTCGCTATATCTGTGCCTGGGCATCTGCGTCGTCGGCATGACCGTGCTGCTGTCGCCCGAGGCACTGCTGCGCTGGACCGGTGTGCCCGAAGCGCTCAAGGACGATGTGCGCCAGTACCTCGCGATCCTGGCCTGCGGGCTGCCACCGGCCATGCTGTTTCGTATCTACAGCACGCTCAACCAGTCGCTGGGCCGGCCCCAGCTCGTGACGTGGCTTCAGCTCGGTGCGCTGGCGCTCAAGCTGCCGCTGTCGGTCTGGTTCACCTTTGGCGGCGCGGGCCTGCCGGCGCTGGGCGTGGCCGGCTGCGCCTGGGCCACGCTGGTGGTCAATTACACATTGTTCGGGGTCGGGCTTTGGCTGCTGCGCACGCAGGCGCTGTATGCACCACTGCAGCTGTGGCAGCGCATGGAGCGCGTGGACTGGGCGCATATCGGCCAGTTCCTGCGCCTGGGCCTGCCGGCGGGCATGGCGATCCTGGTGGAGGTGACCTCGTTCACGCTCGTGGCGCTGTTTGTCGCGCGCCAGGGCAATCTGGCTTCGGCCAGCCACCAGATCGCGGCCAATCTCGCGGGCGTCTGCTACATGGTGCCGCTGTCGCTGTCCATCGCCGTGAGCGCGCGCGTGAGCTGGTGGCGCGGCGCGGGCAACGAGGCGCAGGCGCAGCAGGTGGTGGCGCTGGGCTGGCGCCTGGCGGCGCTGCTGGGCCTGCTGCTGGGCGGCCTGCTGCTGGCCGGACGGCACTGGCTGGCCTCGGTCTACACCAGCGATACCGCAGTGGCCGCGCTGGCCGGCTCGCTGCTGCTGTGGGTCGCGCTCTACCACGCGGCTGACGCCATCCAGTGCTTTTGCATCTTCGTGCTGCGCTGCTACCGGATCACGCTGGCGCCGCTCCTGATGTACTGCGTGCTGCTGTGGGGCGGCGGGCTGGCGGGCGGCTACTGGCTGGCCTATGGCGGGCTCGGCCCCTGGAGCGGCCAGCCCACGCCGGCGCCGTTCTGGGCGATGAGCGCGCTGGCGCTGGCCGTGACCGCGCTGGCTTTCAGCGCCCTGCTGCGGCACACGCTGCGCCGGCACCGGGCGCCCGGCGCCCTGCCCTCATGAAGCCTCTTCAGGAGCGGGAAGCTGCGGCGCGCGCAGGCGCTGCGCTGGAAAGGTGACGGAAAACTGCGAGCCGCTGCCGACAGTGCTGCGCACCTCCAGCGTCGCGCCATGGCGCTGCAGCACATGCTTGACGATGGCCAGGCCCAGGCCCGTGCCGCCAGTGTCGCGCGAACGGCTGCGGTCGACGCGGTAAAAGCGCTCGGTGAGGCGTGACAGGTGCGTGGACTCGATGCCCGGGCCCTCGTCTTGCACCGAGAACGTGGCGCCGCCGTCGGCACGCGGCTGCCAGCGCACCGTGACGCGCTTGCCGGCCGGCGTGTAGCGCAGCGCATTGGCCAGCAGGTTGGAAAACGCGCTTTGCAGCTCGGTGGCCGCGCCGGCGATCTCGCCCAGCTCGACGCCGGGCGCCGAATCCGGAAATTCAATGACATGCGGCCGCGCCTGGGCGCGCGTCAGCGCCACCGACAGCCCGCGCGCTTCGTCCTCGCACTGGCGCAGCAGCAGGCCCACGGAAGTCCACTGCGTGAAGCCCGGCGGCGGGCTGCCTTCGAGGCGCGACAGCGCCAGCAGGTCCTCGACCAGATGCTGCATGCGCGCCGACTGCTGCGCCATCAGCATCAGATAGCGCGCGCGTTCGTCGTCGGGCAGCTGCAGTGTCTGCAAGGTCTCGACAAAGCCCACCAGCACCGTCAGTGGCGTGCGGATCTCGTGCGACACGTTGGCGACGAAATCGCGGCGCATGGCCTCGGCCTGCTCGTGCTCCGTGACATCGCGCGCCAGCAGCAGGCGCCGGCCGTCGCCATAGGGATAGAGCTGCACCGACAGGCGCACGGGCCGCGCCGGCGTGCTGTCGCGCCCCTGCAGGATCAGGTCATGGGTGAAGTCCTGCGCATGCAGGTAGTGGCTGAACGCCGGGTCGCGCACCAGGTTGCCGATGCTCTGCATCCGGTCGCGCACCGCATCGAAGCCGAACTGGCTGTTGGAGATCTGGTTGCACCACTCGATGCGCCCTTGCTCGTCCAGCAGCACCACGCCGTTCGGGCTGGCCTGCAGCGCCGACAGCATATCGTGCAGGCGCTCGTCGCTGGCCTGGGTCTGCTGGCTCTGCAAGCGCAGCCAGCGGCGCGTGCGCGCGCCGACTTCACCCCACAGCCCGCTCAGCACCGGGGCATTGGCCAGCTCGGCGCTGCGCAGCCATGCCAGCAGCCGCAAGGCGCTCCAGCTGTCCCGTGCGAGCCACACCCAGCTGCCCAGCAGCACGCCGATCAGCGCACCCGGCAGGCCCCACAGCCAGCCCCCCACTGCACCGCCCACCAGCTGCATCCCCAGAAACCACAAACTACGCAAGACCATATTTTTTGCCTATTGCTGCGCCGGCAGAGCTGCTTCGAGCAGTTCTCATTCATTCAAGCTACTGGTACTGTTCGGAGCTTATCTGCTGGCATACCCCATCACAAGGGCACCGAGGAAGGGCCGCGCCTAGGCGGCCCCCCCGCACCGAGGGTGCCGTCCCTGCGCGGGCCGCCCCCTCCACCGAAGGTTGAGAGGGGAAAGCGGCGGCCCGCGCAGGGCGATAGCCGCTTAGGGGGTGCCTAATGTCACCGCTGGAACACTCAGCCGGTAACCCGCCCCACGCACCGTCTCGACCAGACCGCTGGCCTCGCCCAGCGCTTCGCGCAGCCGCTTGACATGCACGTCGACCGTGCGCTCCTCGATGAACACATGGTCGCCCCAGACCTTGTCCAGCAGCTGCGAGCGGCTGTGCACGCGCTCGGGGTGCTTCATGAAGTAGTGCAGCAGCTTGAACTCGGTCGGCCCGAGCTTGAGCGGCTCGCCGCTGAAGCTCACGCGGTGCGCGGCGGCATCGAGCACCAGCGCGCCGGCGCTGACCTGGTCTTGCAGCTGCTCGGGCGCGCGCCGGCGCAGCACCGCGCGGATGCGCGCGAGCAGCTCCTGGGTCGAGAACGGCTTGGTGATGTAGTCATCGGCACCGGCGTCCAGCCCCGCGACCTTGTCGGGTTCATCGCCGCGCGCCGTCAGCATCAGGATCGGCACGGGCTTGGTGCGCGCATCCGCACGCCACTTGCGTGCCAGCGCCAGCCCGCTCGTGCCGGGCAGCATCCAGTCCAGCAGGATCACGTCGGGCAGCACGGCGTCGAGCTCGCGCTGCGCCGACACCCCGTCTTCGGCCCAGATCGGCTGGAAGCCGTTGTGCCGCAGGTTCACCGCAATCAACTCGGCAATCGCGGGTTCGTCCTCGACAATGAGAACCAAGGGCAGTTTCTTCATCCCTGTCTTTCCGGCTTAAAGCACGGCCGATTCAATGGCGGCCATGGTCTGGTGGCGCACATCCTTGCCTTCCACCAGATAGATGATCAATTCCGCGAGGTTCTTCGAGTGGTCGCCGATGCGCTCGATGGCCTTGGCCAGGAACAGCAGGTCCAGGCTCGCCGAGATGGTGCGCGGGTCTTCCATCATGTACGTGATGAGCTTGCGCACGAAACCGTCGAACTCCTGGTCGATCAGATCGTCTTCCTTGAGGATCGCGACCGCCGCCTTGGTGTCCAGGCGCGCGAGCGCGTCCAGCGTCTTGCGCAGCAGGCCCGAGGCCAGGTCGGCGGCCACGCGCAGCTCGTTCGATGGCAGCACCCGCGCCGAGCCGCTGTTGATGATCGAGCGCACCATGCGCGACATCTTGTGCGCCTCGTCGCCCATGCGCTCGAGGTTGGCGGTGGCCTTGGAAAACGCCATCAGCAGGCGCAGGTCGCGCGCCGTCGGCTGGCGCCGCGCGATGATCGACGACAGCTCCTGGTCGATCTCGACTTCCATCGCGTTGATCTGCTGCTCGGCCGCGTCCACCTGCTCGGCGGCGTCGACACTGAGCTCCGCGAGCGAATAGATCGCCAGGCGGATCTGCGACTCGACCATGCCGCCGAGCTCCATCACCCGCGTGGAGATGCGGTTGAGCTCGCTGTCGAACTGCGACGAGAGGTGTTTTTCGTTCATGTTGCCTGTCTCCTCAGCCAAAACGGCCAGTGATGTAATCCTCGGTTTCCTTGCGCTGGGGCTTGAAGAACATCTGCTCGGTCTCGCCGAACTCCATCAAGTCGCCCAGGTACATGTAGGCGGTGTAGTCGCTGCAGCGCGCCGCCTGCTGCATGTTGTGCGTGACGATCACCACCGTGTAGTCGTTCTTGAGCTCGGCAATGAGCTCCTCGATCTTGGCCGTCGAAATCGGGTCCAGCGCCGAGCAGGGCTCGTCGAGCAGCAGCACTTCGGGCTTGATCGCGATGCCGCGCGCAATGCACAGGCGCTGCTGCTGGCCGCCGGACAGGCCCGAGCCGCTTTGCTGCAGCTTGTCCTTGACTTCGTTCCACAGCGCGGCCTTGCGCAGCGCCCATTCGACACGGTCGTCCATGTCGGTGGCGCTCAGGCGCTCGAACAGCTTCACGCCAAAGGCAATGTTGTCGTAGATCGACATCGGGAACGGCGTGGGCTTCTGGAAGACCATGCCGATCTTGGCGCGGATCAGCGCCACGTCCTGCTTGCTGGTCAGCAGGTTCTCGCCGTCCAGCAGGATCTCGCCCTGCGCGCGCTGGTCGGGATAGAGCTCGTACATGCGGTTGAAGGTGCGCAGCAGCGTCGACTTGCCGCAGCCCGACGGGCCGATGAAGGCCGTGACCTTCTTTTCGGGAATGTCCAGATTGATGTTCTTGAGCGCATGGAACTTGCCGTAATGGAAGTTCAGGTTGCGCACCGTCAGCTTGGACGACAGGGAGGAAATGGGAGTATGGAGGGTCGACATGGGAGATTTCCTTGCCTTATTTTTGGCGTGTGAGCACGCGTGCGAGGATGTTCAGGGCCAACACGGCCACCGTGATCAGGAACACGCCGGCCCAGGCCAGCTGCTGCCAGTTCTCATACGGGCTCATGGCAAACTTGAAGATGGTCACCGGCAGGCTCGCCATGGGCTTGCTCAGGTCGGCATTCCAGAACTGGTTGTTCAGCGCGGTGAACAGCAGCGGCGCGGTCTCACCCGCGATCCGCGCCACGGCCAGCAGCACCCCGGTGATGACCCCGGCGCGCGCCGCGCGCAGCGTCACCATGATGATGACCTTCCACTTGGGCGTGCCCAGCGCATAGGCGGCTTCGCGCAGGCTCGACGGCACCAGCATCAGCATGTTCTCGGTGGTGCGAATGACCACCGGAATCACGATCAGCGCCAGCGCCACGACCCCGGCAAAGCCCGAGAAGCTCTTGAGCTGGGCCACGATGACGGCGTAGACAAACAGGCCGATCACGATGCTCGGCGCGGACAGCAGGATGTCGTTGACGAAGCGCGTGGTGCGCGCCAGCCAGCCGCGCTGCTCGTATTCCGCGAGGTAGACACCGGCCATGATGCCGATCGGCGTGCCGATCAACGTCGCCAGGCTGACCATGATCAGCGAGCCGAAGATCGCGTTGGCCAGGCCACCGACCTCATTGGGCGGCGGGGTCATTTCCGAGAACAGCATCAGGCTCAGGCCGCCCAGGCCCAGGCGGATGGTTTCCCAGAGAATCCAGATCAGCCAGAACAGGCCGAAGGCCATGGCGGCCAGCGCCAGCGTCAGCGCGATCTGGTTGACGCGCTTGCGCCCCGCGTAGCGCGCCTGGCGCGCGGCGGCCAGCTCGGCCGCCTGCAGGACCCGGAGGGCCGTGCCGTTTGCAGGAACCTGGCTCATGAACGCGCTCCTTCATTTTTCTGCAGGCGCGACAGCAGCACCTTGGACATCGACAGCACCACGAAGGTGATGAAGAACAGGATCAGACCCAGATAGATCAGCGAGGCCTGGTGCAGACCCTCGCCGGCTTCGGCGAATTCGTTGGCCAGCGCCGAGGTGATGCTGTTGGCGGCCTCGAAGATCGACACCGAGTTGAGCTGGTTCATGTTGCCGATCACGAAGGTGACGGCCATGGTTTCGCCCAGAGCGCGGCCCAGGCCCAGCATCACGCCGCCGAGCACGCCGGTCTTGGTGTAGGGCAGCACGACTTTCCAGACCACTTCCCAGGTTGTGGCGCCCAGGCCGTAGGCCGATTCCTTGAGCAGCGCGGGCGTGACTTCAAACACGTCGCGCATCACGGAAGCAATGAAGGGGATGACCATGATGGCCAGGATGATGCCGGCCGACAGGATGCCGATGCCCACGGGAGGGCCGGACACGAAGGCTTCGAGATAGGGCACGCCCGCAAACAGCGACTGCAGCGGCGCCTGCACATAGGTGGCCAGCACCGGGCCGAACACCATCAGCCCCCACATGCCGTAGACGATGGAGGGGACGGCCGCCAGCAGTTCGATGGCCGTGCCCAGCGGGCGCTTGAGCCAGGCCGGGGACAGCTCGGTCAGGAACAGCGCGATGCCGCAGCTCACCGGCACGGCAATCAGCAGCGCGATGATCGAGGTGGCCAGCGTGCCGTAGATCATCACCAGCCCGCCGTACTGGTTTTGCACCGGGTCCCAGACGCTGCTGGTGAGGAAGCCCAGGCCGTATTCGTGGATGGCGGGCCAGGCGCCGACCAGCAGCGAGCCCAGGATGGCCGCAAGCAGCCCCAGGGTCAGCACGGCCGCGGCGCGCGCCAGCAAGGCAAAGATGCGATCGGCCCAGGCGCCTGACAACAGGTTCAGGCGGCGGGGAGTGGGGGCGCGTGACGCAGCCGCGGTCTTTGCAGAGCCGGGCATTGGACGGGCAGTCGATGGAGTGGACACGCTGAGCGCCTCTACAAAAATAGGTTCATCAACACAAGCACCAAAAAGGCGGTGCACCGGAGCGCACCGCCATGGAGCTGTTTACTTGACAGCGATCGCCTTGCCGGAAGTGTCCTTGATTTCACCCCAGGCCTTGTAGATCACCTTCTTCACATCGTCGGGCATGGGCACGTAGTCCAGGCCGCTGGCGGTCTGGTCACCCGACTTGAAGGCCCAGTCGAAGAACTTGAGCGAAGCGGCGGCCTGGGCTGGCTTGTCCTGCACCTTGTGCATCAGGATGAAGGTGGCCGAAGTGATGGGCCAGGCATCCTTGCCGGGCTGGTTGCCCAGGATCTGGTAGAAGCTCTTGCTCCAGTCGGCGCCGGCAGCGGCGGCCTTGAACGAAGTGTCGTCGGGAGCAACGAAGTTGCCGGCGCTGTTTTGCAGCAGCGCGTAGGTCATCTTGTTTTGCTTCACATAGGCGTACTCGACGTAGCCGATGGAGTTGGGCAGGCGGGCGACAAATGCCGCCACGCCTTCGTTGCCCTTGCCGCCCGCGCCCGTGGGCCAGTTCACGGCCTTGCCTTCACCGACTTTTTCCTTCCACTCGGCATTGACCTTGCTCAGGTAGTTGGTGAAGCCGAACGTTGTGCCCGAGCCGTCGGCGCGGCGCACCGGAGCGATCGTGGCGTTGGGCAGGTTCACGCCGGGGTTCAGCGCCACGAGGGCCGGGTCGTTCCACTTGGTGATCTTGCCCAGGTAGATGTCGCCCAGCACCTGGCCGTTGAGCTTGAGCTGGCCGGGCTGCACGCCGACGATGTTGACCACGGGGATGATGCCGCCGATCACGGTGGGGAACTGGATCAGGCCCTTCTTGGACAGCTCGTCGTCCTTCATCGGCTCGTCCGAAGCGCCGAAGTCAACCGTCTTGGCTTCGATCTGCTTCAGACCTGCGCTCGAACCCACCGATTGGTAGTTGATCTTGACGCCCGTGGCCTTGTTGTAATCGGCAGCCCACTTGGAATACAGGGGTGCGGGGAAGCTGGCGCCGGCGCCGGTGGCTTCCTGTTGTGCAAAGGCGCTGCCCACGCCGGAGCCAGCAACAACACCAGCCGCCAGAATTTGAATCACGGACCACTTCATGAACGCACCTCTCAGGTTGGGAAAAAACTGTGATGTGCGTGACTTTAAAAATGTTTTGTGACGGCCTCATGACAAATTGATGCGCCTGCGATGACAGCGGCTGGCGGTGCGCCCTGCTGTCACCAGCGCAGTTTCACACCGATGCCAGCCTGTACCCCGCTCTTCACACGGGTATGCCCCCCGTTGGCCCAGTGCCGGCTCAGCTCGCCATAGAGGCCGGTGCGCGGGTTCAGTTGCAGTGTCGCGCCGGCCGCCAGCGCCGTGCTGGTGTGACCACCGCGCGTCTTGATGTCGGTCGTGGCGGCGGGCACCACGAAGCAGGCGACATCGCTGGTGCTGCTGGCCTTGTACACATTGACGCTGCCATAGGGCTGGAGCACGCCCGCGCTGGTGATCAGGCTGCCTTTGATGCGCGCGCCCAGGCGCAGCGTCCAGTCGCTGGGGGTCCTGTGTTTCACGCTCGCATGGGTCAGCGCCGTGTCACCCAGGCTGAGCTGGCGGTAGACCCACTGGACCTGGGGCTCGATCTGCCAGTGACCGTCGATGGCAAAGGGCTGGCCCACTTCCAGCGATGCCAGCTGGCTGCGGGCCTTGGTCTTGGCCTGGCTTTCCTGCGTATGCAAATGGTTACGATAGTCCGCCCACTGCACCACCGTGTCGGCATACAGGCCCGTGTCGCCCTGCCAGCTCGCATAAAGGCCCACGTAACGGCCTTGCAGGCGGTTGAAGCCTGCATGCTTTGCGGCAACTGCGCCGGCAAGGCCTCTGACCGCCATGTCGCCCTTGAGCTGGCCCAGATAGAGACCGGCCTTGGCGTTGCTTGCTGCATAGAGGTCCAGCCCGGTCTGGAAGCCAGTGAGGTGGCCACTGCTTTGCTGGCGCGCGCTGCCTAGTTGGCGGATGCTGGGGTCGGTGCGCAGCATCCGCCCCCACGCGCGGCGCTCATTATTGCCCGCACTGTCCGGTTCATCCCCCAGACGCTGGTGCCTGCTGCCCAGCACAGCCATGTCGGCCTGGCGCAATTGCGCCGGCAGCGCCGAGACCAGAGGAACTTCTGCGCTATACAAACCTGGGGCAACGGCTTCAGGAGCATCAATTGCTGGAGCATCGGTTGCTGGAGCATCGGTTGCTGGAGCATCGGTTGATGGAGCATCGGCTGTCGAAGCATCGGCTGTCGAAGCAGCGGCTGCTGGAGCAGCGGCTGCCGGTGCAACAGCCGCGGGAGCCTCGGGTGCTAGAGCAACGGCTGCAGGAGTAACGGCTGAAGGAGCAACAACTGCTGGAGCAGCGACTGCTGGAGCGACGACTACCGGCGCAACGGCTGCTGGAGCAACGACTGCCGGCGCCACGGCTGCTGGAGCAACGGCTACCGGCGCAACGGCTGCTGGAGCAGCGGCTGCTGGAGCAACGACTGCCGGCGCCACGGCTGCCGGAGCAGCGGCTGCTGGAGCAGCGGCTGCTGGAGCAATGACTACCGGCGCAACGGCTGCAGGAGCAGCGACTGCTGGAGCAACGGCTGCTGGAGCAACGGCTGCCGGCTCAACACATGCAGGAGCAGCGACTGCTGGAGCAACGACTGCCGGAGCGGCGACTGCCGGAGCAGCGGCTACCGGAGCAACAACTGCAGGAGCAGCGGCT
>JBEVDH010000232.1:0-6794 GCA_040514115.1 Comamonas sp. | reverse complement strand
GCACATGGTAGACATGCTGCGCCAGCGATGCCACGCGCAGCGAATGGGTCACGACCACCACCGTGTGCTTGAGCGAGATCTGGCGCAGCGTATGCAGCAGCGCGGTTTCGCTTTCGAAGTCCAGGTCGTTGCTCGGCTCGTCGAGAATCAGCACCGAGGGATTGCGCAGGAACAGCTGGGCCAGGCCGAGCTTGCGCAGCTCGCCCGCGGACAGGCCCGCGCCGCCTTCGCCGAGCACCGTATCGTAGCCATTGGGCAGCCGGCTGATGAAATCATGCGCGCCCGAAAGCCGGCAGGCAATGAAGATGCGGTGGCTGTCGGCCTCCGGGCTGCACATGCGCAGCGTGTCGATGATCGGACCGCTGAACCAGTAGGACTGCTGGGGCAGGCAGCCCACCCAGCGCCCGAGGTCGCCGCGCGAGAACTGCGCCATATCGTATTCGTCGATGAACAGGCTGCCCTGCGTCGGCTGGTAGAGTCCGGCCAGCAGCTTGGCCAGCGTCGACTTGCCCGCGCCGTTGCGCCCCAGGATCGCGTGGATGCCGCCGGGGCCGATCTGCAGCGAGACCTGGTCCAGCGCGACATGGCCCGAAGGGTAATGAAAGCTCACGCCGTCAAGCCGGAAACCGCCGCGCGGGCGCGGTGGCTCGGTACTCTGCGCGGCAGGCTCGAGCGGCTCGCGCATCACTGCCTGCAGCCGCGCCGTCGCTTCGTTGGCGCGTGCCAGCGAGCGCCAGTTGCTTGCCAGCTGGGCAATCGGCCCCAGCGCCTTGCCCGACAGCAGGTTGACGGCCATCAGGCTGCCGATGCTCATCCACTGGGCGTTGATGGCAATCGCGCCCACGGTGATCACCGCGACGGAAAAGAAAGTCAGCAGCACATGGCTGGTTTCGCGCGCATTTTCGATATCGCCGTTCTTGCGAAAGCTCTCGCCGAGCCAGCGGTCATAGCCCGATTGCCAGGACTGCCGGGCCGCCGTGTCAAAGCCCAGCACCTTGAGCGTCGAGCGTGCGTTGCAGATTTCGGCCGTTCCACGGTCCAGCTGCCGCGCCTGCTCGATTTCCTCGACGCGCGCGCTGCGCACTTCGTCGGCCCACCACCAGGCGAGCACGCCCAGGATCAGCATCGCCACCAGGATCACGGGCAGCACCGGCCAGGCAATGATGCCGATGACAACCAGGGCAATCAACGCCATCGGCAGGTCGAGCACGCAGGCCGCCAGGCCGCCCGATACGCACGAGCGCATGGCTCCCACATCGCGAAACAGCTGCAGCCACTGGCTGGCCGGGCGTCCCTCGAGCGTGAGCAGGGGATGGCGCAACATGCAGTGCATCAGAGACTGCGAGACTTCACGGTCGATGGTGGCACCGGCTTCACGCAGTGCATGGGCGCGCCGGCGGCGCAGCCACAGCTCCAGTCCCAGAAAGCACAGCACCCCGGCCACCATGGCGGTGAGCGTCGCTATGCCGCCGCGGGAAATCACGCGGTTATAGACCTGCAGAATGAAAATCGACGGCAGCAGTCCCAGCAGGCTGATGGGTAATGAAAGCCAGGCCGCGCGGCGCAGATGGCGCGCACAGTGATCAAATGAATCCCTGATGGCCATGCCATATCCTGATTGGTTGCCGTTCAATGCATCTTGCACGGCGGCATTCAGCAAGCGGCGAGGTAACAGGTATTCAAGCATGGGAGGCAGGCAGTCTCTAAAGGTGAATGGCGCAGGTCTTTATCTGGCTATAAGCAAGGGTTAACTGAATCTGGATGCTATTTAATTTCCCGGTGATAGATTCCACTGATTTGTTCAACAATTCAAGCGTCTAAGAAGATGACTGTTTGATGTTAATCAGTGTTCCTATCAGTGTAATTCAGTAATCAGTTGTTTTCTCAATCCATCTTTTTTCTCGGTTTTACATTGCAAATGAGAATCATTATCAATAGATTAAATCAATCTCAAGCAATTATTATTTGTTATTAGCAATGGCGATGGCTGGCATTGCCTTGGACACCGGGAGATGACTTTCGTTTGTCCCCTTGGTAGTGGACGTGAGATCTGCGGCAGTGATAAGAGCGGCTGACACGACCCTTGAGACGTCGCTGTGTTGCCTTGCCGTGCTACTCGCACTGTCTGCGGCAACACGCCTGGCCGGCCGCGCCTAGCCGGCCGCGCCTAGCCGGCCGCGCCTGGTCTCCACCGCAAATCTGAGATTTGCTGGGTCGTGTCAGTCGCTCTAAGGCAGGTAGCTTCGTGGGGCGCACAGGCCCAGTGGAACGAATTTGTTCTTTTTTATTGTAAGAATTCGGCGCGATTGGAAGCGTTTTTTCGTGTTTCTTCGGTGTGTGGTACCTCCAGAAAGTGATTTGTATCACTGGAGCAGGTGGACAGGGGCGGGCAGCTGCGGCCATGCACCATTCGCACAGCGCCATGCCAGCTGGCTCCTCCGGTACAGCAGTGACGGATGCATAGCCATTTGGTGGCGATGCGGGTATTCCCATTCAGAGATAGGCGGGACCTCGTAATGGAAAACCCTGCCATTCCCCCGTCAGCCAGGGAGAATAATTTCCGCAAGGCGTTAAACGCACAAGCCGGAATGTCCTGATTTTTGTCAAGAAGCGATAATGTAATTTTAAATATACTTTTGTAAGTAAAAGTAATCATTTGCTGGCAATTCAAATATTTCCTTCTGGCGCCATGGTGGGATTAAGGGCATCGAGTGCCCACGCCAGACGATCCACCTGATCGAGCAGGCCGACAAATGCCTCGTCCATTTCTCGGCCCGAGAGGTAGCGGGTGAATATCAGCAGGCACATGGCCGTTTCAATATAGTGGGCGTCGGAATGCGCGCGCAGGCTGCTGAGATTTCTCTCGAGGCAGGCAAATGCCAGTTCCAGCGCCCGGATCAAACCGGCCGGCGCGGTATCGGTGTGCGCGGCATGGTGCCGCGCCAGCAGCAGCGCATAGGTCACGCAAAGCCGGTCGCAGGGCTCGTCATGGCAACTGTCGCCCTGGCACTGTGACGCGCTGCATTGGCCCGAGGCATGCAGTGCGAATGGTCGGGGCAGGGGTCCCGCAAGCTCGGCCTGTACCCCGTTGCTGTCCACCTGCAGGCCCTGCAGGCGCAGCAGCAGGTTCATCTCGGCAAGCGCCGGGAAGGTCGCGACTGCCGCGCACGATCGGAGCCACGCTTCAAGGCCGCCCGCGCCGGCACCGGGCAGCGCCAAGGGCGGCAGAAACTCGGCATGCTCCAGGCCATCGTCGGCCAGCGCCCAGGTCGAGGCGGGCCCCCATTGGCACAGCGGCGGAATGCGGTTGCCGATCGCCACGATCTCGGTGGGCCAGTCGATGCGCAGCTCCACCGCGCTGAGCTGGCGCATCCAGGCCCACTGGCGCACGCGGGTCGTGCCTTCGCGCCATGCGGCTTCCAGCGTGGCGCGGCGCACGAAGAAAACGCATTCCTGCGCGCCTTGCGCGGTCACGGTGAGAAACAGCACGTAGCAGGAGTACGGCTCCGGAAGCGGCGTGATGCGTTGCTTGAGGTGCTCCAGACTGGAGCTCAACTGCAGCGATAGAGGGACCATGGGCTCCTGCGGTTGCAGGGCCGGTCCGGCAATGAAAGAAGGGTTGCGGATCAAGGCGTTCCTAGCAATCAGGCGGTCGAGGCTGCCGGATGGGGGCTATCGGTACTCGAATTCGACCCGGCGGTTGCGCTGGTGCGCGGCTTCGCTGTTGCCGGGGTCGGCCAACTGCTCCTTGCCATAGCTCACGGCGTCGATCCTCTGCGGCTCCACGCCCAGCAATTGCAAGCCCGAACGCACGGCCTGCGCGCGCTTTTGCCCCAGCGCGAGGTTGTATTCGATGCTGCCGCGCGCATCGGTGTGGCCCTGCAGCGCCAGCGACTGCTGCGGGTTGCTGCGCAGCCAGCGCGCGTGGCCTTCCAGTACCGGCCGGTCGGCAGCGCTGACGGTGTACGAATCGAAATCGAAGTAGACGATATGGGCCGCATTCTCGGGCCCCTTGCGGCCTTGCTGAGGCTGCGCCACCACCGCGACAACGCGCGAGTTGTCGCTGGCGGGCACCGGCACGGGCACGGACGCAGGCGGCTTGCCAAACGCATAGTGCTGCTCGCTGCGCTGCGAGCTGCTGGTCGACGCGCTGGTGCAGGCCGCAAGGCCGCAGGCCAGCAGCAGGGTGGCGTAGGTCTGGTGATGCTTGAACATGGCAATCCTTGTATGCCCATGCCGCGGCCCACAGCCGCGGCATGGTGAGGGCGTGGCGTCATCCGCCACGGGGGAGCGTCAGGCGAACAGGTTGTGCTGCAGCGGCTGGGCCAGGATGGAAACCGCATCGCCGGCTCCCTCGGTCTGGCTGCTGATGGCCACGGCAATGGACTGCCCGGCCGTCTCGACGCTGCCCGTCACCTGCGCCGTGCTGTTGCCCAACAGGCCGCCGAGCAGGCCGCCACCGCCGAGCAGACCACCGGTGCCGGCACCTTGACCCAACAGGCCACCCACCAGTCCCTGAGGGCCGGTCACGCCGGACAGCAAGCCGCCCTCGTTGCCCAGCAGGCCACCGAGTACACCCTCGTTGCCGGTCACGCCGGAGAGCAATCCGCCTTCGCCGCCCAGCAGGCCGCCCAGCAGGCCTTCATCGCCGGTCACACCGGAGAGCAGACCGCCTTCACCGCCCAGCAGGCCACCCAGCACGCCTTCGTCACCGGTCACGCCGGAGAGCAAGCCCCCTTCACCGCCGAGCAATCCGCCCAGCAGTCCGTTGTCGCCCAGCACGCCCTGCACGATGCCCTCCAGCCCGGTGCCCGCGCCGTTGTCGGAGAGGCCGGCAATCAGGTCGTTCAGCACGCCGATCACCGGTTCCAGCCCCTCGCCGGAGACCTGCGTCAGGCCGTCCACCAGTTCCGTCAGCACGCCCAGCGGGCCGCCCTCGGTACCGGTCAGGTCCTCGAGCGCGCCGGTGACCTGGGACAAGGTGCTGTCGTTCGGGTCGATCAGCGCATCGAGCAGGCTGGTCACCGGCGCGGCGACCGTGCCGCCAAGCAGGTTATCCACCACATCCTGCGCCGAGGTGATGAGGCCGCTGCCTTCGCTGCCCGAGCCGCCGCCCTGGCCGCCGCTCAGGTTCCCGAGCAGGCTGCCGACACCCGCCAGCGCGCCGCCCGCGCCGAGCAGGCCGCCCAGCACACCATCCTCGCCCAGCAGGGTTTCCACCACATCCTGCAGCGTGCCCGCGCCGCTGCCGTCGGCGAGCTCGCCCACCAGGCCGTTGAGCGTGTCGATCAGGGGCTCGAGCCCGGCACCGGGAATCGTTGCCAGTTCATCGACCAGCTCCGTCAGCACTCCCAGCGGGCCACCGTCCACACCGGTCAGGCTTTCAAGCGCGTTGGTGACCTGCGAAAGCGTGCCATCGTCAGGGTGCGTCAGCGCATTGAGCAGATCGGCCACGGGCGCGGCCACCGTACCGCCCAGCAGGTTGTCCACGACCTGCTGCGTCGAAGTGATGAGTCCCGGGCCTTCGCTGCCCGATCCGCCGCCTGCGCCGCCAGCCAGGTTGCCCAGCAGATTGCCGACCCCTGCCAGCGCTCCGCCTTCGGCCAGCAGGCCGCCCAGCGTCCCATCCTCGCCCAGCAGGTTTTGCACTGCATCCTGCAGCGTGCCGCCACCGTCGCCGGCACCCGCCAGCTCGCTGATCAGGCCATTGAGCGTATCGATCAGGGGCTCGAGCCCTTCGCCGGGGATGGTGGCCAGTTCGTCCACCAGCTCGGTCAGCACGCCCAGCGGGCCGCCATCGACGCCGGTGAGGCTTTCGAGCGCGTCTGTGACGGCTGCCAGCGTGCCGTCGTCAGGGTGCGTCAGCGCGTTGAGCAGGTCGGCCACCGGTGCGGCCACTGTGCCACCGGCAAGGTTGTCGACCACGTTTTGTGTCGAGGTGACCAGGCCGTCGCCCGCGTTGCCGCCCCCGCCGCTGCCGCCATTGAGCAGACCACCGAGCAGCCCGCCCAGACCGCCCGCGCCCAGCAGGCCGCCAACGACGTTGTTGACGAGATCCTGCACACCGCCGCTGCCGGATGTCTGGGCCAGGCCGGTGACCAGCTCATTGAGCGTGGAAATCAGCGGCTCGAGGCCTGCGTCCTGGGTGTTGACCAATCCATCCACCAGTTGCGTCAGCGCGCCCAGGCCGCCTTCGGTGTTGGTGAGGTTTTCCAGCAGGCCAGTGACCGCGGCCAGGGAGCTGCCATCGGGATCCACCAGCGCATTGACCAGATCAACCAGCGGCTCTGCCACGGTACCCAGCAACAGGTTGTCGACCACTTCCTGCACGGTGGTGATCAACCCGTCACCGCCATCCGGTACATCGGTGGGATTGGTGGTGTCCGTGGGATCGGTGGTGTCGGTCGGGGTCGTCGTATCCGTTGGATCGGTCGTATCGGTGGGGTTGGTCGTATCCGTTGGATCGGTCGTATCGGTGGGGTTGGTCGTATCCGTTGGATTGGTCGTATCCGTTGGATTGGTGGTGTCCGTTGGGTTGGTCGTATCCGTTGGATTGGTGGTGTCCGT
The DNA here is from genome assembly GCA_040514115.1 of Comamonas sp. Classification (GTDB taxonomy): domain Bacteria; phylum Pseudomonadota; class Gammaproteobacteria; order Burkholderiales; family Burkholderiaceae_C; genus Comamonas. The sequence goes on along the minus strand of JBEVDH010000232.1, from coordinate 227 downwards.
TGGATTAGTCGTATCCGTTGGATTGGTGGTGTCCGTTGGATTAGTCGTGTCCGTTGGATTGGTCGTATCCGTTGGATTGGTCGTATCCGTTGGATTGGTGGTGTCCGTTGGATTGGTCGTATCCGTCGGATTGGTGGTGTCCGTTGGATTGGTCGTGTCCGTAGGATTGGTCGTATCCGTTGGATTGGTGGTGTCCGTAGGATTGGTCGTATCCGTCGGATAGGTCG
>JBEVDH010000078.1:0-6083 GCA_040514115.1 Comamonas sp. | reverse complement strand
GCCATGCTGGCGCTGCTGCTGCCGCTGGTCGCGCTGGTGCTGTGCGCCGGGCTGCTGCAGGAGGAGCGCGAGCAGGGCCGCCTGGGTCTGGTGCGCGTGCAGTCGCGCCATGGTCTGTGGCCTGTACTGCTGGCCGCGCTGGGCTGGCGGCTGTTGGCTCTGTGGAACGTTGCCCTCATCGGGTCGCTGCCGGCGCTGCTGTTCGATCCTGGCGCGAGCGTGGCAGTGCTGGTGCCATGGGCTGCGGCGCTGGGCGCTTTCTGTGCGGTGTGGGTGATTCTGGGCGGTTTGCTGTCCTGGGCACCGATCTCCTGGGCCGCGAGCATGCTGGCGGCCTTGGCCCTGTGGCTGGCGCTGACCTTTGCTTTGCCGGCGGCTCTGGTGCTCGCGGCGCAAAAAGCGGCGCCGATGCCCTCACGCCTCGAGTCCATCGTTGCGATCCGTGCGGCGCAGCACGAGAGCGAGGACAACGAACAGGAACTGGCCCAGGCGTGGTACGACGCGAATCCGACCATCGCGGCGCAGCTGCCGGCGGTCTGGCCCGCGAGCTTCCTGCCGCGCGTGCTGGACCAGGATCTTGCGCTGGAGTCCTGGGCCGTGGATTTTGCGCAAGCGCGCATCGATCAGGCAGATATCGTTGCCCAGGGGTCGTGGCTCTCGCCCGGGCTGGCGCTGGTGTTGCTCGGCGAGCGCCTGGCGGGCACCGATGTCGCAAGCCATGTGCGCTATCTGGAAACCGTGGATGCCTTCGAGCAGCGCTGGCGGGACTTTTTGATTGCGCGCGTCATGGACCGGCAGGGCCTGCGCGCGGACCAGCTCCAGCAACTGCCGCGGTTCGCACCGCGTTAGAAGCTCAGTCCCGCCGGATTGGTCGGGCTCACGCGATTGCTGGCGGGCGGCGGCGTCGGCGCGCCGCGGCCCGCATTGGCCGGCGCCTGGGCGGCGGGGGCCGCGGCCGCAGGCGTGAGGGGTGCCAGCGCACGCGGCGCTGGCGGGCGGTAGTTTGAGGGCAGGACCGAAGTCTGCGGATAGCCAGCGGCGTCGAGGTACTGGCGCCATTCGTCGGCCGAAAACCCGCTGACATGCTGCTGGCCGATGGTGGCAAAGGGCAGCACGTCCTGGCCGCTGAGCGCGCGCAGGGCCTGCCCATCCGCGGGGGTCTGCACCGTGAGCTCGGTAAACGGAATGCCGCGCAGTGTCAGCAGCGCACGTGCGCTGGCGCAGGGGCTGCAGTTGCCCGCGGTGTAGAGCGTCACCGGAAAGCGTGCTTGTACTTCACGCAGCCCATAGGGCAGGGTATCGGCGGGCGTGGACGTACGCGCGTCCGCGACGGACACAGCGGCACGCGCGCTGCCGAGCTCGCGGTCGGAAAAGGTCTGGCGCCCATCGGGGCCGACGCTGCGGTAGATCATCTGGGCCGCGGCCCCCTGCACCAGGCAGGCCGCCAAAGCCAGGCCGGCAGTTGCCAGCAGCATGGGACGATAGCAAGAGGGCAGAGAGTGCATCGCAGATCCTGGCAGGCAAAGAGGGCGGCAGGCGGCGCGGATGGCATGCGCCACCCGCACACGCTTCAGGCGGCTTCGGGCTCGGCCATGCCCTGGTGGCGCAGCAGCGCGTCCAGCGAAGGCTCGCGGCCTCGGAAGGCCTTGAACGAGTCCATGGCCGAGCGGCTGCCACCGGCTTCGAGAATCGCCGCACGGTAACGTCGCCCCGTCTCGGGTGCGTTGCTGCCATCGGGCAATGCGGTTTCCTCGAAGGCCGCATAGGCATCGGCGCTGAGCACCTCGGCCCACTTGTAGCTGTAGTAGCCCGCGGCATAGCCGCCGGCAAAGATATGGCTGAAGGTGTGGGCCGTGCGGCTGTAGGGCGGCGCGGGCAGCACCGCGACCTCGGCACGCACCTGGGCCAGCAGCGGCATGATGTCCTCGACCGGCGGGATCACGGTGTGCAGCAGCATGTCGAACAGCGAGAACTCGATCTGGCGCAGCGTGCCCATGCCGCTTTGGAAGTTCTTGGCCGCCAGCAGCTTGTCGAACAGCGCGCGCGGCAGCGGCTCGCCGGTATCGACATGGGCGGTCATGTGCTCGAGCACATTCCACTCCCAGCAGAAGTTCTCCATGAACTGGCTGGGCAGCTCGACCGCATCCCACTCCACACCGCTGATGCCCGAGACATCGCGTTCGTTGACCTGGGTCAGCAGATGGTGCAGGCCATGGCCGGTCTCATGGAACAGCGTGATCACGTCGTCGTGCGTGAGCAGCGCGGGCTTGCCGTCCACACCGTCCGCGAAATTGCAGACCAGGTGCGCGACGGGCGTCTGCAGCTGGTGGGTGTCGGGGCGCAGCCAGCGCGCGCGCACGTCATCCATCCAGGCGCCGCCGCGCTTGCCCTTGCGCGCGGGCTGGTCGAGGTAGAACTGACCGACCAGTTGCGCGCCCTGGGCGCTGGCGCGCTCGATGCGGTAGAACTCCACGCCGGGGTTCCACACCGGTGCGACATCGCGGCGGATGCTGACTTCGAACAGGTCTTCGACGATCTTGAACAGGCCGGCGAGCACCTTGGGCGCCGGGAAGTATTGCTTGACCTCCTGCTCGCTGAAGGCATAGCGCGCTTCCTTGAGCTTTTCGGCCACGTAGCTCCAGTCCCAGGGCTGGGGGTCGGCCAGGCCCAGTTCCTGGGCGGCGAAGGCGCGCAGGTCGGCGACGTCTTTTTCGGCATAGGGGCGCGCGCGGCGCGCGAGGTCGCGCAGGAAGGTGATGACTTCGGCGGGCGACTTGGCCATCTTCGTGACCAGCGACAGTTCGGCAAAGTTCGTGTAGCCCAGCAGCTGCGCTTCCTCCAGGCGCAGCGCCAGGATCTCGCGGATGTTGGCGCTGTTGTCGAACTTCGCGACCTCGCCCGTGGCCTGGTCGGAGGCGCGGGTCACATAAGCCTTGTAGAGCGTCTCGCGCAGCGCGCTGCGGCGCGCGAACTGCATGACGGGCAGGTAGCAGGGCATCTTCAGCGTGAGCTTGTAGCCGGCCTGGCCTTCGGCCTCGGCCGCGGCGCGCGCGGCCTGCTGCACATCGCCGGGCACGCCATCGAGCTCGTCGAGCGTGGCGTAGTAGGCAAACGCATCGGTGGCATCGAGCGCGTTTTCGCTGAACTTCTGGCTCAGCTCGGCCGAGCGTTCCTGGATCTGCGCAAAGCGCGCCTTGGCTTCGCCCTGCAGCTCGGCGCCCGAAAGCACGAAGTTGCGAATGGCGTTGTCCCAGGCGCGGCGCTGCTCGGCGTTGAGCACGGCCGGGTCGATGGCCTTGTATTTGGCATAGAGCCGCTCGTCGGCGCCCAGGCGCGTCCAGAACTCGGTGACCACGGGCAGCATCTCGTTGTACGCCGCACGCATCTCGGGCGTGTCGGCCACGCTGTTGAGATGGCTCACCGCGCTCCAGGCGCTGGAGAACTTCTCGGTCGCCACGTCAAGCACGCCGGCAATTGCTTCCCACCGCGCGGGGAAGTCCGCCGCGGTCACCGTCTCCAGCGCCTGGCTGGCCTGCTCCATCAATTGGCTGATCGCGGGCTGTACATGCTCGGGCTGGATGCGGTCGAACAGGGGCAGGTCGGTTTTGTCGAGAAGGGGATTGCTCATGCGTGTTTATTTGGCGACGAGAGTGATGTTTTCAAGCGGAGAGTAAAGGCCAATGGTTCGAGAGTGCCCGTTCATCGTGCGATTCTTCGGCAGGCTCAGCACCAGGACGAACGAATCACCGTTCGCACCGAGCCCTGAGCATGTCGAAGGGTCGAAGGGTCGAAGTGCCGCATCTGCAAGGCGTTGTTTGGCCGTAAATCAAGCTGCCGAGCGTTCAGCAGCCTCCATGGTGTTGACCAAAAGCATCGTAATCGTCATCGGCCCCACGCCGCCGGGCACAGGGGTAATGTAGCCGGCGACTTCCTTGACGCCAGCGAAGTCCACGTCGCCGCAAAGCTTGCCTTCGTCATTGCGGTTCATGCCGACATCGATCACCACCGCGCCGGGCTTGACCATGTCGGCCGTCAGCACGTCGCGCTTGCCGACGGCGGCAACGACCACATCGGCCTGGCGCGTCATCGCTGCGAGGTCGGCCGTGCCACTGTGGCAGACGGTCACGGTGGCATTGGCCTGCAGCAGCATCATGGCCATGGGCTTGCCAACGATATTCGAGCGGCCGATGACCACGGCGTGCTTGCCGCGCAGGTCCTTCATGCCGATCGACTCCAGCATCTTCATGCAGCCATAGGGCGTGCAGGCCTTGAAGCCGACTTCGCCGACCATCAGCGCGCCGGCGCTGGCAACGTGGAAGCCGTCGACATCCTTGAGCGGCGAGATCGCTTCGATGACCTTGTGGTCGTCGATGTGCGCGGGCAGCGGCAGCTGCACCAGGATGCCGTGGATGCTCGGATCGTTGTTGAGCGCCTCGACGCGTGCCAGCAGTTGCGCCTCGGTCATGTCCGCGTCGTACTTCTCGAGCACCGAATGCAGGCCCGCTTCCTCGCAAGCCTTGACCTTGTTGCGCACGTAGACCTGGCTGGCCGGGTTGTCGCCCACCAGCACCACGGCGAGGCCGGCAGTGACGCCGCGCGCCTTGAGCGCCGTGGCGCGGGTTGCGACTTCCGAGCGCAGTTGGCGGGAGAGGGCGTTGCCGTCGATGAGTTGGGCTGTCATGTCTGAAATCTCAATAAAAAATGCTGCTAGCGCCTTGCGGGCACTAGCAGCCGTGGACCTGCCGTAATTTTAAACAGGGTCTGCGATCAATCAAGCCAGTGTGCCCGCACGCTCGCAACTGGCGTGTCCCATCTCAGGGGCACCGTGGAAGGGCCGTCCCCTGTTTCCCTTCACCGTAGGTTGAGAGGGGGAAGCGACGAAGTCGCTCAGGGGGTGTCGCATTTTTAAGCGGGGACCTTGCCGGTGGGTTGGTTTTGTCCCAGGGCAATCTTCAAAAGATCGGCCACGGTATTCGCGTTGAGCTTTTCCATGATGTTGGCGCGGTGCGCCTCCACCGTCTTGATGCTGATGCCCAGGTCGTCGGCAATCTGCTTGTTCAGGCGGCCGGCGACGATGCGCTCGAGCACCTGCGCTTCGCGGCTGGTGAGCTTGGACAGCAGCGCGTCGCGGCTGGCGGCCTGCTGGTGGCCGGCAAAGGCGTCGCGGGCGTGGTCCAGCATGCGCTCGACCAGGCTCAGGAGCTCTTCCTCGTTGAACGGCTTCTGGATGAAGTCCAGCGCACCCTTCTTCATGGTGTTCACGGCCATCGGCACGTCGCCATGGCCCGTGATGAACACGATCGGCAGCGGCGACTTGCGCTCGATCAGGCGGTCCTGCAGTTCCAGCCCGGTCATGCCACCCATGCGGATGTCCACGATCAGGCAGGCCACCTCGCGCGCGTCGTAGCGGCTCAGAAAGGTTTCGGCGGAGTCATAACAACGCACCCGGTAGTCCTTGCCTTCCAGCAGCCACTGCAGCGAGTCACGCACGCCTTCGTCATCGTCGACGACATACACGGTGCCTTTTTTTGGAATCAAGCTCATGCCAAACCCTTTGCGTAGACGGGATCAAACAGCTTGTCAGTGAACGCCGGCCGGCGGGGACGGCGTTTCTGTGGCAGCCAGGGCTGGTGAAAGCAGGGGCGTCACGGGGATCCAGAAGGTGAACCGGCAACCTACCACTTCGTCGCCATTGTAGAGGTTCTCCGCCTGCATCCTGCCCTGGTGCGACTCGACGATGCTGCGGCACAGCTTCAGGCCTATGCCCATGCCTTCCGCCTTGGTCGAATAAAAGGCCTCATAGAGCCGGCTCATGACCTCGGGCGACATCCCCTTGCCCGAATCGAGCACCGAAAACTCGATCACGTTCTGTTCGTCAATCGATTTGGGCACCACGCGCAGTTCGACGCTGCGACGCGCGGTGGGCCGCCTGGCCTGCGCAATCGACTCGGCGCCGTTTTTCATCAGGTTGATCAGTACCTGCTCGATCAGGATGGGGTCGACCATCACCGGCGGCAGGCGCGCCGCGATGTAGTGGCTGAGCCGCACGTTGTGGCGGCGCAGCTCGATGTCGGCCAGCTCCA
>JBEVDH010000034.1:0-12601 GCA_040514115.1 Comamonas sp. | reverse complement strand
TGATGACCATGCGGCGGGGTGCTTCTTGCATTTGGATCATCGGGGAAGGCAAGCGCTGCACGCTTGAGAAGCATCAACTACGGTAGTTGCTGCATGCCATTGCAGCGGGCAGAGGCCGGGTCTCGGCCCGGCGACCGACTTCCTTTTCTTGCTCGCACAAGAAAAGGAAGCAAAAGAAGTGCGGCCCAGCTGTCTGCGACCCTGCGCTTCGCTCCGGGCAACCTGCCGTGCTCGGTCCCGGGCTGCACCGCGGAACTCGCTACGCGCCTTCGGCGCTTCGCTCGGACAACCGCGGCGAGTCAGTTTACGAAGCAGGTGTGTCCTTCGGCACACCTGCCAGCCCGGGCCCTGTGCGCGGCAGGCGCAGCCAGATGGGCGGGCAACCGGGAACCGGGGACCAAGATAGCTTCTTTGGGTTTTCCAGAGCGCGCGGTGCCTTAAAACGTCCTTCGACAGGCTCGGGGCGAACGGTGGGGGGTATCCGTTCGTCCTGAGCCTGTCGAAGGATGACGGGCTACTCAGCACGAAACCACTCCAGGGCGCGCCCTTGTAGTTTCCACCTCTCAAGCCAGCCGCGGCTTGACCTTGCTGGCGGCCAGCCTGGCGCGCTCGCGCGCCAGCGCGATGTCGTCGTGGCGTGCCAGCGCCACGCCCATGCGGCGCTTGGCGAAGCTCTCGGGCTTGCCGAACAGACGCAGGTCGGTGCCGGGCACGGCCAGGGCTTGTTCCACGCCGTCGAACACCATGTCCTGGCCTTCGGCGCCGCCATAGATCACGGCGCTGGCGCCGGCGTTGCGCAGCGCGGTGTCGACGGGCAGGCCGAGGATGGCGCGCGCGTGGAGTTCGAACTCGCTTTGCCACTGCGTGGTCAGCGTGACCAGGCCGGTGTCGTGCGGGCGTGGGCTGACCTCGCTGAACCAGACTTCCTCGCCGCGCACGAACAGTTCCACGCCATACAGGCCCAGGCCCGCGGGCTGGCCGCGACTGTCCATGCCGAGGTCGTGCGTGACGGCCAGCGCGATGGCCTGCGCGCGCTCTAGCGCCGCGGGGGACATCGGCTGGGGCTGCCAGCTCTCGATGTAGTCGCCGTTCTTTTGCAGGTGGCCGATGGGCGCGCAGAAATGCGTGTGCACATGGCCGTCAGTGCCGCGCGCGCGCACCGTCAGCAGCGTGATCTCGTACTCGAAGTCGATGAAGCCTTCGACGATGACCCTGCCGTGGTTGACGCGCCCGCCGGCCATCGCCGTGTCCCAGGCTTCGGACACATCCTGCGGGCCGTCGATCTTGCTCTGGCCCTTGCCCGAGCTGCTCATCACCGGCTTGACCACGCAGGGGTAGCCAATCGCGGCCTGGCCGTCATGGCCGTCGATCGCGGCCTGCAGCTGTGCGAGCGAATCGCAAAAGCGGTAGGGGCTGGTCGGCACGCCCAGCGTTTCGGCCGCGAGGCGGCGGATGCCTTCGCGGTCCATCGTCAGGCGCGCGGCGCGGGCCGTGGGCACCACGCGCACCACCCCCGCGGCTTCGAGTTCCTCGAGCATGGGCGTGGCGATGGCCTCGATCTCGGGCACCACCCAGCCGGGGCGCTCCTGCTCGATCAGCGCCTTGAGCTGGGCCGGGTCGCTCATCGCGATGGTGTGGGCGCGGTGCGCCACCTGATGGCCCGGCGCGTTCTCGTAGCGGTCGACGGCAATGGTCTCGACGCCCAGGCGCTGCAGCGCGATCAGCACCTCCTTGCCCAGCTCTCCGCTGCCCAGCAGCATGACTTTGGTGGCGTGGGGGGCGAGCGGCGTTCCGAGGGTGGTCATGGGCAATCGTTCCGATAGAAGCAAGGACATGCGGTGCCGGCCCTGCGCGCAGGTTCCGGCGGCTGGCGTGATTCTCGTGCATTTGCACAGCCATCAGGGGGTTTACCTGGGGCGCCTGCGGGGCAATCGCCGGCGCTGCGCCTCTGGGCCGCGGCGCCGATTGCCGCTACCATCACGCCGGTTCAACCTACTTTGTGGAGACTTTCCAAATGGCGATTCAAACTGTCGGGATCATCGGCGCGGGCACCATGGGCAACGGCATCGCGCAGGCCTGCGCGGTGGCGGGCATTGACGTGGTGCTCGTCGATATCTCGGACGCAGCGGTGCAAAAGGGCCTGGCCACGGTGTCGGGCAGCCTCGACCGCCTGATCAAGAAGGAAAAGATCAGCGAAGCCGACAAGGCCGCGGCCCTGGCGCGCATCAAGACCTCGACGCGCTATGAAGACCTGACGGCCGCGCAGATCGTGATCGAGGCCGCGACCGAGAACCACGCGCTGAAGATCAAGATCCTGCAGCAGATCGACGCGCTGCTCGCGCCCGAAGCAATCCTGGCCTCGAACACCTCGTCGATCTCGATCACGCAGCTCGCCGCGATCACCAGCCGCCCCGAGCGCTTCATCGGCATGCACTTCTTCAACCCCGTGCCGATGATGGCGCTGGTGGAGATCATCCGCGGCCTGCAGACCAGCGACGCGACGCACGACGCCGTCAAGGAACTGTCCGTGCGCCTGGGCAAGAGCCCGATCACCGTCAAGAACGCGCCCGGCTTCGTCGTCAACCGCATCCTGGTGCCGATGATCAACGAAGCCTTCTTCGTGCTCGCCGAAGGCCTGGCCACGGCGGAAGACATCGACGCCGGCATGAAGCTTGGCTGCAACCAGCCGATCGGCCCGCTGGCGCTGGCCGACATGATCGGCCTGGACGTGTGCCTGGCGGTGATGGAGGTCTACCTCGAGCAGTTCGGCGACAGCAAGTACCGCCCCAGCCAGCTGCTCAAGGAAATGGTCGCCGCCGGCCGCCTGGGCCGCAAGACCGGCCGCGGCGTTTACCAGTACTGAGCCTGTGACGGCCCTTCAGCGGCCGCTCATTCCAGCGTGATGTTCGCGTCCTTGATCAGGCGCGCCCACTTGCGCTGCTCCGCCTGGATGTACTGCCGCGCCTTGGCCGCCGAGCCGCCCAGCGCCGTGCTGCCTTCGGTGGCCAGCAGCGCAATGGTTTCGGGCTTGGACAGCACCTTCTCGTTGGCGGCATTGAGCGCCTGCACGATGGTCGCCGGCGTGCCTGCCGGGGCCACGAGCACCTTCCAGTCCACGGCCTCGAAACCGGCATAGCCGGACTCGGCGACGGTGGGCACGTCGGGCAGCACCGGCAGGCGCTTCGCCGAAGTCACGGCCAGCGCGCGCAGGCGCTTGCCCTTGAGCATCTCCAGCACCGACTGCGGCGTGGCAAACATGAAGTCCGTGCTGCCGCCGAGCAGATCGTTGACGGCCGGCCCCGCACCCTTGTAGGGCACGTTGAGCACCTTGAACTGCGCGCGGTTGGCCAGCATCTCGCCGGCCAGATGGCCCACGGTGCCGTTGCCGGCCAACGCCTGCTTGAACTCGCCGGGCTTGGCCTGCGCGGCCTTGATCGCCTCGCCCAGCGACTTCCAGGGCGAGTCCGCGCGCACGACCAGCACCACCGGCTGCGACGCCACCAGCGCCACCGGCACCAGGTCCTTTTCGGCATCGAAGGGCATGCGCGGCATCAGCGCCGGGTTGATGGCCAGGTTCGCGGTCTGGCCCAGGCCGACCATCAAGCCATCGGGCTTGGCCTTGGCCACGATGTCCATGCCGATGTTGCCGGCCGCGCCGGGGCGGTTTTCCACGATCATGCTCCAGCGCGTTTCGGCCGAGATGCGCGCGGCAATGAAGCGTGCAACGGTGTCGGTGCCGCCACCCGGGGTATAGGGCACGACCAGCTTGATCGGGCGGCCGTCGGGGTAGCCGGCGGGCTGCGCCCAGGCGGGCAGCATGGCGCTCAGCAGCGCGGTGGCAACGAGTTGGCGGCGGGTGATCTGTGTCATTTTTCTGTCTCCTTCGGGTTTTGAATCAGGGTTGCAGCGCGGCGATTTCCGCATCGCTGTAGCCGGCCGCGCGCAGCAGCTCGGCAGTGTGTTCGCCGGCCTGGGGCGGCTGCAGCCGCACGCCCGGGCGCGCGCCGTCAAGCGTGAAGGGCAGCAGCGGCACCAGGGTTTCGCGGCCGTCGCCGAGCGAAATCGGCGCCAGGCCGCCGGTGGCCAGCAGATGCGGGTCCTGCAGCAGGTCTTCCGGCTTGGTGATCGGCGCAAACGGCAGGCCCTCGGCCTCGAAGATCGCCGAGAGCGCGGCGGCCGAGTGGCCGGCGAGCAGCGCGCGCAGCTCGGGCATGAGCCAGTCGCGCGCCTCGACGCGGCCGTTGTTGGTGGCCAGGCGTGGATCGGCCTGCAACGCCGTCAGCTCGAACGCACGGCAGAAGATCTCCCACTGCTTGTCGCTGACCACGGCCAGGAAGATCTGCTCGCCCCCCTGCACCGTGAACACGTCGTAGATGGCCCAGGCCGAGACGCGCGCGGGCATGGGCGCGACGCTGCGGCCGGTGATCGCCGCCTGCAGCATGTGCTGGCCGACGAGAAACACGTTGTTCTCGAACAGCGCCGACTGCACCTGCGTGCCCTTGCCGGTCTGCTCGCGCTGGGCGAGCGCCGCCATCGCACCGATCGCGCCGAACATGCCGCCCATGATGTCGTTGACGCTGGTGCCCGCGCGCAGCGGGTCGCCGGGCCGGCCGGTCATATAGGCGAGGCCGCCCATCATCTGCACGACTTCATCGAGCGCCGTGCGGTGCTCGTAGGGGCCGGGCAGGAAGCCCTTGTGGCTCACGTAGATCAGCCGCGGATTGCGCTCCTTCAAGGCGTCATAGCCCAGGCCCAGCTTGTCCATGACGCCGGCCTTGAAGTTCTCGCTGACGATGTCGGCGCTGTCGATGAGGCGGCGCGCGGCCTCCTGGCCCTCGGGGGTCTTGAGGTCGAGCACCACGCTTTTCTTGTTGCGGTTGAACATCGGGAAAAAACCCGCGCCCGACCCGCGCAGATTGCGCGTGGTGTCGCCGCCCGGCGGCTCGATCTTGATGACTTCGGCGCCCAGGTCGGCGAGCAGCATGCCGCAGGTGGGGCCCATCACCATGTGGGTGAATTCAATGACCCGGATGCCGGCATAGGGCAAGTTCGGCAGGGCCGGCGGGGTGGGGGTTGCGTTCATGGGAAATCCGTATCAATGGGTAGTGCCCGCGGCGGCGCCGCGGGCCAGGCGCGCAGGGGCCGATCAGCGTGCCTGGGCAAAGCCCTTGGGCAGGCCGGCTTCGGGGGTCATGCCGTAGACCGGCTCGCCGGGCAGGCCGGCGATGAGCGGCGCGCGCGCGGCAAACAGGCGCTCCAGATCGATGCCGGTGCGAATGCCCATGGCCTCGAACATGAACACCAGGTCCTCGGTCACGACGTTGCCCGATGCGCCGGGCGCATAGGGGCAGCCGCCGAGGCCCCCGAGCGAGCTGTCGAAGGTGCGCACGCCCTCGTCCCAGGCCGCCAGGCAGTTGGCCAGGCCGAGCCCGCGCGTGTTGTGCATGTGGGCGGCGCCGGCATGCGCGCCGATTTCCGCGCGCAGGCGCCTGAACAGGCGGCGCACCTGCGCCGGGTTGGCATAGCCCACGGTGTCCGACAGGCCCGACTCGTCGGCGCCGGCTTCTATGCAGTGCGCGGCCAGGCGGATCACATCGTCCTCGGCGACCTCGCCCTGCAGCGTGCAGCCAAAGGCCGTCGATATGCCGGCTTCGAGCTTGACGCCCGGTGCGATCTCGTCGCGCAGGCGGGCGATGGCGCGCACTTCCTCGACCATCTCGAGTGGCGTCTTGCGCACATTGGCCAGCGAATGCGCCGTGCTGGCCGACACCGGCATGGTCAGCTTGTGCACGCCGGCCTTGAGCGCATTCTCGGCGCCGCGCCGGTTGGGCACCAGCGCCATGACGGTGACGCCCGGGTGGCGCAGCGCATGGCGCACGACCTCGGCGGCGTCCGCCATCTGCGGCAGCAGCGACGGAGGAACAAAGGAAGCCACCTCGATCTCGCGCACGCCGGCCGCGACCAGCGCGTCGATCCAGCGGCACTTGTCAGCCGTCGCCATCGTGGACTTCACCGACTGCAGGCCGTCGCGCGGGCCGACCTCGCTGATCAGCACGTCGGGGAAAGCAAGGGATTGATCTGAAGACATGGGTAGGCGCCGCTTATTCCGTAGGATAGAACGATATTCTCTAAAATAGAATCTTGGCGCGAGCTGCCCCGCGCTGTCAAGCCAATGCGAGAATCCCCCCATGCCTCGCAAAGCCGCTACCGAATCCGTTGCCGACCTAAAAGCCGCGGCCGGCGGGGTCGCGGCCGTGGACCGGGCGCTGAGCCTGCTGGCCGCCTTCCAGCCCGGCGACGCGGCGCTGGGCCTGGCCGAACTCGCCGAGCGCACGCGCCTGTACAAGAGCACGGTGCTGCGGCTGCTGGCTTCGCTCGAACATGCGCAATGGGTGCAGCGCCTGGACGACGGGCGCTACGCGATCGGCCCGCAGGCCGCGCGCCTGCATGCCGTCTACCAGGCCTCGTTTTCGCTGGACCGCGTGGTGTTGCCGGCGCTGCGCGCGCTGGTGGCCGAAACCGGCGAAAGCGCGGCCTACCATGTGCGCCGCGGCGCCACGCGCGTGTGCCTCTACCGCGTCGACTCCCCGCACCCGGTGCGCGACCATATCCGTGCCGGCGACCTGCTGCCGATGGACCGCGGCACCGGCGGGCGCGTGCTCACGGCCTTCGACCCGGTGCTGGGCAAGGCGCCCGGGCCCGACCGCCATCTCTATGCGCGCATTCGTGCCGATGGTTTCTACACCGCGGTGGGCGACCGCCTGGCCGAAGTCGCGGGCGTGTCCGCGCCGGTGCTGCGCGCCGACGGCAGCGTGGCCGCGGCCGTCACACTGACCTGCCCCGTGCACCGCTACCAGGCGCGCTTCGTGCCCGCCGTGCTGCAGGCCGCGCGCAGCCTGTGCGGCCAGGTGGGCGACGACTGACGCCACGCCGCCATCGGGAGGACAATAGCAGGCTATGCACATGCCCTCCTCTCCCGGCGCGACCAGCGCCCACCCCTATGAACAGCTCACGCCCGACGTCGTCCTGGACGCGCTGGCCGCCGTCGGCCTCTATGGGGATGGGCGTCTGACGGCGCTGGGTTCCTACGAGAACCGGGTCTACCAGGTGTTTCTGGAAGACGGCGAACGCGTGGTCGCCAAGTTCTACCGCCCGGGCCGCTGGAGCCGCGCGCAGCTCGACGAGGAGCAGGCGTTTGCGACACAGCTCGAGGCCGCCGAGATCCCGGTCGTCGCGCCGCTGACGCTGCAGGGCGCGACGCTGCATGAGCATGCCGGCTTCACGTTCTCGGTCAGCCCCTGGCGCGGCGGGCGCCAGCCCGAGCTCGACGATTTCGAGGTGCTTGAATGGATCGGCCGCTATCTCGCGCGCATTCACACCGTGGGCGCGGCCGAGCGCTTCGTCACGCGGCCGCCGCTCGATCTGCAATGCTTTGGCTACGATTGCTACGACTGGCTGCTGGCGCAGCAGATCATCCCGCTCGAAGCCCAGACCGCCTGGCGCACCGCGTGCGAGCAGGCGCTGGCGCTGATCGCGCAGCGCGCGAGCTCCAAGGGCGAGATGGCGCTGTTCGGCCTCGAAGAAGCCACGAGCATCCGCCTGCATGGCGACTGCCACCCGGGCAATATTCTCTGGACTCCCGTCGACGAAGCCAAGGGCACGGGCGGCCCGCACTTTGTCGACCTGGACGACGCGCGCATGGGCCCGGCGGTGCAGGACCTGTGGATGCTGCTGTCGGGCGACCGGCGCCAGCGCACGCAGCAGCTCGGCGCGCTGCTCGACGGCTATGAGCAGTTCCGCGCCTTCGACCGGCGCGAGCTGGTGCTGATCGAGCCGCTGCGCACGCTGCGGCTGATCCACTACAGCGCCTGGCTCGCGCGCCGCTGGGAAGACCCGATCTTCGCGATCAACTTCCCCTGGTTCGGCAGCCCCGACTACTGGCGCGGGCAGACCGCCATGCTGCACGAGCAGATCGAGGCCATGCAGGAAGCGCCACTGTCGGCCTGAGCCGCAGCGGCATGAGCCGCAGCGGCATGCGGCGCGCGCAGCGCCCCGCGCGCCCGGCCTACTGCATCAGGCTCACATGGGCGCTGACCACGCGCCAGCCCTCGGGCCGGCGCAGCCAGGTCTGGGTCTGGCGCCCCACCCGGTCGCTGCCCGCGCGGGAAAATTCCAGATGGGTGGTGGCGAAGTCGCGGCCAAAGGTCGTCAGCTGCGAGCGGGTGACGGTGCGCGCCAGCCCGGCGCCCGGGCGCGCGGCGCGAAACGCCTGGATCTCGGCGTAGCCATAGAGGTTCTCCCCCGCGCCATAGCGCATGGTGTGCGGGCTGTGCCAGAACAGCAGGTCCAGCTCATCGACCAGGTTGTGCACCAGCGCCTGCTCGTAGCGCGCAAAGGCCTGCGTCACTTCCTCGACCACCTCCGGCAGATTGATCTCGTAGGTCATGCTCAGGGCACCTTGCGCTGGGCCGCGGGCGGCAGGTATTCGGCGGTGTAGACCTGGGCGGCCTGCGGCACGGGAATGTTGAAGGCCAGCGCGACTTCCTTGAGCGATTTCTCCAGGCGCACCGGGTCGATCTGCCCGAAGCCATGCTCGCGCACCCAGGGCGTGACGATCGACCAGTCGAGGGACAGCTGCAGGCGCTGCTGCTCGACCTGGCGATTGAGCAGCGGGTCGCGCTGGTGCAGTACCGCGATCGCCCCGACCGGGTCCTTGATGCTGCTCTGGATGCCTTCGACAACGCAGCGCGTCAGCGCCTTGAGCGCGGCGCCGTTCTTTTGCGCGTAGCTGCGCTTGACGACCAGCGCGCTGCCGTAGAGCGAGGTGCCGTACTCGGGGAAGCGCAAGACGACGATATCGCTGGCGGGAATGCCCACCGCCTGCGCGCCCATGTAGCCGGTGAACGAGGCGCCGCTGATGGCATCGGCGCTCTTGCGCGCGAGCATGGTCTCGCGCATTTCGGGCGCCACGTTGATCCACTTCACCGCATTCGGGTCCAGGCCGTTGGCCTGCGCCAGCGCCGGGAACAGGCGGCGCGAGGCATCGCCCGGGGGCGCGGCAATGGTCTTGCCCACCAGGTCGGCGGGCTTGCGGATGCCGGTGTCCTTGCGCGTGATGATCGACAGCGCGGCGGCGTCATAGACCATGAAGAAGGAGATCAGCTGGTCCTCGGGGTTCTTCTGCTTGGCGTTGTATTCGATCATCGCGTTGATGTCGGCAAAGCCCACCTCGTAATTGCCGGTGCCGACCTTGATGACCGTGTCGCCCGAGCCAAAGCCGCGGTCTGTCGTGACGTTCAGCCCGGCCTTCTGGTAGCAGCCGTTGGCGTGCGGCACGATGAACGGCGCCTGCGGGCCCTGCAGCACCCAGTCCAGCGCAAAGCGGATCTTCGTCGGCTCCTGCGCATGGGCGCTGCCGATCAGGCAGGCCGCGGCCAGCAGCGCGGTCTTGGACAAGCGAAGGGAAGGCATCAGAATCATGAAAAGCTTTCGTGGAGGAAACGGGGAACAGGCAACGCCGGGGACATCAGCGCGCAGCGCCTGCGGCGGGGATTTCAAACAAGGCGGTGTCGGGCGCGTACCAGCCGCGCCCCATCAGCTGCGCCGCGCCGTCGGCGCCGAGAATGGCCAGGTTGACCAGCGGCGCCAGCCCGCTGCGGCGCACGCGCGCGGGATCGACCAGGCCGGTGGCCGGATCGGTCACCTGGGCGCGGCGCGTGGCCGCGTCGCGCGGCAGCGTCGCGCGCCATTCCTCGCACAGCGCCGGCGCCGCGGCGAGCGCCTGGCCGCCGAGCCCGCAGAAATCGAGCACCGCGCTGTCGCCGATCGCGCCCAGGGCGGGCGTGTGCTCGTGGCCGGGAAAACGCGTGCCCAGCGGCGGTGCTGCGGGCAGCACCCGCCAGTCGCGCGCGCCGCGCAGCCGCAGACCGAAGGTCTGGCCGTTGCCGCCAACGGCCGCAATGGGCGCGTCGTCGGCGCGCAGGCGCCAGGCGGCCGCGGCCATCAGGATGGTCAATACAAAGCCCGGGCTCGCGGCCAGCTGTGCCTGCTCCTGCGGGGACAGCTGGGGCAGGCGCGCGAGCAGCGCCTGGTGGGCCGCGCCGGTGCGCGCATGGCATTCGTCGCCGTCCTTGAGCGCCTGCTCCACCACGGGCCGCAGCGGCAGGGGGCTCGCGCGCAGCAGGGGCGCCAACCGCTGCCCGAGCGCGGCAATGGCACGCAGCCGCTGCAGCGCACCGGCATCGGTGGTGCCAAAGCGCAGCGCCGGCGCGGGGCCCTCGATCAGCGGCGCCCAGGCGCAGCGGCTGCCGTCGCCTACCACGGCCAGCGGCATCGAGGCCGACACCACCTGCGCCAGCGGGGTGACCAGGCCATGGTCCTGCGCCGGCGCGAGCTGCACCGCGCCCGTGCTCAGCAGCCTCTCGGCCGTTGCCACGTCGGGCGCGAGCCCTTCGAACAGCAGCGCCTGGACGGCCGCCTGGCGGATCGGGGCCGGCGCGGGGCCGGCCAGCGGCGGGCCCGCGTGCAGCAGCACCTGCGGCGCGAGTTCCGGCAATGCCTGGGCGCGCGTGACGACATCGCGCCAGCAGGCGCGCGCAAACGGGTCGGCCCAGCGCGCGGGATCGACAGATACAGGGGTCGGCATGGAAGTGTTTTCTCGCATGGAGTGGGTCCTAGAACGCGGCAACGCCGCCGTCGGAGCGCGGATCGAACCCGCCGCTGAGGCTGCCCGAGGCTTCGCGCACGATGCAGCCCGCATGGCCAAAGGTTTCGTCGAAGTCGGCAAGTACCTCCACGGGATGGCCGCGCTCGGTCAGCGCGCGCACGGTCTGCGCGGGAAAGCGGCCTTCGAGCTTGAGCGTGTCGCTGCTCTGGCCCCAGGTCCGGCCCAGCAGCCAGCGCGGCGCCTCGATCGCGGCCTGCGGGTCCATGCCGTGCACCACCGTGCGCGTGAACACCGCCGACTGGGTCTGCGGCTGGCCGTCGCCGCCCATGTTGCCGTAGACCATGCTGCGCCCGTCATGGAGCAGCGCCAGCGCCGGGTTCAGCGTGTGGAACGGTTTCTTGCCCGGCGCCAGCACGTTGATATGCGCCGGGTCGAGCGAGAACGACGCGCCGCGGTTTTGCCAGTTCACGCCGCTCTCGGCCAGCACGATGCCCGAGCCGAACTCGTGGTAGATGCTCTGGATCATCGACACCGCATTGCCCTGGCCGTCGATCACCCCCATCCAGATGGTGTCCGCCGGCCCTTTCCCCTGCCCCCAGGGCGCGGCGCGGCCCATGTCGATGCGCGCGGCCATGTCGTCCAGTGCCTGCGGGGTGAGAAAGCTGGCGGGGTCGACGGTCATGCAGGCCGGATCGGTGATGCAGCGGTCGCGCACGGCAAAGGCCTGTTTCACGGACTCCGCGGCCGCATGCACATAGTCGGCGCCGAGGTGGTCGAAGCGCTCGACGCCGAGGCGGTCCATCAGACCCAGGATGATCAGCGACACCAGCCCCTGCGTCGGCGGCGGCATGTTGTAGACCGTGCCGGCGCGGTGCGCGAGCTGCAGCGGCGTGCGCAGCAGCGCCTGGTGGCATTGCAGATCGCCCAGCGTCAGCACGCTGCCGGCCTGCGCCAGATCCCGCGCCAGGCTGCGCGCGAGATCACCGCGATAGAAGTCGTCCAGGCCGGCGCGCGCGAGCTGCTCGAAGGTGGCGGCCAGGCGCGGCTGGCGAAACAAGCTGCCCGCCGCTGGCACGGCGCCGCCGGGCATGAAGGCCTCGGCAAAGCCGCTCACGCCCGCCAGTTCCGCGCGCTTTGACTCGGTATTGCGCTGCTGGCTGCGCGTCACGGGCACGCCGTAGGCCGCGCCGTCGATGGCATCGGCCAGCAGGCGCGTCAGCGGCATGCGGCCGGCCAGGCGGGTGCGGCTGATCTCGAGCGCCTGGGCCCATCCCGACAGGGTGCCGGCCACGGTGAGCGCCGCGCCGGGGCCGCGAAAGGCAATCGCGCGCTGGCCCGCGTACTGGGCGATATCGGCACTCGCTGCGCTGGCCCCGCAGGCATCGATGCCGATGACCTCGGTGCCGGCGCCGCCAGGCAGACCGATGAGCCAGAAACTGTCGCCGCCAATGCCGTTCATGTGCGGGTAGGCCACGGCAATGGTGGCCGCGGCCGCGACCATGGCCTCGACCGCATTGCCGCCCTCGCGCAGCACGGCCAGCGCCGATTGCGAAGCCAGCGCGTGCGGGGCCACGGCCATGCCGCGGCGCCCTCTCGTGGGTTGTGTCATGGGTTGGTCTCCAGGGTTTGGCCCAGCGCCAGTGCGGCGGCCAGCACGCGCTCGTCATCGCCGCGCGCGCCGATCAAGGAAAGGCCCACGGGCGCGCCATCGATGCGCGTCCAGGGCAGCGTCACCTGCGGCAGGCCGGCCAGCCCGGCAATGCACAGCAGCTGCTGCGAGCGCTGGCGCACGCCATCGACGCGCGCCGGGCTATCGCTGCGCGCGGGGGCCGCCGTGGGCACCGTGGGCAGCACCAGCAGGCAGCCGGGCGCGTGAAAGATCCGCGCCATCGCGGCCACGGCCTGCACCCGGCGCTGCTGCGCCCGGGCCACCGC
>JBEVDH010000033.1:0-4676 GCA_040514115.1 Comamonas sp. | reverse complement strand
ATCTGGTTCACGCCGCAGATTCCCACGACGGGCACGCAGAAGATCCAGAAGCATGCGATCTTCGCGCGCGGGGTGGATCCGCGGGGGGTGCAGGGGATGGTGGATTTGCGGGGGCTGAAGAAGCGGCGGTGATGGTTACGCGGACAGTCGACTGTCCGCCTCGGACCCCTGGGCGAAGAGTGCCCTGACTCGGGAGCAGGCCGTCCATCCTTCGTCAAGCTCAGGACGAACGATTTTCCCCGTTCGTGCTGAGCCTGTCGAAGCACGGAGGGCCTTCGCAACAGTGAGGCCCTGGCGTGCCCATGGATCCTTATCGTGGGCTCAAGCCCCGGCCCCCAGCAACGCCTTCGCCCGATCCACACTGACCTCTTTCTCCTGCGCCATCTGCGCCGCGATGCGCTGGATATCGGCGCCGCTGGCACCCGCGAGCAGCGCGATGTTGCGCGCATGCAGCGCCATGTGACCGCGCTGGATGCCTTCGGTCGACAGCGCGCGCAGCGCGCCCAGGTTCTGCGCCAGGCCCACGGCCGCGGCGATCTCGCCGAGCTCCTGGGCGCTTTGCACCTGCATCACGCGCAGCGCCCAGCGCGCCAGGGGGTGGGTCTTGGTGGCGCCGCCCACCAGGCCCACGGGCATCGGCAGCTCGATGCTGCCCACCAGATGGCCCTGCGCGTTCTTTTCCCAGCGCGTGAGCGAGGTATAGCGGCCCGACTGCGCGGCGTAGGCATGGGCGCCGGCTTCGACCGCGCGCCAGTCATTGCCGGTCGCGACGATCACCGGGTCGATGCCGTTCATGATGCCCTTGTTGTGCGTGGCCGCGCGGTAGGGGTCGATCTTGGCAAAGGTATAGGCATCGAGCACGCCTTCGATGACTTCCTCGCCGCTGTACTGCGCCGTGGCCAGCGTCTCGGGCGAGAGCGTCACGCGCGCGCGCGCCAGGCGCAGGTCGGCAAGGTTCGACAGGATGCGCAGGCGCACCGTGGCCGAGGTGATCTGCTCGATGAACGGCGACACCGCTTCGGCCATGCTGTTGACGGTGTTGGCGCCCATTGCATCGCGCACATCGACGATCAGGTGCGCGACCACCATCGGGCCGCGCGGCGTGCTGTCGAACACATGCACCTCGACATCCTTGCAGCCCCCGCCCATGCCGATCAGCACCGTGTCCTTGGCGTTGGCGCGCGCGATGATCTCGGCCTTGTGCTGCAGCACGCGCTGGCGCACGCCGTAGGGGTCGGTCATGCCGACGATCTGGATCTGCGCGCGCATCAGCGGCGTGGTCGAGGAGGTGAAGAAGCCGCCGCTTTCGCGCGCCAGCTTCGCCATGAACGACGCGGCGGCAATGACCGAAGGCTCCTCCACGGCCATCGGCACCAGCACATCCTTGCCGTTGACGCGAAAGTTGCTGGCAATGCCCAGCGGCAGCTCGAAGGTGCCGATGACGTTCTCGATCATGCCGTCGGCCACATCGAGCGGCAGGGCGCCGGCCTGGGCCAGCAGTTGGCGGTCACCGGCTTCGAGCCCGCAGGCGTCGGCAACGCGGTTCAGGCGTTCCTGCGGCGTCATGGAGCGCATGTTCGGCAGGCGGGAGTCACAGGTCATGGAGTTCATTGGCAGGCAGTTCGAAGTGGAAGTCAGGGTATGTCCGGCACGGCGGGACTGCTGGTTACTTTAGGCGTGCTGTACCCTTTGCAGCAGGTACAGTTAACGAGAACAGATCCATGCCCACAACGCTTGCCGGTTTCAAGATCCTCGCGCAGTCCCTGGAGCGCGAAATCCTCCAGGGCGCCTACAAGGTGGGCGAGAAGCTGCCCTCGCTGCGCGAGATCACGCGCCAGCGCGCCTATGGCAAGAACACGGTAATTGCCGCGTTTGAACTGCTGGTCGCGCGCGGGCTCGTGGAGCCGCGCCGCGGCGCGGGTTTCTATGTCAAGGACATCGCCGCGCCGCCCGACACCGACACGCCCGAGCACGCGCTGGGCCGTGCCAAGGACCTGGTGTGGCTGATCCGCGAGCAGCTCAAGGACAACCCGCAGGCGATACGCGCCGCCGACGGCATGCCCCCGGCCGAGTGGTTGGCGGGCGCAAGGCTGGACCGGGTGCACCACAAGGTGGCGCGCGGCGGGCTCGGCGCGCTGTTCAGCTACGGCAACCGCTACGGCTACCTGCCGCTGCGCCAGCAGCTGGTACGCAAGCTCGGCGGCCTGGGCATCGAGACCGATCCGCGGCAGATCCTGATGACCCATGGCGCCAATCAGGCGATGGACCTGGTGCTGCGCTATCTGATTCCGCCGGGAGGGACGGTGCTGGTCGACGATCCTGGCTACTACTTCCTGTTTGGCAAGCTCAAGGTGCATGGCGCGGAGATCGCCGGTATTCCGCGCCAGGCCGACGGGCCCGATCTCGAGGTGCTCGAACAGGTGCTGATCCGCAAGCGTCCGCGGCTGTTTTTCGTGCAGTCCGTGGGGCACAACCCGACGGGCTCGGACATCAGCGCCGACAAGGCCCGGCGCCTGCTGGACCTGGCCGAGAAATACAACCTGCTGCTGGTCGAGATGGACCCGCTGGCCGATCTCAAGCCGCATGCGCAGACCCGCCTGTCGGCGCTTGACCAGCTGCAGCGCACGATCTACATCGGCTCCTTTTCCAAGTCGCTGTCGGCCGCGCTGCGCGTGGGCTTCATCGCCTGCAGCGCCGACATGGCATCGGAGCTGGCCGATCTCAAGTCCATCGTGCATGTCAGCAGCTCGGAATACGCGGAGCGCACGGTCGACGCCGTGCTGCGCGAGCGCACCTACGCCCGGCACATCGCGGCGCTCAACGCGCATGTGGCCCAGGCCACGCGGCAGTCGCGCGAACTGCTGTCCGATGCGGGCGCGCGCTTCTTTTGCGATCCCGCACAGAGCCTCTACATGTGGGTGCGCTTCGACGGGCTCGATGACTCGCTGGCGCTGTCGGAGTACCTGACGGCCGAGCAGATCACCGTCGCGCCCGGGCGCATCTTCAGCGTCGATCCGGGTATCACCAGCCCCTGGATGCGCCTCAATACCGGCCTTGTGGTGCATGAGAAGTTCCAGGCCATGCTGCGCCGGCGCCCGCTGTGGTGAGGCTGTCCGACCACGGGCAGGCAAAATTGGTTACAACGCGCAACGCAAAAGGGCAGATACTTTGCGGGCGACTTCCGCGGGCGCATGGGTCGATGGATCCGCGCCTTCTTTCCGCTTTCCAACCTCAAGGAGTACTCCATGCTGCGTATGGCTTCTATGGCTTTTCTGGTTTCGGTGGCGCTGACCGCCTGCAATACGGCGCCCTCCAGTGGCGCCGCCACGGCGCAGACGCCTGCTGCCAGCGCGACGTCCATGGCGCAGGGCTCTCCGGCCACGACCATGAACGGCATGCTGGTCGGCCCCAACCAGATGACGCTCTATGTCTTTGACCGCGACCCCATCGGCAGCGGCAAGAGCGTGTGCAATGGCGGCTGCGCCACCAACTGGCCGCCGCTGATGGCGCCGCCGGGCGCGCAGGCGATTGGCGACTGGAGCGTGATCACGCGCGACGATGGCGCGAGCCAATGGGCCTACAAGGGGCGTCCGCTCTACTACTGGGTCAAGGATGGCAAGCCGGGCGACACGACCGGCGACGGCGTCGGCAATGCCTGGCGCCTGGCGCGCCCCTGAGCGCGCATCCGCGGCTGAAGCGGTGGCGCATGGCGGCGCTTGCCTGTCTAATGCGGGGTTGGAACTTCCACCCGTTTTTCAGGAGCTGCCATGACCCCTCGCTTGACCGCCGCGGATTTCGACCAGGAACTGCTGATTCTCTTTGACGCCTATGTGCATGGCGCGATGGACCGGCGCAGTTTCCTGGGGCAGGCGCAACGCTATGCCAAGGCTGGCGTGACGGCTGCAGGGCTGCTGGCCGCACTGAGCCCGAATTTCGCTGCCGGCCAGCAGGTTCCTGCCGATGACAGCCGGCTAAAGACGCAGCGCGTGTCGCTGTCTTCCCCCGCGGGCTACGGCACCCTCAACGGCTATCTGGCGCGCCCGGCTGCGGCCGGTGCGGCGCGCCTTCCGATGGTGCTGGTGGTGCATGAGAACCGCGGCCTCAACCCGCATATCGAAGACGTCACGCGGCGCCTGGCGCTTGAAGGCTTCATGGCGTTTGCGCCCGATGCGCTCACGCCACTGGGCGGTTATCCCGGCGACGAAGACAAGGCCCGCGAAGCCTTTGCCAAGCTCGACCAAGCCAAGACACGCGAGGACTTCCTGGCCGCCGCGCAGTGGCTGCGCCTGCGCGCCGATGGCGACGGCAAGTTGGGTGTGGTGGGCTTTTGCTATGGCGGCGGCATGTCGCACTGGCTGGCCACGCAGTTGCCGGAGTTGCGCGCCGCGGTGCCGTTCTACGGCAACTCGCCCGATCCCGCTCAGGCCGCGCAAGTGAAAGCCCCGCTGCTGGTGCATCTGGCCGCGGTCGATGAACGCATCAATGCCGCCTGGCCCGCTTACGAAGCTGCGCTCAGGGCGGCCGGCGTGAAGTACGAGGTGCACCACTATCCGGGCACGCAGCACGGGTTCCACAACGACACGACACCGCGCTATGACGCGGCGGCGGCGAAGCTGGCGTGGGAGCGGACGGTGGCGTTCTTCAAGGCAAAGCTGGGGTAGAGGACAGGGCTTGGG
>JBEVDH010000014.1:0-15324 GCA_040514115.1 Comamonas sp. | reverse complement strand
TTGAAATTCTGCGGCGCCAGCTGATGCAACAGATGCAGATCTCCAAAGGTCAGCATCTGCGTGCTGCGCGGCTGCGAGAAATCGGGCGCGCGCAGCTGCGCCAGGCGCTGGTGCTCGAGCGCCGTGCGCTCGGTCCAGGCGGGCTGGCGGCCCAGCTCCACCCAATGCTCCCGGAGATAGCGCGCCACCGCCTCGGCCCCCAGCCGGTCCAGCGTCTGCACCAGCGTGCCTCCGGCAAAGCCCACGCCGCCGAACTTCACCTGCGGGTACAGGCGGGCGAAATCCTCGGGGCTGCGCAGCATCGACAGCATGTCCGAGCCGTTGAGCAGGCGCTGGAACCGCTTTGCCGACATGCCGCAGGCGAGCAAAACCGCCGTCATCGCGCCAACCGAGCTGCCCACCACCTTCTTGACCTGCTCCAGCAGCCCGAGGTTCTCGAGCGCGCGCAGCGCCGGCGCGTTGGCCATGCCCTTGGCGCCGCCGCCGCTGAGCACCAGATTCTCGATCGCGGGCGCGGGGCGCAGCAGCAGGATCCGGCCCGATTCCAGCATCTGCACCCGCGGCACCGCGTCGCGCATCGGCTCCAGCGACAGCGCCACCTGCTGGTGCCGCTCGATCTGCGCGCGCGCCAGCGCGGCCGCAGTCTCGAAGCTTTCGCGGCGCACGGTGTGGTCGGGGCTGGCGATCATCTCGCTGTGCACGGAGTACATGCAGTCGCTGATCACATCGTTGACCGTGGCCGCCGCGCGCGCCGCAAACGCCTGGCGCGCACCGGCTTGCCAATGCGCGCCGGCCGCGGCCATCTCGGCCGCGAGCGTGGCTTCCAATTCCTGCTGCTCATTGATGAGCTGCGCGGTGGTCAGTGTGCGCGTCGCAGGCCCTGCCAGGCGGCGGAAGCGGGCACTGGCGGCCTCAGCAGCACCGGCAGCACCGGCGTTGGACTGGCGTGCGGGCGCAGCGGGCAGCGCGGGCAAAGACGCCGCAGGCCCGGCGATTCTCACGCCCACGCTCCCGGCGGCATGCCCAGGCGCAGGCGCACGTGCTCGATGGGTACAAGGAGATCATGCATATCTAGTCTGCATGGTCTGCCTGCATGCGCGCGGCGACAAGTTCCGGGCCGGCCATCGCCATGCCGGGCAACTGGCCGCGCGCGGATGCGCCGCCCGGTCCGGGCCATGCCCACCGCGCGTGCGCTGACGCGGGCCGCGCGCTGTTTAAGCCAGCACCTGGCTCGGCCCGAAGAACTCGTAATGCGTCTGCGCCGCGGGCACGCCCAACGCGCTCAGGCCGCGTTGCACCGCGGCCATGAAAGGCTGCGGCCCGCAGAAATACGCCTCGACATCGCGCGACGCGGGCAGCCAGGCGGCCAGTTGCCCGGCATCGAGGCGCCTGGGCGCGGCGTCGCCCGCCTCGTCGTAGCAGTAATGGCATTGCAGCTGCGGGTGCTGCAGCGCCAGCGCATCGAGCCGCGCGCGAAAGCCCTGCACTTCGGGCGTGCGCGCGCAGTGGATGAAGACCACGGGGCGCTCGGTGCCCAGCGCCGACGCCAGCATCGGCAGCGTCGGGGTGATGCCGACGCCGCCGCTGATCAGCACCAGCGGCTTGCTGCTCTCGGCCAGCGTGAAATTCCCCGAAGGCGGGAAAATGTCCAGCACATCGCCTTCCTGCACCATGTCATGCAGATGGCGCGAGACCACGCCCATGGCTTCGCGCTTGACGCTGATGCGCAGCGCGCGGCCATTGGCCAGCGCCGACAGCGAATAGTTGCGCCGCTGCTCCTGGCCTTCCACGACAATGCGCAGCCCGATGAACTGGCCGGACAGATGCGCCATCACCGCGCCGCCATCGACCGGCTCAAGGTAGAACGAAGTGATCTCCGAACTTTCGGCCTGCTTGCGCGCCACGCGAAAGGCGCGCGCGCCGCGCCAGCCGCCGGGCACGCTGGCGTTGTGCTCGTAGACCTGGGCTTCGGCGCCGCTCAGGATGTCGGCCAGCTGCTGGTAGGCCGCGGCCCAGGCATCGATCACCGCATCGGTGGCCACCTCGGCGCCCAGCACCTCGCGGATCGACGCCAGCAGGCACTGGCCGACAATCGGATAGTGCTCGGGCTGCACCTGCAGCGAGACATGCTTGTTGATGATCTGCGCCGGCAGGTTGCCCAGGTTCTCGAGCCGGTCGATGTGCTTGGCGTACATCAGCACGCTGAACGCCAGCGCGCGCGGCTGGGCGCCGCTTTTCTGGTGGGTGCTGTTGAACAGCGCCCGCACTTCGGGGTGCCCGCCCAGCAGGCGCTGATAGAAATGGGTGATCAGCGCCTCGCCGCCGGCTTCCAGCAGCGGAACGGTGGATTGGACAATGGCGCGTTGTTCGGCGGTCAGCATGCGGGGCTCCTGGCAAGTCGGGGAACATCCCCGGTTAGCCAGACAGGTGCAAGCAGCGTGCCAGGCTCCAGCTCGTTATGAATCAATGACTTGGCTTTGCATGTGTCAATATGACCATGAGAAAATCGTGTCGATTCGACACAGCAAAGCGTCAAAATGACACCTACCCACAGCCTCCTGCGCAGCCTCGTGCCCCTGGTTGCCGATCTCGCCGAAGACCTGCCCGAGCGCGAGCGCTACCGCCGTCTGCTTGAAGCGCTGCGCAGCCTGCTGCCCTGCGATGCGGTGGCCCTGCTGCGCCTGCAGGGCCAGGTGCTCGAGCCGATTGCCATTGACGGTCTCAGCAGCGACACCCTGGGCCGGCGCTTTCGCGTCGCCGAGCATCCACGGCTGGCCGCACTGCTCGCGCATGGCCAGGCGCTGCGCTTTGCGCCCGACAGTCCGCTGCCCGATCCCTATGACGGCCTGGTCGAGCACGCCGGGCCACTGGAAGTGCACGATTGCATGGGTTGCGCGCTGGTGGTGGGCGGCAGCACCTGGGGCCTGCTGACCCTCGATGCACTCGCGCCCGGCCGCTTTGCCGACCCCGCGCACCTGCAGGCGCTGCAGGCATTCAGCAACCTCGCGGCGGCGACGGTGGCCGCGGCCGAGCGCATGCGCCAGCTCGCGCAAAGCGCCGACGACGCGCGCCAGCACGCCGAAAGCTGGCGCCAGGCGGCGCTGCCCGACGCCGCGCGCCGCCCGCTGCTGGGCCAGAGCCCGGCGCTGCGGCAGCTGCAAAAGGACATAGCACTGGTCGCGCCCAGCGAGCTCAATGTGCTGATCACCGGCGAGACCGGCGTCGGCAAGGAGCTCGTGGCCCAGGCCGTGCATGCCCAGTCGCGGCGCGCGGGCCGGCCGCTGGTCAGCGTCAACTGCGCGGCCCTGCCCGACACGCTGGTGGAAAGCGAGCTGTTCGGCCATGTGCGCGGCGCATTCACCGGGGCCGTGGGCGAGCGCCAGGGCCAGTTCGAGCGCGCCGATGGCGGCACGCTGTTTCTCGACGAGATTGGCGAGCTGTCGCTGGCGGTGCAGGCCAAGCTGCTGCGCGTGCTGCAAAGCGGACAGCTCCAGCGCCTGGGCTCGGACCGCGAGCACCATGTCGACGTGCGCGTCATTGCCGCGACCAACCGCCCGCTCGAGGAGGCCGTGCAATCAGGCCAGATGCGCGCCGATTTCTTCCACCGGATCAGCGTCTATCCGCTGGTGGTGCCACCGCTGCGCGAGCGCGGCAGCGACATCCTGCTGCTGTGCGGCTATTTTCTCGAGGAGAACCGCTCGCGCCTGGGCCAGGCCGTCGGCGCGCAGCTGGGCACGGTGCGGCTCGATGCGGCGGCGCAATCGGCGCTGCTGTCCCATCCCTGGCCCGGCAATGTGCGCGAGCTCGAACACCTGATCAGCCGCGGCGTGCTCAAGGCGCTGAGCCGGCACGGCAGGCGCCTGCGCGTGCTGACGCTGACGGTGCAGGACCTCTGGCCCGATACCCGCCAGGCTGCCGCCGCGCCGCCCGCAGCCACGGCATTGCCCATGGCCGATGACGCACCGGCGCAGGGTCTGCGCAGCGCCGTCGCGGCCTTCGAGCGCCGCAGCATCGAGCACAGCCTGGCACAGCACCAGGGCAACTGGGCGGCCACGGCGCGTGCGCTGCAGATGGACCGTGCCAACTTGCAGCGCCTGGCAAAGCGCGTAGGCTGTGAAATAAAAATCACCCCCTGAGCGACTCCGCGGCATGGGCCGCCCTCGCTTCCCCCTCTCATCCTTCGGTGGAGGGGGACGGCACCCTCGCTGCGGGGCGGCCCTTGCTCGGTGCCCCTGAGCTGGGTCACGCCAGTTTTATGCGCTGCAAGCTTCGCAGGCATCAATAACTGAAGAGCCTTACTTGCCCTTGACCTCGAGCAGCTCGACGTCGAAATTCAAGGTCGCATTGGGCGGAATCACCCCGCCCGCGCCGCGGCTGCCGTAGGCAATCGATGCCGGGCAGGTCAGCTTGGCCTTGCCGCCGACCTTCATCTTCTGCAGGCCCTCGGTCCAGCAGGGAATCACGCCATTGAGCGGGAAGTCGATCGGCTGGCCGCGCTGGATCGAGCTGTCGAACTCCTTGCCCGTATCGGGAAAATAGCCGCGGTAATGCACGCGCACCGTATCGCGCGCCGCAGGGCTCGCGCCCGTGCCATCCTTGAGGCTCTGGTAGACCAGGCCGCTGCTGGTGGTGACGGGCTCGGCGGCCTGTGCAGCAGTGGCGAACAACGCGGCCGCGGCCAGCGCGGCGGGGATCAAACGGATCATGAAAACTCCTTGGAAACCGGGGGAATGCCCAGCGCATCGAGCGCCGTGCGGAGATGTTCTACGGTGCGATCCACATCGTGCCACTTCTCCAGCCCGAACAGGCCGATGCGGAAGGTCTTGAAATCCGGGCCTTCATCGCACTGCAGCGGCACGCCTGAAGCGGTCTGCAGGCCGACCTCGAGAAACTTGCGCCCGCTCTGGATGCCCGGGTCGGTGGTGTAGCTCACCACCACGCCCGGCGCCTCGAAACCCGGCGCCGCGACGCTGGGGAAACCACGCGCCTGCAGCAACGCGCGCACCTTGGCGCCCAGCGCGATCTGCTCCTGCCGCACCGCCTCGAAGCCATAGGCGCGCGTCTCGAGCATCACATCGCGCAGGCGCACCAGCGCATCGGTGGGCAGGGTCGCGTGGTAGGCATGCTGGCCCTTTTCATAGCCCTCGGCAATCTGCATCCACTTCTTCAGGTCGCAGGCAAAGCTCGAGCTCTGCGTGTGCTCGATGGCTTCGCGCGCGCGGGCACTGAGCATCACCATCGCGCAGCACGGCGAGCTGCTCCAGCCCTTTTGCGGCGCCGAGATCAGCACATCGACACCGGTCTGCCGCATGTCGACCCACATCGCGCCCGAGGCCACGCAGTCCAGCACGAAGAGCGCCCCGACCGCATGCGCGGCATCGGCGATGGTGCGCAGGTAGTCATCCGGCAGCAGGATGCCGCTGGCGGTTTCGACATGCGGCGCAAAGACCACCTTGGGCTTTTCGTGCAGGATGGCCTCGGCCACCACCTCGGCCGCGCACGGCGCCCACGGGTCCTGCGCGCCCTCGCCCTGCTTGCGCGCCTTGCAGACCACGGCGCCGCCCCCCAGACCGAAACCGCCGGCCTCGAAGATCTGTGTCCAGCGGTAGCTGAACCAGCCATTGCGCACGATCAGCACCTTCTCGCCATTGGCGAACTGGCGCGCCACGGCTTCCATGCCAAAGGTGCCGCTGCCGGGCACCAGCACCGCGCTCTCGGCCGCATAGACTTCCTTGAGCGTGCCCAGGATGTCCTGCATCACGCCGACAAAGCGCTGCGACATATGGTTGAGGGCGCGGTCGGTATAGACCACCGAGAACTCGAGCAATCCGTCGGGATCGATCTCGGGCAAAAGTCCTGGCATGAGGGTTCCTGAATCGGTTCGGTTGAGAACTGCGCCGCCGTCCGTGCAGTACACGCATGGACACGCGGGTGTAAGGAAATCAGCTTAGCATGGGCCACCGCGCCGCACGGGCAGTGCCGCGCGGCAGGGTGTTTTCAGGCGCTGGCCGCCTGGCTACGCCCCGTTGGTACGTCCCGTTCGTACGGCCCGCGGTGCAGCCGCTGGCCCCCCTGCCAGACAGCCTGCGCAAATGCCGTCGGCGACTTTGCGCCTTGTGAAACTTGCCGTCGCCCGGCTGCCCGCGGCGACTGGAGCACCGGAATAGACCATGCCCACCACCCCTACCCTGCCACTTTCCCTGTTGCGCCGCCCCCTGGCCTGGACGCTGGCCGGTGCCGCGCTGCTGGCCGGCTGCCAGCATGCCCCGACGACCTACACCCGCCCCGCGCTGTCCGCGCAGCCCGCGCGCATCGATGCCGGTCAAAGCGCGCGCCTGTCCTGGGATGCGCCCGTGGGCAGCAGCCTGCGCATGAGCGGCCTCACCGCCACCCCGCCCGGCGCCGTGCTGGTGCACCCGGCCCAGACCACGACGTATACGCTGGACGGCCCCGCACCCAGCGGTGCGCCGATCAGCACCAGCGTCACCGTGGAAGTGCGGCCCGCCGCCCAGCCGCTGGCCAGCCTGCGCATCGAAGGGCAGCCCGAGGGCAGCCCGATTGCCGAGGGCTTTCTGGGCCTGGCACCGGGCGCAAGCGCGGGCGATGCCCGCACCCGCCAGCTGCTGCGCAACCTGGAGAACTATGGCGGCGCTGCGCTGGGCAGGGGCGCGCCAGGCGCGGGCGACTGCCCCCGTGCGGAACTGCTGGCGCACGCCGAGTCGCCCCGACACCCGCTGCGCTGCACGGCCGCGGTCGATGCGGCTCAGGATGCCAGCGCCGCGCTAGGGACCGCGGAAACGCTGCTGGACTACGCCCAGTGGGGCGCAGCTGGCGTGAACCTGCAGGGCCCGTTGCCGGGCACGCAAGGCGTCGAACCCGGGTATTACGGCATGCTGTTCTTCGCGCAATTTGCCGGCGCCCAGGGCCGGTGGCTGGCAACGCAGCTCGAGAGCAGCGCGCGGATCCGCGTCTGGGCGGTGCGCGATGCGCGCAATGGCTCGGTACGCGTCGCGTTGATCCACCGCGATCCAGGCCAGCACGGCACGATCACCGTGCAGTTGCCCGCCGGACTGCGCCAGGCCGTGGTCACGCGTCTGACGACCTCCGACCCGCTGCGCCTGGCCGGCCAGACCTTCGACGGCAGCCGCGACGGCCGGCCGGTTGGCACCGCCTACGGAGAAATCCTCGAAGCCGACAGCGAGGGTCAATTGGAGCTGGCAATGCCGGCGTCCAGCGCCGCGCTGCTGACGCTTACGCCTTAGAAGAAAGCTTTTTTCTCAAGCGGGGCGCAGAGCCCTGGTAAACCGTTCGTGGGGAGCCTGCCTGGGCGGCCCCGTCGAGCCATGAACGGCCTGCCCTCAAGTGCTCCACACAACCTAGCCCGCCCTGACCCGCCCCCCGAAAATCCCCCTCCCCACCCGCACCATCGTGCTCCCCGCCTGCACCGCAGCCTCCAGATCGGCCGTCATGCCCAGCGACAGCGTATCGAACGCCGCCAGCCCCGGGGCGCCGCTGGCGGCAATGCTGTCGAACAGCTGCTTCACCCGCCGATGCACCGCATACTGCGCCGCGAAATCCTGCGCCTCCTCGGGAATCGCCATCAACCCGCGCAACTGCAGGTTCGGCAGCAGCGCGACGGCCTGGGCCAGCGCCAGCGCCTCCTCGGGCGGCACGCCGGCCTTGGTCGCGCCGCCGTCGGGGTTGACCTGCAGGCAGACCTGCAGCGGCCCCAGGCCTTCGGGGCGCTGGTCGGACAAGCGCTGCGCGATCTTCAGCCGGTCGACGCTGTGCGCCCAGTCGAAGTGCTCGGCCACGAGCCGCGTCTTGTTGCTCTGGATCGGCCCGATGCAGTGCCAGCGCAGCGGCGGCTGGTCCGGCGGCCAGGGCATCTCGCGCAGGATGGCGATCTTCTCGACGGCTTCCTGGATGTAGTTCTCGCCAAAGTCGCGCTGGCCCTGCAGGGCCGCCTCGCGCACCGCATCGGGGCCGAAGGTCTTGGAGACGGCCAGCAGCGCCACGCTGCCCGGTGCGCGCTCGGCGAGCACACAGGCTTGTTGCAGGCGCGCCTGGATCTGGTGGAGGTTGTTAGCAATCATGGTCATAATCACCGCCAAGCGTACCAAACGACAAAAGGGCCTTTCGTGGACATCACCCAACTGCTGGCGTTCAGCGTCAAGAACAAGGCTTCCGACCTGCATCTTTCGGCCGGCCTGCCACCGATGATCCGCGTGCATGGCGACGTGCGGCGCATCAACGTCGACGCGCTCGACCACAAGACCGTCCACGCCATGATCTACGACATCATGAGCGACGCCCAGCGCAAGGTCTACGATGAATTCCTCGAGATCGACTTCTCGTTCGAGATCGAAGGGCTGGCGCGCTTTCGCGTCAATGCCTTCAACCAGTACCGCGGCGCGGCCGCCGTGTTCCGCACCATTCCCAGCAAGATCCTGACGCTCGAGCAGCTCAACGCGCCGAAGATCTTCGCCGAGCTCGCGCTCAAGCCGCGCGGCCTGGTGCTGGTCACCGGCCCCACGGGCTCGGGCAAGTCGACCACGCTCGCGGCCATGGTCAACTTCCTCAATGAAACCGAATACGGCCACATCCTCACCGTCGAGGACCCGATCGAGTTCGTCCACGACTCGAAGAAGTGCCTGATCAACCAGCGCGAAGTCGGGCCGATGACGCGTTCGTTCGCCGCCGCGCTGCGCTCGGCGCTGCGCGAGGATCCCGATGCGATCCTGGTCGGCGAAATGCGCGACCTGGAAACCATCCGCCTGGCAATGACCGCCGCGGAAACCGGCCATCTGGTGTTCGGCACGCTGCACACTTCAAGCGCTGCCAAGACCATCGACCGGATCATCGACGTCTTCCCGGCCGAGGAAAAGGAAATGGTGCGCGCCATGCTGTCGGAGTCGCTGCAGGCGGTCATCTCGCAGACGCTGTGCAAGACCAAGGACGGCACGGGCCGCGTGGCCGCGCATGAAATCATGCTCGGCACCAGCGCCATCCGCAACCTGATCCGCGAGGCCAAGGTCGCGCAGATGTATTCGACCATCCAGACCAGCCAGAACGTCGGCATGCAGACGCTGGACCAGAACCTCACCGACCTGGTGCGGCGCAATGTCATCAGCGCCGCCGAAGCGCGCTCCAAAGCCAAGATCCCGGACAACTTCCCCGGTTGAAGCCCCTTGCCATGAGTTCACGCCAGCGCCTTCGCCACGCCGGGCGCCATTGCCCCGGGCGCCGCCGCGTTGGGCGCCGCCGCGTCAGCGACTCCCGCGGCATGGCAGGGAGCGCGCAATGATGCGCATCCTGCAGCGGCTGCGCCAGACGCCGGAAACCGAAGCGCCCCCGCTCGAAGCCGAGTCCGCGTTCTTCAGCACTGTCTGGCACCAGGGCCAGGCGGGGCCGCTGGTGCCATGGGAGGCGCGCGCGGTCGAGCTGGGCGCGCGGCCGCTCGCGGCGCGCGCCGCGCGGCGCAAGCTGCAGGCCCTGTGGGCCCATGACCGCCACCTGTCGACCCTCACGCCCGAGTCCATGGCGCGCATGGAGCGCTACCTGCACTTCGCCGCCGTCAAGGCGCAGCGCGATGTGATTCTCCAGGACGAATACGGCAACTTCATGGTGGTGGTGATCAGCGGCGAGCTGGTCGTCAACCGCCGCCAGCCCTGGGGCGAATCGCTGCGCCTGGCGCAGACCGGCCCGGGCGACCTGCTCGGCGAGATGTCGCTGCTCGACAGCGGCCAGCGCTTTTCCAGCTGCACCACTCTTGTCGACAGCGAACTCGCGGTGCTCAGCGCCGAGGCGCTCGACGACATGCTGCTGCACGATCCGGCGCTGGCCGCCCAATTGATCGCCATCCTGGCACGCAAGCTTTCGGTGCGCCTGCGGGCCGTGAGTACCCGCCTGGGGCCTCAGTCGCCCTAACCATCCGGCGGGGCCGCAACGGCACTGCCCAGCCACCGGAGAATTCCATGGAACGAGACCAGGCCAGTAAATTCATCAACGATCTGCTCCAGCTGATGGTCAACCGCAGCGGCAGCGACCTGTTCATCACCGCCGAATTCCCCCCGGCCATCAAGGTCGACGGCAAGATCACCAAGGTGTCGCCCCAGCCGCTGACGCCGCTGCACACGCTCACGCTGGCCCGCTCGATCATGAGCGACAAGCAGATCGCCGACTTCGAGCGCACCAAGGAAAGCAACTTCGCGATCTCGCCCGCGGGCATCGGGCGTTTTCGCGTCAATGCCTTCATACAGCAGGGGCGCATCGGCATGGTCATGCGCACCATCCCGATGACCGTGCCGACCATCGACAAGCTCGGCGTGCCGCAGGTGCTCAAGGAAATCTCGATGAGCAAGCGCGGCCTGTGCATCCTGGTCGGCGCCACCGGCTCGGGCAAGTCGACCACGCTGGCGGCCATGGTCGACTGGCGCAACGAGAGCTCCTTCGGCCACATCATCACCATCGAGGACCCGATTGAATTCGTGCACCCGCACAAGAACTGCGTGGTCACCCAGCGCGAGGTCGGCCTCGACACCGACAGCTGGGAAGCGGCGCTCAAGAACACGCTGCGCCAGGCTCCGGACGTGATCCTGATGGGCGAGATCCGCGACCGCGAGACCATGGAACACGCGATTGCGTTCTCCGAAACCGGCCACCTGTGCCTGGCCACGCTGCACGCCAACAGCGCCAACCAGGCACTGGACCGGGTCGTCAACTTCTTCCCCGAGGAGCGGCGCCCGCAGTTGCTGATGGACCTGTCGCTGAACCTGCGTGCCCTGGTCTCGCAGCGGCTGATTGCCAAGCAAGACGGCAAGGGCCGGATCGCGGCCATCGAGGTGTTGCTCAACACCCCGCTGATCTCCGACCTGATCTTCAAGGGCGAGGTGGCCGAGATCAAGGAAGTGATGAAAAAAGGCCGCGAGCAGGGCATGCAGACCTTCGACCAGGCGCTGTACGACCTGTTCGAGGCGCAGCACATCACCTATGAAGACGCGCTGCGCAATGCCGACTCGGTCAACGACCTGCGCCTGCAGATCAAGCTCAACAGCCAGCGCGCGCGCAACCTCGACCTGTCCTCTGGGACCGAACACTTCGCGATCGTCTGAGGCCGAAGGCCTCTCCCCCACCCTGCCCGCCCCCGGGCTGCTTTCCGTTGGAGATTGTTTCTATGTCTAGCCTTACCGTACCGCCACGCTCCGTCGCCTTCCTGGGTCTGGGTGTGATGGGCTACCCCATGGCCGGCCACCTCGCGCGCGCCGGCCACCGCGTCACGGTCTACAACCGCAGCCCCGCCAAGGCCGCGCAGTGGTGCGCCGAATATGCCGACACAGCCGGGCCACGCCAGGCGCCCACGCCGCGCGAAGCCGCCGCCGGCGCCGAACTCGTGTTCTGCTGCGTCGGCAATGACGACGACCTGCGCTCGGTCGTGCTCGGTCCGCAGGGCGCGCTCGCCGGCATGGCGCCGGGCGCGATCTTCGTCGACCACACGACGGCCTCGGCCGAAGTCGCACGCGAGCTCAGCGCCGCGGCGCAGGCACTGGGCCTGCAGTTCATCGATGCCCCGGTCTCGGGCGGCCAGGCGGGCGCGCAAAACGGCCAGCTCACGGTGATGTGCGGCGGCGATGCCACGGCGTTTGCCACCGTACAGCCCGTGGCCATGGCCTTCGCGCGCGCCTGCACGCTGCTGGGCGACAGCGGCGCGGGCCAGCTGGCCAAGATGGTCAACCAGATCTGCCTGGCCGGCCTGATCCAGGGCCTGTCCGAAGCCATTGCCTTTGGCGGCAAGGCCGGCCTCGACATGAACCAGGTGCTCGAGGTGATCGGCAAGGGCGCGGCGCAGAGCTGGCAGATGGACCAGCGCGGCAAGACCATGGTCGCCGACGAGTTCAATTTCGGCTTTGCCGTCGACTGGATGCGCAAGGACCTCGGCCTGGTGCTGGACGAAGCCCGGCGCAACGGCGCGCGCGTGCCGGTCACTGCGCTGGTGGACCAGTTCTACGCCGATGTGCAGGAGATGGGCGGCAACCGCTGGGATACCTCCAGCCTGATCAAGCGCTTGAAATGAAGCACCCCCTGAGCGGCTAACACCCTGGGCGGGCCCCCGCTTCCCCCTCTCATCCTTCGGTGGAGGGGGCGGCCCGCGTAGGGACGGCACCCTCGGTGCGGGGCGGCCCTTCCTCGGTGCCCCTGATCATAGATACGCCAGTTTCAGGAGCTCAGTAGTCCGAGTTACTTCCTGCTGAAGTAGAAAAGCCGGCAATGCCGGCTTTTCCAGGGCGCCGCGCGATCAGGGCGCGACGGTCGGCGTGGCGTCGCTCGTGACCGGTGGCGCCGGCCGCGACTGGTAGCGCGCCAGATCATCCTCGGAAACCACTTCGAACACGCGCACCACCTTGGTCACGTCATTGACGCCGCGCGCGATCTCGGCCGCGCGCTTGGCTTCGCGCGGCGTGACGATGCCCATCAGATAGACCACCTTGTTCTCGGTCGTCACCTTGAACGCCGACGCCTGCAGGTCCTTGGCATCCATCAGGCTCGCCCGCACCTTGCCGGTGATGAAGGTATCGCTCGAGCGCTGGCTCAGCGTCGCGGTGAATGGCGCGACCGTGGCCTCGTTGACCACCGCGCGCACATTGTCGACGGACTGCACCAGACGCCCCAGCGTCTGTTTGTCCGTCTCGTTGCCGACTTCACCCGTGAGCAGCACCTGGCGGTTGTAGCTGGTCACGCTGATGCGCGCCTTCTCGCCCAGGGTATCGCGCACGCGGTTCGCGGCCTTGACCTCGATGCTTTCATCTTCGACCTGGGTGCCGGCCGTGCGCCGGTCCACGGCCACCAGCGTGCCGGCAACCATGCCGCCACCCACGACCAGCGGAATGCAGGCCGACAACGCGCCACCCAGCACGACAAAAGCCAGGCTCGAACACACGGCTCGGCGGATCTCGATCTTCATAAAGGCATCTCCTGTTCACCTAACAACTGGGCATCCACGCCGTCGCACAGGCAGTGCAGCACCAGCGCATGCACCTCGCGCACCCGCGCGCCGCGGTCATGCGGCACGCAGATCAGCACATCGGTCTCGCGCACGCGCCCGGCCAACGCGCCGCCCGTGCGGCCGCTGAGCACCACGACCATCATGTCGCGCTCGTGCGCGGCTTCCACCGCCTCGAGCGCGCAGGGGTCGTTGCCGCTCACCGACAGCACCAGCAGCAGATCGCCGGCCTGGCCCAGCGCACGCACCTGGCGCGCCAGATAGTGCTGGGCATTGCCCCCGCCGCCGGACACCGGCAGGCTGCCCAGCAGCCCGCCCTGCGCACTCAGCGCCAGCGCGGCCAGCTCGGGGCGGTCGCGCTCGAAGCCCGTCACGCACAGCGCGGCAAACATCTGCGCATCGGTGACGGAAGGACCGCACCCGCAGGCCAGGACCTTGCCGCCACTGGTGACACAGGCGAGCATCGCCTGCACGGCGGAAGCGATGGGTAGACTCAACGCCTGCGCGGCCTGATACTTCAGGTCGGCGCTGTCGATGAAATGCTGTTGGATTCGTTGCTCAAGCATGGAGGCCCGATGATACCTGCGTGGCCACTAACCTTTTGCCGCCCCGCAGTTACCCGAGCGACCCGGCGCTGTCGAATGCCGCGCGCAGCCACTGCACTTGCGCGGCGTCGATCAGCACCACATCGAAGCGGCAAGGGGGCGGCGCCGGCCAGCGCTGCAGATAGTGCTGCGCCGCGCGCACGATGCGCGCCTGCTTGTGCGCACCAATGCTGGCGCCCGCGCCGCCATAACCCATGCGGCCACGGCTGCGCACCTCGACAAACACCAGCGTACCCTCGGCATCACGCATGATGAGGTCAATTTCACCACCGCCGCGCCCGGGCGTCCGATAATTGCGCTCCACCAGACGCAGGCCCGCCGCCTGCAGGCAGCGCAGCGCCCGGTCCTCGCCGGCCTGCCCCAGCTGCCGCGTGGTGGCCGGCGCCGCATCCGCTGCCGCAGGATTTTTAAGGAAACCCATTGAGTGCCTCTTTTGCCTCCGCGCTGACCGCTGCCCACGAGGCAGCCTCGGCGCAACACTACCCGCCGGGCGCCCTGTATGTGGTCGCCACCCCGATCGGCAACCTTGCCGACATCAGCCTGCGCGCGCTGCATGTGCTCAAGCTCGTCGACAGCATTGCCTGCGAGGACACCCGCCACACCCAGGGCCTGCTGCGCTCCTACGGGCTGGAACGCCCGGGTAGCCAGCTGCTGGCGCTGCACCAGCATAACGAAGCCGAAGCCGCACAGCAGGTAATTGCCCGCCTGCAGCAAGGTCAGCGCCTGGCGTATGTGAGCGACGCGGGCACACCCGGCGTCAGCGATCCCGGCGCACGCCTGGCTGCCGCGGTGCAGGCCGCGGGCCTGCGCACCATTCCCCTGCCCGGCGCCAGCAGCATCACGGCGGCGCTCAGCGTCGCGGGCGCGGTGGCGCCATCGCAGGCCAGCAGCGGCTTCCTGTTTGCCGGCTTTCTCGCCAGCAAGCAGGCCGAGCGCGCGACCCAAGTCCAGCAACTGGGCCAGGAAGCGCGCTGCTGCGTGCTGCTCGAAGCCCCGCACCGCATCGGCGAGCTTGCCCAGGCCCTGTCTGTTCTCGGCGCACGGCCCGTCACGCTGGCGCGCGAGATCACCAAGCAGTTCGAGGAAATAGTGACCCAGCCCGCGGACCAGCTGCCGGCCTGGCTGGACGGCTCCCCCCAGCGCTCACGCGGTGAGTTCGTGGTCGTGCTGCACCCGGTCGCGCTGCAGGAAGACAGCGGCGAAGGCCTGCGCGTGCTGCGCCTGCTGCTCGCCGAGCTCCCCACCAAGGCCGCGGTACGCCTGGCCGCGGAAATCACGGGCGCGCCACGCAATGCGCTTTATGACGCGGCACTGCAGATCAAGCGCGAAGGTGCGGACGAAGGCTAACCACCGCTGACAGGCCTATGAAAACCGTTCGTCCTGAGCCTGTCGAAGGATGAAGGGCCTGTGCGCAAGCCACGACAGCGATCCCCGGTTCGTCCTGAGCCTGCCTGACCGGCTGCGTCGAAGGATGAAGGTCCTGCCCTCAAGCCAAGTGACCCCTCACCCCTGCGTATAGGCCAACCCCGAAGCCACGCCCCCGAACAGATCCCCCTCGACCTGCGCCGTGTCCGGAAACGCCGCGCGCAGCGCGCTGCGCAGCGGGC
This sequence comes from Comamonas sp., assembly GCA_040514115.1. Lineage (GTDB taxonomy): Bacteria > Pseudomonadota > Gammaproteobacteria > Burkholderiales > Burkholderiaceae_C > Comamonas. Next base: position 112 of record JBEVDH010000014.1, on the reverse strand, counting down.
GCAGCGCCGAAGACCCGCCCGTGAGATAGATCGCATCGAGCGCCTCGGCCGCCACGCCGGCGCGGCGCAGACATTCCTCGGCGCAGGCCACGACGCGCGCCAGCGCGGGCTG
>JBEVDH010000258.1:0-41626 GCA_040514115.1 Comamonas sp. | reverse complement strand
TTTTACGTTCCTGGCTGCACAGCGATGTCGTTGTGGTCCAACACTGCCTCCGTGAACGCAAATCCGTCCCGCCTTTGAACCGCCTCAAACCTGCCATTCGTCCCGTGCCCGAAGCTGCGATAGTATACTGTATGCCCATACAGTCCGATCGATCGCGATGGAACTTAACGACAAGCTAGAAATCCTGGCGGATGCTGCGAAGTACGATGCGTCTTGCGCCAGCAGTGGCGCGCCCAAACGCGGTTCCGAGGGCAAGGATGGCCTGGGCGCGACCACCGGCATGGGCATCTGCCACAGCTACACGCCGGACGGCCGCTGCGTGTCGCTGCTGAAAATCCTGCTCACCAACTTCTGTGTCTACGACTGCCAGTACTGCATCAACCGGCGCAGCTCGAACGTGCCGCGCGCGCGTTTCGCGGTCGATGAAGTGGTCAAGCTGACCCAGGATTTCTACCTGCGCAACTACATCGACGGACTGTTCCTCAGTTCGGGCATCATCCAGTCGTCCGACTACACCATGGAGCAGCTCGTGGCCGTGGCGCGCCAGTTGCGCGAAGTGCACAATTTCCGCGGCTACATCCACCTCAAGACCATTCCCGATGCCAGCGCCGAGCTGATCGCCCGCGCGGGCCTGCATGCCGACCGGCTCAGCATCAACATCGAGTTGCCCTCGCAGGGCGCGCTGGCGCAGCTGGCGCCGCAGAAGAACGCGGTGGCCATCAAGCGATCGATGGCGCGCATGCGTGTGCACATCGACGAGGCGCGGGGCGCGGCCAGGGACGACAGCAAAAGCAGCGTGATCTCGCTGCCGCGTTCGCTCAAGGCCGCACGCGCCAGCGCACCGCGTTTTGCACCGGCCGGCCAGAGCACGCAGATGATCGTCGGCGCCGATGCCACCGACGACCGCACCATCCTGTCGACCAGCGCCAACCTGTACGGCGCTTACCGGCTCAAGCGCGTGTACTACTCGGCCTTCAGCCCGATCCCCGACGCCTCGTCGTCGTTGCCGCGGGCCGCGCCACCGATGGTGCGCGAGCACCGGCTCTACCAGGCCGACTGGCTCATGCGCTTCTACGGCTTTGCGCACGACGAGATCACGGCCGGCGATACCGGCATGCTGTCATTGGAGGTCGACCCCAAGCTGGCCTGGGCGCTCGGCCACCGCGACCGCTTCCCTGTCGACCTGAACACCGCGCCGCGCGAGATGCTGCTGCGCGTGCCGGGCCTGGGCGTGGGCAGCGTCGACAAGCTGCTGGCGGTGCGCCGCTGGCGCCAGCTGCGCAGCACCGATATCGAGCGCCTGCGCGTGCCGATGTCCAAGGTGCTGCCCTTTGTCGAATGCCAGGGCTGGAGCCCGGGCCGGCGCCTGGACGATCCATTGCTGGCCGCCAAGCTGGTGCAGCCGATGGCGCCGCCCGTGCAAGCCAGCCTTTTCTAGATGCCATGGCGGCCCATACCCTGATCCTGCCCGGCGATGGCACCGACTTCGCCCACTGGCGCAACGTCGCGCGCTGGCTCTGGTCGCAGCAGGTGCCGCCCGAAGACGTGGTGTGGCACAGCGAGGATGCGCAGACCGAGGCGCCCGACCTGTTTGCCCCACCGCCCGTGCCCACGCTGCTCGAGCCTCTGGAGTCGACCTCCGAGCTTGCGCTCACGGTGCCGCGCGCCTGGCTGGCGCAGGCCGAGCATTGCCTGCTCAACTCCGACCCCGACCGCTTTGCGCTGCTGTACCGGCTGCTGTGGCGCATGCAGCACGAGCCCGCGCTGCGCCACGACCTGCTCGACGCCGACCATGTGCAGATGCAGCACTGGATCAAGGCCGTGCGCCGCGAGGTGCACAAGACCCATGCCTTCGTGCGCTTTCGGCCCGTGGCGCTGGCCGACGACCCGGTGGACGGCAGCGGCCCGCTGTATGTCGCCTGGTTCGAGCCGGTGCATCACATCGTGCATGCTGCGGCGCCGTTCTTCGTCAAGCGTTTTGCCAACATGCGCTGGGCGATCCTTACGCCGCAGGTCAGCCTGCGCTGGTGGCCCGAAGCACCCGATGTCGCCGCGCTGGCCTTGCAGGGTGTGGATCCCGAATTCGCGCTCCAGCCCTTCAAGAGCCGCCCCGGCGTGCTCAGCTGGGGGCCGGGCGCCAGCGCCGAGGACGCTCCCGCATCCGACGCCGGCGAAGGCCTGTGGCTCACCTATTACGCGCATATCTTCAATCCGGCGCGGCTCAAGGTCGCGGCGATGTGCAAGGAGATGCCGCGCAAGTACTGGCACAACCTGCCCGAAACCCAGCTGATCTCCCCGATGATCCAGGCCGCGCAGGCGCGCAGCGCGGCCATGCTGGCCAATGCGCCCACCACGGTGCAGCGCCGGCTGCCGCAGCGCGGCAGCCGCTGAACCCTGGCTGTACGCTGGCGCGCCGCTTCGCTATCCTCGGGAGTTCGACATCACCCGGCCCCGCTTCTCTTATGCCTCGGAAAATCCCCCCTCTCAATCCCTTGCGCGCCTTCGAGGTATCGGCGCGGCTCATGAGCTTCACCAAAGCCGCGGAAGAGCTGTTCGTCACGCCCTCGGCGGTGAGCCATCAGGTGAAGTCCCTTGAAGCCAATCTGGGCATTGCGCTTTTCATCCGGGACTCCAAGACGCTGACGCTGACGCCGGCGGGCAAGGCTTATCTTCCGGGCGTGCAGGAGGCGTTTCGCCAGCTCGCCGTAGCCACCTACCAGCTGCACCGCGAGCAAAGCTCCCCGGCGCTCAAGATCAATCTGCCGCCCACCTTTGCCGTCAAGTGGCTGATACCGCGCATGCGCGGCCTGGCCCGGGCGCTGCCGGGGCTGGACCTGAAGATCTCGACCTCCAAGCTGATGGTGGATTTCACCCGCGACGACGTCGACATGGAAGTGCGCTATGGGCGCGGGGTCTATGCCGGGCTGCAGGCCGAGCTGTGCCTGCCGGTCGATGTGTTTGCCGTCTGCAGCCCCGAGCTGCAGCGCGGCGCGCATCCCATCGGCACGCTCGAAGACCTGCGCCACCATGTGCTGCTGCATGACGACAGCACCTATGACGATGTCAGCAACCCCAACTGGGCGGCCTGGCTGGCGCACATGGGCATGCATGACATCGACACCAGCCGTGGGCCTGCGTTCTGGCCCAGCCATCTGGTCATCGACGCGGCCATCGACGGCCAGGGGGTGGCGCTGGTCAAGAAAAACTGGGTCCAGCAGGACCTGGCCTCGGGCCGCCTGGTGCGGCTTTTTCCCGAGCTGAGCCTGCCGCTGGAGCATGCCTACTATCTGGTCTATCCGCAGGAGCGCGCAAACGATGCCCGCATCCAGTCGTTCGTGCACTGGATGCGCCAGGAGCTTGCTGTCAGCGCGTGAGGCGCGCCGCTCACGACCAGTCCGCAATGCGGTAGATGCGCGCCGCATTGCCGCCCCACAGCGCTTTTTGCTGTGCTGCCGGCAGCGGGGCAATGGCCTGGGCAAAGGCCGACACGATGGCGCCGTAGTGGGTGACCAGGCTGTCCACCGGGAAGTTGCTGGCGAACATGCAGCGCTCGGCCCCGAAGATCGCAATGGCTTCCTGGATCAGCGGCACGTTGTCCTGCGCCGTCCATGGCCGGCCGAGCTGGCCCAGGCCCGAGATCTTCAACGCTGTGTTGGGAGCGTCCGCCAGGCGTGCGAGCGCCTGCCTCCAGCCGGCCAGGCCCGCCGCGCTGCGGTCCGAAGGCAGGCCCGTGTGATTGAGCACCAGCGTGGTGGCAGGAAAGTCGCGTGCCAGGTCCAGCGCCTGATCCAGATGCCACCAGGGCGCCTGCAGGTCGAACGACAACCCGAACTGCGCCAGCCGGGCATAGCCGCTGCGCCAGCGCGGATCATCCATGGACCCCGGCGCCGCGCGGCACGCCTGCTGCGCCGTGGCGGCCACCGCGGGCTTGTGGCGAATGCCGCGCACCAGCGCAAAGGCTGCCTGCGCTGCAAGAACCTGCTGCACCTCGGGATCGGCCAGGTCCGCGTACGCCACGACGGCCGAAGGCCGCTGGTAGCGCTGCGCCAGCGTCGTCAGCCAGCGCGTCTCATCCACCGGCGTGGCCCGGCTCCATTCCGCCTCGATGTGCACGCTGGCTGCAGGCGCGCAGGCACCTGTATCCCGTGCGAAATCCTCGGGCAGGTAGTTGCGCTTGAGCGCCTCGTAACTGCCGTAGCGGAAATGCGCGACGGGCTCGTCCTGCAGCCAGGGATAGGGGTTGTGCTCCAGATCCCAGAAATGGTGGTGCGCGTCGATGAAGCGCGGCGGCGCGGGGTCGGCGTCGGTCATGGCAAATGGCATTCGGTCAATAAAGGACGGATTCGATCAGGCCGGCACCAGCGGTCGTTTGGCGGCACCAAACGCCCCTGCGTCGTGCAGCTCCTCGATGCGCTGTGCCGACAGGCCCAGCTCGGCAAACACTTCCTGGGTGTGCGCGCCCAGCAGCGGCGCGGCGCGTCGGATCTGCTGCGGCGTGCCACGCATCTTGACCGGAAAACCCAGCATCTTGATCGTGCCTTCGACCGGGTGCTCGACTTCCACCACCATCTCGCGCGCCACCGACTGCTCGCAGGCCAGCGCCTCCTCGAAGTTCTGGATCGGCGCGGCTGGCACGCCCGCGGCCAGCAGCAGCTCCACCCATTCATCCGCGGGGCGGCGGGCAAACTCGGCTTCCAGCAAGGCAATCAGCGGCGCCCGGTTCTGCAGCCGCTCGACATTGCTGGCAAAGCGCGGATCGGCCAGCAGATCGGTGCGTTCCACGACCTCACACAAGGCGGTCCACAGCTTGGGGTTGGCGGCGCCGATCACGAAGTAGCGGTCGGCCGCGCGCATCGCCTGGTAGGGCGCGCTCATGCGGTTGGCGCTGCCCAGCGGCGTAGGCACGCGGCCGGTGCCCCAGAACTCGGCCGTCTCCCAGATCGACAGGCCCAGCGCCGTCTCGAACAGGGAGGCATCGATGTACTGGCCCTTGCCACTGTCCTGGCGGCCGATGACGGCGCTCAGGATGGCATAGGCGGCAAACAGCGCCGCACCCAGGTCGGCAAAGGGCACGCTGGATTTCATTGGTGCGCCGTCGGGCTCGCCCATGACGCTCATCGGGCCGCTGCTGGCCTGGGCAATCAGGTCCAAGCCGGGGCGGCGCGACCAGGGGCCGGTCTGGCCGAAGCCGGAAATGCTGGCGTACACCAGGCGCGGATTGATGGCCTGCAGGGTGTCGTAGTCGATCTTGAGCCGCGCGGCCACGCCGGGGCGGTTGTTCTCGACCAGCACGTCGGCCTGGCGCACCAGCTCGTAGAAAGCTTCCAGGCCCTGGGCGTTCTTCAGGTCGATCTCGACGCTGCGCTTGTTGCGGTTGAGGGCAAGGAAGCCGCCGCTGTCCTCACCCTTGAGCTTGAAGCCCATGGCGCGGCGCGTCTGGTCGCCCACGCCCGGCGTTTCCACCTTGATGACGTCGGCGCCCATGTCGCCCAGCAGCATGCAGCAGTAGGGGCCGGCCATGATCTGGCTGACGTCGAGAACCCGGATGCGCGAAAGAGGAAGTGTCATGGCTATTGTCTTGAGAGAGGAGGGGGCGGGCACGCATCAGCGGCCGACGAACTGGGCGCGTTGCTTGGCCAGGAAGGCCTGGTAGCCAATGCGGAAGTCTTCGGTTTCAAAGCAGTCGTAGGCTTCTTCCTGTTCCGCCTCGGTCAGCGGCTGGGGCTGCTCCAGGCGCTGCACGAAGCGCTTGTGCCAGCGTGCCACCAGCGGCGCGCCCAGCGCGATGCGGCGCGCGGCGGCCTGGCCTTCCTCGCGCACCGATGCGTCCGGCACGACGCGGTTGACCAGGCCCTTTTGCAGCGCCTCGGCCGCGCCGAAAACCCGTCCCTCCAGCACGATTTCCAGCGCCACCGCGCGCCCGGCCAGGTTGACCAGCCCCGACAGTTCGCCATAGGACATCACCAGCCCCAGGCGGTTGATGGGCGCGCCGAAGCGGCTCGATTCGCCGCAGATGCGCATGTCGCAGACCGAGGCCAGCTCCAGGCCGCCGCCGACGCAGGCACCGTGAATGACGGCCAGCGTCGGATGGCGGCTTTGCGCCATGGCCTGCATGGCGCGGTGCGTGACGCGGCCGTAGGCCAGCGCCTGCGTCTTGTTCAGGCGGGTCTGGGGAAATTCCTCGATGTCGGCACCGGCGGAAAAGGCGCGTTCGCCCGCGCCGGTCACGACGATGCAGCGCACCGTGTCGTCCGCGTCCAGCTGCTCCATCAGATCGCCCAGGCGCTGCCACATGCCCAGGTTCATGGCGTTCATCTTGTCGGGGCTGTTGAGCGTGAGCGTGACGATGTGCAGATCGTCGCGGGCCAGAAGAATCGAGTCATCCATGGTGTCCAAAGCCTTTATAAAACCGGTCGCATATCGCCGTTCGGGACAAGTTTAGGTAGGCACTTACCCGGCCTCAAGCGAGAAAAACTGCACGTTGGGCCAAGAAAATATCGGCCATGGCCCTATGAGAAAAACTCGCCCTCAGCCAGAGTAATTTCACGTTGTTGCCATTGCGGGCGCTTCCTAAACTAGCGACGGTTCAGCATGCCCTTGTCCTGCCAGCTCTTCGCGCAGGCATGGCAAACATAACGACTCAAGGAGACAAGCAATGCAACGACGCCATCTTCTGGCCGCAGGACTGACGGCCTTGCCTTTTCTGGCCCATGCCAGCACCGCCAGCGCCCTGCTGCCCAAGACCCCGATTCGCATCCTGGTGGGCTTTCCGCCCGGCGGCGGCACCGATGTGGTGACCCGCGTGATCGCGCAGCAGCTGGGCCAGCGCTGGGACCGCTCGGTGGTGGTGGAAAACAAGTCGGGCGCGGCGGGCGTGATTGCCGCGGAATACGCGGCCAAGCAGCCGGCGGACGGCGCCACGCTGTTGATGACCAACTTCAGCAACCATGCGGTCGCTCCCAGCCTGCACCCGAAGCTGGGCTACGTGGTGGAGCGTGATTTCAGCCCCATCGTGCTGGTCGGCATCGTTCCAAGTCTGCTGATCTGCCGCCGCGAGCAGGAAGCGCAGACGCTCGAAGCCATCGTGAAACGTTGCCAGGCCCAGCCCGGGGCGGTGAGCTTCGGCTCGGCCGGCCCCGGCTCCATCCAGCATCTGGCGCTGGAAATGTTCCAGATGCGCGCCGGCATCAAGGCCCTGCACACGCCTTATCGCGGCTCCGCGCCCATGCTGGCCGACCTGTTGGGCGGCCAGATCGACTACAGCTTTGAAACCATGGCCTCGGCCACGCCCCATGTGGCCAGCGGCAAGGTGGTGGCCATTGCCCAGACGCGTGCGCAGCGTGCCAAGGCGCAGCCGCAGATTCCCACGCTGGCCGAGGTGGGCTTCCCCGGCTTCGATGCCAGCACCTGGTATGGACTGGTGGGGCCACGCGGCATGCAGCAGGCGCTGGTGCAGGCGATCAACCGGGACGTCAACGAGGTGCTCAGGCTTCCCGCGGTCGCGGAAAAGCTCGTGGCCTTTGGCGCCGAAGATGGCGGGGGCAGCTCCGCGCGTTTCGAGGCCTTCATCGCCAGCGAAAAGGCCAAGTGGGCCCATGTCATCCGCGAAGCAAAGGTGGTGGTCTGATGGAGCGCCTTGACTTTTCCACCGCCCGGACGCTGCCTGCCGATGCCGCCGCGGCGGCTCTGGTGGGCCGCGTCTGGCGCCCGGCATCGCCCGATGGCGCCGTGCTTGCCGGCCCCTGTGTGGTCGCGGTGCGCGATGGCCGCCTGCACGACCTGAGCGCGCAGGCGCCGACGGTTTCCGCGCTGCTCGAGCGCAGCGACCGGCACTGGCTGGCGCGCGAAGCCCCGGCCCCCGACCTCGGGCTGCTGGACGAATGGCTGCAAAGCAGCCTGGAGCATGGCGGCGACCTGAACCACCGCCATCTTCTGGCGCCCTGCGATCTGCAGGTGGTGAAGGCCGCGGGCGTCACCTTTGCCGCGAGCATGCTCGAGCGGGTGATCGAGGAGCAGGCGCGCGGCGAGGCCGCCAAGGCCCATGCCATCCGCAGCTCCATGACGGCCATCGTGGGCGATGACCTGGCGCGCATTGCGCCGGGATCGGCGCAGGCCATGGAGCTCAAGAAGCTGCTGTCTTCGCAGGGTCTGTGGTCGCAGTACCTCGAAGTGGGGATCGGTCCCGACGCCGAAGTCTTCACCAAGGCCGCCCCGCTGTCCTCGATGGGGCAGGGCGCCACCGTGGGCCTGCACCCGGCTTCGGAATGGAACAACCCCGAGCCCGAGATCGTGCTGGCCGTGGACTCGCGCGGGCAGATCGTCGGCGCCGCACTGGGCAACGACGTCAACCTGCGCGACTTCGAAGGCCGCAGCGCGCTGCTGTTGGGCAAGGCCAAGGACAACAACGCCTCGTGCGCCATCGGCCCGTTCGTGCGCCTGCTCGATGCGCAATTCACCCAGGCGGACATCGATTCCGCGGAACTGTCGATGACGGTGACCGGCCTGGACGGCTTCGAGCTCAGCGGCCACAGCTCGATGCAGCACATCAGTCGCTCCCCGACCGAGCTGGTAGCGCATGCCATGGGAGCGCACCACCAGTATCCCGATGGCATGTTCCTGTTCTGCGGGACGATGTTCGCGCCGACCAAAGACCGCGATGCGCCGGGCGCGGGTTTCACGCACCACCTGGGCGATGTGGTCACGATCCTGAGCCCTCGCCTGGGCGGACTGATCAACCGCGTGGGGCGCAGCGATCAATTGCCGCCCTGGCAATTTGGCATCGGCGCGCTGATGCGCAATCTGGCCGCACGGAATTTGCTGTAGACGCGGCCGGGCTTCACTTTCTCACGCACATATGACATTGCCTCACATTGGTTTTATCGGCATCGGCCTGATGGGCGAAGCGATGACGCTGCGCCTGCGCGCGCAGGGCTACGGGGTCACGGTCTGGAATCGCGAGACCGACCGGCTCGGCGCCGTCATTGCCGCCGGCGCTGTGCCCGCGGCGACGCCGGCGCAGGTGGCGCAGCACAGCGACATCGTGGTGCTGTGCGTGCTCGACGACGCGGCGGTGACGCAGTGCACCCAGGGGCCGCAGGGCCTGGCCACGCAGCCCGCGTGCCGCGCCCGGCTGGTCATCGATTGCTCGACGATCGCGCCGGACACCACGCGCGCCCTGGCAGATTTCGTTTTGACGCAGGCCGGCATGCAGTGGCTGGACGCCCCGGTGTCGGGCGGGCCGCAGGCGGCGCGCGACGGCGAGCTGACGATCATGGTGGGCGGGCGCGCGCAGGACTTCGCGCAGGCGCGGCCGGTGCTGGACGCGCTGGGCCGCCAGGTCACGCACATGGGCCCCAGCGGGGCGGGGCAGACCGCCAAGATCATCAACCAGGCGATTGTCGGGGCCGGTTTCGTGCTGATGAGCGAAGCGGCTTTGCTGGCCGAAGCCGCGGGCATGGATGCCGCGCAGCTGCCGGTCTGCCTGCAGGGCGGCTTTGCCGACAGCACCCTGCTGCAGAAGGTCTACCCGCGCATCCAGGCCCGGGCGTTCGATCCACCCATCGGCTATGCGCGCCAGCTGTCCAAGGACATGCAGGCCGTCACCGCGTTTGCGCAGACCCTGCAGTGCGAACTGCCGCTGGTGCAAGCCGCGGCGCGGCGCTTTGCGCAGTATGTGGCCGCAGGGGGCGCGATGGCCGACTCGGCCTCCATCATCCGGCTGTATGAAAGCGAGGCCGCCGCACGCGGCCCGGCAGAGGAAGGGACCGCACCATGAGCTCCGTCATCACCTGCATCGAGGACCTGCGCGTGCTGGCACAGCGGCGCGTGCCCAAGATGTTCTACGACTACGTCGACGTGGGCTCATGGACCGAAAGCACCTACCGCGCCAATGCCGCCGACTTCCAGCCGCTGCTGCTGCGCCAGCGCGTGGCGCGTGACCTGTCGCAGCGCAGCGTGCGCTCGTCGATGGTGGGGCAGGACGTGGCCATGCCCGTGGCCATTGCGCCCACGGGACTGACCGGCATGCAGCATGCCGACGGCGAGATCCTGGCCGCGCGCGCCGCCAAGGCGTTCGGGGTGCCGTTCACCCTGTCGACGGTCAGCATCTGCTCGATTGAAGACGTGGCCGAAGGCACGCAGGGGCACCCGTTCTGGTTCCAGCTGTATGTGATGCGCGACCGCAAGTTCGTCCAGCGGCTGATCGACCGCGCCAAGGCGGCCAACTGTTCGGCGCTGGTGGTGACGCTGGATCTGCAGATCAGCGGCCAGCGCCACAAGGACCTCAAGAACGGCCTGTCCGCGCCGCCCAGGCTGAGCTTTCTCAATCTGCTGAACATGGCCGGCAAGCCGCGCTGGTGCATGGGCATGCTGGGCACCAAGCGCCGCACCTTCGGCAACATCGTGGGCCATGTGGAAGGCGTCGATGACATGTCCTCGCTGGCCGACTGGAGCTCCAGGCAATACGACCCGGCGCTGAGCTGGGAGGACATTGCCTGGATCCGCCGCCAATGGCCCGGAAAGCTGATCCTCAAGGGCATCCAGGACGTGGAGGACGCCCGGCTTGCGGTGGCCAGCGGCGCCGATGCGCTCATCGTCTCCAACCACGGCGGACGCCAGCTGGATGGCGCGCCGTCATCCATCCGGGCCCTGCCCGCCATCGCGCAGGCGGTGGGGCAGCAGATCGAAGTGCACATGGATGGCGGCGTGCGCTCGGGCCAGGATGTGCTCAAGGCCGTGGCCCTGGGAGCCAAAGGCGTCTACATCGGCCGGGCCATGCTGTACGGCCTGGGGGCGCTGGGCGAGGCGGGCGTGACCCGCGCGCTGGAAATCATCCACAAGGAGCTGGACCTGACGATGGCCTTTTGCGGCAAGACCGATATTCGCGAGGTGGATGCATCCATCCTGCTCGAGCGCTGAACCATTCCATAACGTAACGAGGAGACAAGAAAATGACCCATCCGCTGCTGAAAATGACAATCCCCACGCGCCGCCATTGCCTGGCCCTGGGCGCCGCCGTGCTGGCCATGAACGCGGCCAGCGTTTTCGCCCAGACCGCGCCTTATCCCCAGCGCTCGATCGAACTGGTCGTGCCCTACCAGGCCGGCGGCGGTGCCGACGTGATGGCGCGCGCCTTCGCCAACGCGGCGGCCAAGCACCTGCCGCAGAGCATCGTCGTGGTCAACCGGCCCGGCGCCGCGGGCGTGGTCGGCTGGCAGGAGGTCATCCGCGCCAAGCCGGACGGCTACAAGATGGCGTTGACCACGGTGGAGGTGACCTTCCTGCACCACCTCGGCCTGGCGAAGTTCGACCAGCAGGCGCTGCGCCCGATCGCCAAGCTCAATGCCGACCCGGCGGTGCTGGTCGTGCGCGAGGATGCACCCTATTCGACGGTCGAGGAATTCCTGGCCCAGGCCCGCAAGCCCGATGCCAATGTGCGCATCGGCAATGCCGGGCAGGGCTCGATGTGGCACATGGCCTCCGCGGCGCTGGCCGAGAAGGGCAAGGCCCAGTTCAACTACATTCCGTTCGCCGGTGGCGCGCCGGCACTGCTGGCACTGCTGGGCGGGCACATCGATGCCGTCATCGCCAGCGCGCCGGAAGTCATTCCCAATGTGCAGGCCGGCAAGCTCAAGGCGCTGGGGGTCATGTCCGAGAAGCGGATCAAGGGGCTCGAGAAGACGCCCACGATGCGTGAACGCAACATGGACCTGGTGCTGGGCACCTGGCGCGGGCTTGCCGTGCCCAAGGATACGCCGGATGCGGTGGTCAACGTTCTCAAGGTCGCGGCCGAGAAATCGATGCGCGAGCCCGCGCTGCGCGAAGTGATGGAAAAGCAGTTCTTCACGACCGACACCTACGAGGACGCGGCCACCTTTGCCGCCAGCATGGACAAGGAAAGCGCCGCGCTCAAGAGCGTTGCCGCCCAGCTCGCCAACAAGAACTGAAATCCCATGCTGCAATCGATCGATGCCCGTACGGGCCGGCTCAAGGGCGACTCCTGGGACGACTCCAGCGCCGATGAAATCGACCTGGCCGCGCTGCAGGCGCGCCAGGCGGCTGGGGCTTTCGCCGCCTCCCCGACCGGGCTGCGCGCCGCGCTGCTGCGCTGCATCGGCCAGCGGCTGTTGTCCGGGCGCGAGGCGCTGGTGGCACTGGCGGACCGCGAGACCGGGCTGGGCCTGCCGCGCCTCCATGGCGAGCTCGACCGCACGGCCTACCAGCTGGAGCAGTTTGCGCTGGCCCTGGAGCAGGGCGCGGTGCACTTCCTGCTGGACGAGCCCGCAGTGGCCGGCGCCGCGCCCGTGGGGCGCCCGCGCATGACGCGCATCCGGGTGCCGCTGGGGCCGGTCGCGGTGTTTGCGGCCAGCAATTTTCCCTTTGCGTTTTCGGTGGCCGGCGGCGACACCGCCTCGGCCCTGACCGCGGGCTGCCCTGTGATCGTCAAGGCGCATCCCGCGCATCCGGCACTGTCGCTGGCGCTGGCCGACCATGTCCATGCGGCCGTCGCCCAATGCGGCCTGCCGGCGGCCGTGTTCCAGCTGGTGCAGGGCGCCGGCATCGATGTGGGCGTGCGGCTGGTCCAGGCTCCGGCAATTGCTGCCGTGGCGTTCACGGGCTCGCTCAAGGCCGGACGCGCGCTAGCCGACCTCGCGGCCGCCCGGCCGCGGCCCATCCCCTTCTTTGGCGAGCTGGGCTCGGTCAATCCCCTGCTCGTCCTGCCCGAGGCGCTCGCGTCGGGCGCCGAGGAACGGGCCGCGGCTCTGGCGCAGTCCATCACGCTGGGCGCGGGGCAGTTCTGCACCAGCCCCGGCGTCATCCTGGTGCCCCAGGGGGAGCAGGGCGATGGCTTCGTGCACGCGGTGGCGCAGCGGCTGTCGCAGATGCAGCCCCACGCAATGCTGACCGACGGCATCCGGCAGGGCTTCGAGTCCGGCATCGATACCTGGTGCCGGGCCCGCGGCGTGCAGTTGCTTGTGGGCCAGCCCGCAAGCATCGCTGCCACCCCAGCGGCCACACTGGTACAGGTCTCTGCCGCGGATTACCTGGACCAACCGTCCCTGCAGCACGAAGTGTTCGGGCCGGCAGCGCTGGTGGTGCGCACCGCCTCCCTCCAGGAGATGGAGGATGTGCTGGAGGCCATAGGCGGTACATTGACCGTCACCCTGTGGGGCATCGAAGAAAATGCGCAGCGCACGGGCGAGATGCATGCACTGGTGCGACGGTCCATCGACGTAGCAGGCCGCGTGCTGTTTGCCGGCGTGCCCACGGGCGTGGCGGTGACGGCGGCACAGCAGCATGGTGGGCCTTACCCCGCATCCACGGCGCCCGCAACCACCTCGGTGGGGCTGGCCGCCATGGACCGCTTCCTGCGCCCGGTGGTGCTGCAGGATGCGCCCGAGGCGCTGGTCCAGCATCTGGCGTTTGGCTAGAGGAACGCGGCGGCAGGACCCCGGGTCCCGGGCATCCTCACCCGTGGGGCGCGAATGTTACCCTTGGCTGCGAAATCGGGACGCGCGGTTTTGCGGCCCCCGCTATAGTCGGGAAAAAAGTGGGCAGGGACTGCGCCCGAGCCAGAGCGCCGCTCCCGATGCATTGGAGGGTCCCATGAACGAAATCGAACTCAAGTTCCAGGTGCCTGCTGCGCGGCGTCAGGCCCTGCAGCGGGCGCTGATCACGCCCAAGGCCAGAAGCTTGCGCCTGCAGGCCCAGTACTTCGACACCCCCGACCGGCGGCTGGCCGCCGCCCATATCTCCCTGCGCCTGCGCCAGGAGGGCGATGCCTGGGTGCAGACGCTCAAGTGCCCGGGCGAGAACCGCTGGACGCGCCTCGAGCATGAAGTGCCGCGCGCGGTCGATGCGGGCGTGCCGGTGCTGGAGCCGGCGCTGCATGCGGATACCGAGGCCGGCCGGCAGCTCGCCGCGGTGCTGGGCGACCAGGCCGACCAGCTGCAGGTCGTGTACGCCACCGACGTGCAGCGCAGCCTGCGCCTGGTGCGCGGCGCGGGCGTGCAGGTCGAAGTGGCGCTGGACGTGGGCCTGATTCGCGCCGGCAGCGAGCGCCGCGAGGTGCACGAGGTGGAGTTCGAGCTCAAGGAGGGTTCCGTGGAGGCGCTGGTGGCGCTGGCCACGCGCTGGGTCGAACGCCATGGGCTCTGGCTCGATGTGGTGAGCAAGGCCGAGCGCGGGCAGCAGCTCGCGCAGGGTGAGCGCAGCGTGGCGCCGATGCATGCGCAGCCGGTGCTGCTCAAGGACCTGCAATCGCCCGATGCGGCGCTGCGCCAGATGGTCGCGGCCTGCCTGGCCCACCTGCTGCCCAACGCGGCCGAGGTGGCCAGTGGCGTCGCGTCGCCCGAGCATCTGCACCAGGCGCGCGTGGCGCTGCGCCGCCTGCGCACGGCGCTGCGCATCTATGGCGACTGGTCGACCGAGGTCGACTCCGAATGGACCCCGGCGCTGGCCACGCTGTTTGCACAGATGGGCGCGGTGCGCGACCGCGATGCGCTCGAAGCCGGGCTGCTGCCCGCGCTGCGCGCGGCCGGTGCGCCCCTGGCCGAGCTGCCCGCCGAAGAGGACGCAGCAGATCCGGCCCAGACCCTGCGTTCGCCGGCCTGCACCCGGCTGTGGCTGGCGCTGATTGCGTTTTCCAATGGCGCGCAAAAGGAAGATGCGGCGCCCGCAGGCAATGTGCGCGCGCTGGCCGCAGCGCGCCTCAAGCGCCTGCAGCGCCAGCTGGCCAAGGATGCCAAGGCCTATGCCGGCTTCGAGGACGAGCAGCGCCACCGTGCGCGCCGACGCCTCAAGCGCCTGCGCTACGGCATTGAATTCACCGCCTCGCTGTTTTCCGAGCGCAAGGTCCAGGCCTATCTGGAGCATCTCAAGCCGGCGCAGGACGCACTGGGCGAGTACAACGATCTGGTGGTGGCCGAGGAGGTCTTTGGCCGGATGGTGCCCGCGCAGCCGCAGGCCTGGTTCGCGCTGGGCTGGCTGGCGGCGCAGCGCACGCAGCTGCTTGATACCGCGCAGCAGCGGATGCGCAAGTGGGCGAAGAAATCGGGCTTCTGGTGAGACCTGGGGGCTGTTGCAAAAAAAGCCGGTTTCTTGGCTGGAGCTGTCGCAACTGCGGCTAGAATACGAAGCTTAGCGGCTGTAGCTCAGTTGGATAGAGTACTTGGCTACGAACCAAGGGGTCGTGGGTTCAATTCCTGCCAGCCGCACCAAACGACAAGCCCCGGAACAGTGATGTTCCGGGGCTTTTTCGTATCTGCAAACGCCCTCCGCGCAGGGCGCCTTGCGTCAGGCGTTGGCCGCGACCAGTTGGTCCAGCGCCAGCGCCACTTCTTCCTGGCCGATGCCTTCGACGGGCGCCAGGCGCGCGCTGAGCTCGACCAGCGCGGTGTTGCCTTCCTGCTGCAGCCGCGCGATGCTCTGGCCCGCCTCCTTGGGGGCGTCGAAGCCGGTGCTTTGCAGCAGCAGCTGGCCCGTGGCCGACAGCAGCTTGAAATAGAACTTGCCGTCGGCTTCGCGGTATTGCTTGAACTGGGGCAGCGCCGATTTTGGCGCCTTGACCGCCTGCGGAGCATGGGTCTGCGCCAGGCTGCGCAGGCCGACGGCTTCGCGCAGCTGGCGCATCAAGGGCGTGGCCAGCGCGCGCGCGCGTTCGCCGCCTTTGCGCAGGATCTGCTCGATCTGCGCCGGCTCGGCCATCAGGCTGTCGTAGCGCGCGCGCATCGGCGCGATTTCCTGGTCCAGGCGCTCGAACACCTGCTGCTTGGCGTCGCCCCAGGCAATGCCCTGGGCGTACTGCGCGCGCAGCGCCTCGGTCTCTTCGTTCGAGGCAAAGGCCTGGAACAGCTGGAACAGCGCCGAGCCTTCGACCTCCTTGGCCTCGCCGGGCGCGCGCGAGTCGGTGGTGATGCCATTGATGAGCTTGCGCAACTGCTCGCGCGGCGTGAACAGCGCGATGGTGTTGTTGTAGCTCTTGCTCATCTTGCGGCCGTCGAGGCCGGGCAGCGTGGCGACGTTGTCGTCGATCACGACCTCGGGCAGCACCAGCAGCTCGCCGTAGAGATGGTTGAAGCTCGAGGCAATGTCGCGCGCCATTTCCAGATGCTGGACCTGATCGCGGCCCACGGGCACTTTATGCGCCTGGAACATCAATATGTCGGCGGCCATCAGCACCGGGTACATGAACAGGCCGGCCGAGACATCGGCATCGGCGTCATTGCCGACCGCGTTGTTCTTGTCGACCGAGGCCTTGTAGGCATGGGCGCGGTTGAGCACGCCCTTGCCCGTGACGCAGGTCAGCAGCCAGCACAGCTCGGTGATCTCGGGCACGTCGGACTGGCGGTAGAGCATGACCTTCTCGGGGTCCAGCCCCGCGGCCAGCCAGCTCGCGGCAATTTCCAGCGTCGAGCGCTGCACGCGTGCCGGATCCGAGCACTTGATCAGCGCGTGGTAGTCGGCCAGGAAGTAGAAGCTCTGCACATCGGCGCGCTGGCTCGACTGCACGGCGGGGCGGATCGCGCCGACATAGTTGCCGAGATGGGGAGTGCCCGACGGTGTGATGCCGGTGAGAAATCGGGTTTTGGACATGGCAGGAAACGGTGATTCGCGAAAACAGGGAAACGGTCAGCGCAGCAGCGCCAGCAGCGGCGTCAGCAGCCAGTCGATGGCGCTGTAGCCCAGGCTCATCAACGGGCGCAGCCACAGCGCGCCGACAACGCCGAACAGCACCAGCGCCAGCACGATGAAAAAGCCGAAGGGCTCGATGCGCGCCACCTGGTTGGCGATGCGCCAGGGCAGCAAGCCGACGAGAATGCGGCCGCCATCGAGCGGCGGCAGCGGAAACAGGTTGAAGGCCCACATCACCAGATTGACCAGGATGCCGGCGCGCGCCATCTCGACGAAGAAGCGCTCCTGCACGCCGCTGGTGATGAGCCCCACCAGCAGCACGGCCCAGAAGATCGCCTGGATGAAGTTCGACGCCGGGCCGGCCAGCGCGACCCAGATCATGTCGCGCTTGGGATTGCGCAGCTGGTCGAAGCGCACGGGAACGGGCTTGGCATAGCCGAACAGGAAGGCGCCCGAGGTCGCGAAGTACAGCATCAGCGGCATCAGGATGGTGCCGATGGGGTCGATGTGCTTGAACGGGTTGAGCGTGATGCGCCCCAGCATGTGCGCCGTGTTGTCGCCGAAGTGGCGCGCGGCGTAGCCATGGGCGGCCTCGTGCACCGTGATGGCGAACAGCACGGGCAGGGCGTAGATGAGAACGGTTTGGATGAGATTGGATAGGTCCACGCGTGGATTGTGTCAGACCGAAGGCGCGCGCGTGCATTCGCTCCGAACCAGGGGCTTGTACAGGGGCGGAAATTCGTCAATATGTTGCAAAATGCAAAGCGATGGGTCGGGCCCACAATCACTATTGCAAAAGACAGCTGCGCCACGCGCAAGGAGAGGCAGACATGGGAATCGGAAGCTGGAGGATCGGCACGCGGCTGGTACTTGCCTTTGGAGGCATTTGCGCGTTGATGGCGGTGATGATGATGGTGTCCGCCTGGAAGCTGGCGGGCGCCGAGCATGCCCTCGAGGCGGGCGGCGCTACCGATATCGCGCAGGCGGCGGTGCAGCAGGTGCGCTGGTGGGTATTGGGCCTGGGCGGCGCGGTCTGTGCGCTGGCGGTAGTGGCGTGGGTCAGCCTGCGCCGCGGCATTGTGCGGCCCCTGCAGCAGGCCATCCTGATTGCCGAGACCGTCGCGGCCGGCGATCTGAGCCAGGAATTCAGCTCCGAGCTGCAGGGCGATTTCGGCCGCCTGCTCGGTGCGCTGGGCACGATGGAGGACACGCTGACCGAGTTGGTCGGGCGCATCCAGCAGTCGAGCAATTCCATTTCCGTGTCGGCGGCCGAGATCGATGCCGGCAATGTCGACCTGTCGCGCCGCACCGATGACCAGGTCGCCGCGTTGACCCAGACCGCTGCCAGCATGGAGCAGCTCACGGCCACCGTGCGCCAGAACGCCGACCGCGCGCGCTCGGCCAGCGGCCTGGCGGTGGGGGCATCGGCCACCGCCGAGCGCGGCGGCGTGGTGGTCGGGCAGGTGGTCGACACCATGCAGGCCATCAGCAGCAGCTCGCGCAAGATCGTCGACATCATCCAGGTGATCGAAGGCATTGCCTTCCAGACCAACATCCTCGCGCTGAACGCCGCCGTCGAGGCCGCGCGTGCCGGCGACCAGGGCCGGGGCTTCGCGGTCGTGGCCAGCGAGGTGCGCAGCCTCGCCGGACGCTCTGCCGAGGCCGCCAAGCAGGTCAAGGCACTGATCACGGCCAGCGTGGAGCAGGTGCAAAGCGGATCGGGCCTGGTGAGCGAGGCCGGCAAGACGATGCAGGAAATCGTTGGCTCGGTGGGCCAGGTCACGGGGCTGCTGGGCGAGATCTCGCACGCGCTCCAGGAGCAGAGCGAGGGCATCGTCCAGGTCAATCTGGCGGTCTCGCACATGGACGGCGCGACCCAGGAAAACGCCACCCTGGTCGGCCAGGCGGGCCACGCGGCGCAGGCGCTGTCGCAGCGCGTGCAGGATCTGCAGCGCGCGGTGGGGGCGTTCAAGCTGGAGGAGGAGGAGGAGCCTGCCGTGCTGGTGGGTAATGCGACCAAGCGACTGGCTCTGGCGGCGTAAGCGTAAGTAGGTCTTGGCTTGAGCACAGGCCGTTCACCCTTCGACGCGGCGGCGAGGCAAGCTCAGGGCGAACGGTTAATTTCCGTTCGTCCTGAGCTTGTCGAAGGATGGACGGCCCCCGTACGAAATGGGAAACGCCTCACGCAAATCATGAACCCCGAGACAAAGGGTTCCAGCGCTTCAGCCGTCTACAACCCCAGCGGCTGCAACGCCCCGCGCCCCTGGCGCACCACGGTGGCGTCGCCGCCATTGATCATGGTCGTCAGATCCAGCACCGTGGTCGGTTCATCCGGGCACGCACCGGCATCGACAATCCCGTCGAGCAGCTTTTCATAGCGCTCGCGGATTTCCTGCGGGTCGTTGAGCGGCTCGGTTTCGCCGGCCGGGATCAGCGTCGTGGCCAGCAGTGGCGCGCCATGCAGCTCGAGCAGCAGCAGCAGGCCCTTGCGGTCGGGCACGCGCAGGCCGATGGTCTTGCGCTGCGGGTGGCTCACGCGGCGCGGCACTTCCTTGGTGGCGTCGAGAATGAAGGTGTAGGGCCCGGGCGTGCCGAGCTTGAGCAGCCGGTACTGGCGGTTGTCGACCTGGGCGTAGCTGGCAAGCTCGGACAGGTCACGGCACAGCAGGGTCAGGTGGTGCTTTTCGTCGATCTGGCGGATGCGGCGGATGCGTTCCACGGCGTCGCGATCGTCGAGATGGCAGACCAGCGCATAGCTTGAATCCGTCGGCACGGCCAGCACCCCGCCTTTTTGCAGCAGGGCCGCGGCTTGCTTGAGCAGGCGAGGCTGGGGGTTGTCGGGGTGGGCTTCAAAATACTGGGCCATCTGCAAGCGCTCCGTGGCAAGGGAAAGTAAAGGTCAGGGCTGCTGGATGCGTTCGGCCAGCAGTTCCCAGACCGGGGTCAGCGCACTCGGCAGCAGGGGCAGGGCCCCGAGGTCGGTGCGCGATTCTTGCGGGCTGTGGAAGTCGCTGCCGCGCGATGCGGCCAGACCGAACTCCGTGGCCATTGCCGCATAGGTCACATATTCGGCCGCGCTGTGGCTGCCGGTGACGACTTCGACGCCCTGGCCGCCATGGGCCTTGAACTCGGAAAACAGCGCGAATTCCTCGTTGGCGCTGAAGCGGTAGCGCGCGGGATGGGCAATGACGGCCACGCCGCCCGCCCCGGTCACCCATTGCACGGCATCCTGCAGCCGCGCCCAGCGGTGCGGCGCGAAGCCCGGCTTGCCTTCGGTCAGGAAGCGGCGGAACACCTCGCCCATGTCGCGGCAGATTTTCTTTTCGACCAGGAAGCGGGCAAAGTGCGTGCGCGAGATCAGCGCCGGATTGCCCACATAGCGCAGCGCGCCTTCATAGCTGCCCGGAATGCCGGCCAGCTCGAGCTGGCGCGCCATTTCCAGCGCGCGCGGGCCGCGCCCGCCGCGCACCTGCGCCAGGCCCTCATGGAGCGCGGCATTGCCGGCGTCGAAGCCCAGGCCGACGATATGCACCGTCTCATGGGCAAAGGTGACCGAGATCTCGACGCCCGTCAGATAGGCCACGCCCTCGGCGCGCGCCGCGTCGGCCGCCCGCTGCTGGCCCGCGATTTCGTCATGATCGGTCAGAGCCCAGAGCTCGACGCCGCTGGTGCGCGCCCGCGCGGCCAGCGCTTCGGGCGTGAGCGTGCCGTCCGAGATGATGGAGTGGCAATGCAGGTCGGCGTTGAGGTAGGTAGGCACGGGACCATTGTAGGCCGGGGTCCGGCGCCGTGCCGGCTGACCTTTCCTAGGCACAGCCTATAAAAATGGCGTGTATTCATAGGGGGCAGCGAGGAAGGCCCGCTCAGGGAGGCCCGCTCAGGGAGGCCCGCTTAGGGGGTGTGCCCTTTTTCCGCGCCTTCGAGGAGGAACTGGACCTTGCGCTCGCCGCGCCATTCATTGACATCGAGCCGGAACGCGATCAGCACGCGTTCGGGCAGCGGATCGGTGTGGCCGAACCAGATGCCGTCCACGGGCTGGCCCTGGTGGCGCAGCTTGAGCGACAGGTGCTTTTCGCCCACCAGCCGCTGCGACAGCACATCCACTTCCTCGCTGAAGGTCGGTGCGGCAAAGCCCTGGCCCCAGACTTCCTGGTGCAGCTTGTCGACCAGGTCGGCATCGCAGTATTCAAGCGCCAGCGGGCCGTCGGTCTCGATGCGCCGCGTGAGCGTCGCGGCATCGAGCCATTCCTGCGCGACCTGGGACAGCGCCTGCTCGAAGACTTCGAGGTGCTCGTGGCCGATGGTGCAGCCCGCGGCCATCGCGTGGCCGCCAAAGCGCAGCAGCACGCCCGGGTGGCGCTTGGCCACGAGGTCCAGCGCATCGCGCAGGTGAAAGCCCGGAATCGAGCGGCCCGAGCCCTTGAGCTCGTGCCCATGGCCGGGCGCGGCGCTGGCCGCGAACACGAAGCTCGGGCGGTGCAGCTTGTCCTTGAGGCGCGAGGCGACGATGCCGACCACGCCTTCGTGGAAGTCGGGGTCGAACACGCACACGGCCGGCGGCGGCTCCTCGCTCTCGTCAAACAGGCTCTCGACCATCAGCATGGCCTGCTCGCGCATGCCGCCCTCGATCACGCGGCGCTCGCGGTTGATCGCGTCCAACGTGCGCGCGAGCTCCTCGGCGCGGCCGCGGTCCTCGGTCAGCAGGCATTCGATGCCCAGCGTCATGTCGGCCAGCCGGCCGGCGGCGTTGATGCGCGGCCCCAGGGCAAAGCCGAAGTCAAAGGTCGTGGCCACGCGCGACTTGCGCCCGGCGGCGTCGAACAGCGCGGCGAGACCCGGCTGCATCTGGCCCGCGCGGATGCGCTTGAGGCCCTGCGCCACCAGGCGGCGGTTGTTGGCGTCGAGCTTGACCACATCGGCCACGGTCCCCAGCGCCACCAGCGGCAGCAGCGGCTCGAGCCGGGGCTGGCTCTCGCGGCTGAAAATGCCGCGCGCGCGCAGCTCGGCGCGCAGCGCCAGCAGCACGTAGAACGCCACGCCGACACCGGCCATCGACTTGCTCTCGAAGGTGCAGCCGGGCTGGTTCGGGTTGACCAGCGCCTCGGCCTCGGGCAGCGCGGGGCCGGGCAGGTGGTGGTCGGTGACCAGCACCTGCATGCCCAGCGCACGGGCCTCGGCCACGCCGTCGACGCTGCTGATGCCGTTGTCGACGGTGATCAGCATGTCGGCGCCGCGCTCCTTGACGCGCCGCGCGATCGAGGCCGTGAGGCCGTAGCCATCGACCACGCGGTCGGGCACGAGGTAGTCGACATGGCGCGCGCCCAGCAGGCGCAGGCCGCGCACGGCCACCGCGCAGGCGGTGGCGCCATCGCAGTCATAGTCGGCGACGATGCACAGGCGCAGGTCGCGCGCCATCGCATCGGCCAGCAGCCGCGCCGCGGCCTCGATGCCCAGCAGGCCCGCGGGCGGCAGCAGGCGCGCCAGGCCGTCATCGAGCTCGTCGGCCGAGTGCACGCCGCGCGCCGCATAGAGCTGGGCCAGCAGCGGATGGATGCCCGCCTGCTGCAGTGCGGCCAGCGTGGCGGGGGGAATCTCGCGATTGGTGATTTTCATAGCAGGGCAGGGAGGTCGGGCAGGCCCTTGGGCCGCAGGACCTGTTGGATTTTCTGGCGCCAGCCGGGCGCTTGCGGCTGCCAGGTCAGCGCATTGCGCTCGCCGCACAAAGTGAGCTGCACGCTGGCGCCGCGCTGGTGCGCTGCCAGCAGCTCGCGCAGCAGGCCGGCGTCAAGCTGCTGCCAGGCCGCGGCCCAGGCCGGCCAGTTTTCCTGCAGCGCGGCTTCGCGCAGCGCGGCCGCAGCCGGGTGGCTGGGCAGGGGCTGCACCGGCACCGGCGCCTGCAGCCGGCCCGCGCCATGCAGCCAGAAAGCGTTGACGGGCGGCAGTCCGCGCGCGGCGCGCTGGTCGTTGAAGGGGTGGGTGTAGAGCAGCATCTGCACCTCGCTGTGCAGCCGGTTGACGGTGCGCGCGGTCTGCGCATCGGGCAGCCAGCGGCGCACATCGCGGCCCACCACGCGGTCCAGCGACGCCGTGGCCAGATCGTCGAGCGGCGCGCCGCTGGCCAGCCAGCGGTCGGGACGCTCGAACTGCAGCGCGATGCCGTCCTCGGCAAACCAGGGCGCGAGAATCTCGAGCAGCGCGCGCGATTCATCTTCCTGCAGGCCCAGCTGCGCCGGATCGGCCATGTGCACGGTGTCGGCGCCAATGCGCCAGTGGCATGGCGAGAGCCAGGCCCAGGCCCGCTGCTGCGGCGCGGGATCGCCCGCCTGCTGCGTCCAGGCGGCCCAGGGCACGCCGCTGGCCGCCAGCGGCAGCTGCAGCTGGCGTGCCCAGGCGCGCTCGTGCGGCGCACTGAAGCTGGTTTCCTCGCCCAGGTCGCTGTGCACCAGCGCCGCGTGCCGCAGCAACTGTTGCAGATGGGGCAGCTGCAGCGTCGGCCACAGCGCCGCGGCCTCGGGTCCGGCGCTGGCGAACGCGATGGTGGGGGCAAGTTCCGGGGGGGGAGAGGCGGGCAGGGAGTCGGTCGCGGGCATGGCCGCTATTGTCGGGCAGCGGGCGTTCCGGTGCCCGGGCAGGGTCGCCCGGGCAGGGTCAGCGCCGGTCTCCCGCGCTTTCCCGGGGGCATGCCCTGGCAATGCCACAATGCGACCACCATGCAAATACCCTATGAGCTAGCCCTGGGCTGGCGTTACACCCGAGCGGGACGCGCGACGCGCCGCAATGGTTTCATCTCTTTCATCTCCGGCGTTTCGATGTTGGGCATTGCGCTGGGCGTTGCCGCGCTGATCATCGTGCTCAGCGTGATGAACGGTTTCCAGAAGGAAGTGCGCGACCGCATGCTCAGCGTCGTGTCGCACATCGAGATCTTCGCGCCCCAGGGCGCGGCGCTGCCCAGCGTCGAACGCACGCTGGCCGAGGCCCGGCGCAACCCGAATGTCGTCGGCGCGGCGCCGTTCGTGTTCTCGCAGGCGCTGCTGGCGCGCGGCGAGGACATGAAGGGCACGCTGGTGCGCGGCATCGATCCGGCGCTCGAATCCCAGGTCACCGATCTGGCCGAAGCCAATGCGCAGGCGCTCAATCAGCTCGTGCCCGGCGAGTTTCGCGTCGTGCTGGGCATCGAGCTGGCGCGCTCGCTGGGCGTGCGCAGCGGCGACGCGGTCACGCTGATCGTGCCCGGCGGCCAGGTCACGCCCGCGGGCGTGGTGCCGCGCCTCAAGCAGATGACGGTGGCCGGCACCTTTGATTCGGGCCACTACGAATACGACTCGGCGCTGGTGATGCTGCACCACGAGGATGCGCAGCGCTTGTTCCGCCTCGAGGGCCCGACCGGCATCCGGCTGAAACTCAAGGACCTGCACGAGGCGCCCCGGGTGGCACGCGAGCTGGCCGATAGCCTGAGCGACCAATTGCTGATCCGCGACTGGACGCAGCAGAACAAGACCTGGTTCTCGGCCGTGCAGCTCGAAAAACGCATGATGTTCATCATCCTGACGCTGATTGTCGCCGTGGCCGCCTTCAACCTGGTCTCGACGCTGGTCATGACCGTGACCGACAAGCGCGCCGACATCGCCATCCTGCGCACGCTGGGCGCGAGCCCGCGCAGCATCATGATGGTGTTCATGGTCCAGGGGGCGATGGTCGGCGTGATCGGCACGCTCGCCGGCCTGGCGCTGGGCCTGGGCATCGCGCTGAACATCGACGTGATCGTGCCGGCCATCGAGCACGCGTTCAACGCCAGCTTCCTGCCCAAGGACATCTATCTGATCAGCAAGATGCCGAGCGAGCCGCAGAGCTCCGACATCGCGCCGATTGCCGTCATTTCCCTGATTCTGTCCTTTGTGGCGACGATCTATCCCAGCTGGCGTGCCAGCCGCGTGAACCCGGCGGAGGCGCTGCGTTATGAATGATTCCCAAGCGATCGTGTTGCAGGCGCGTGCGCTGAGCAAGCGTTTTACCGAAGGCCGCCTCGATGTGCAGGTGCTCGGCGGTGTCGATCTGGCGGTGGCCGCGGGCGAGACCCTGGCCGTGGTCGGCGCTTCGGGCTCGGGCAAGAGCACGCTGCTGCATCTGCTCGGCGGGCTCGATGCGCCGAGCGACGGCAGCGTCTGGCTCAAGGGCCAGGCCCTGCATGAGCTGTCGCCGCAGGCCCAGGGCCAGCTGCGCAACCAGCACCTGGGCTTCATCTACCAGTTCCACCATCTGCTGCCGGAGTTCAGCGCGCTCGACAACGTCGCCATGCCGCTGCGCATCCGCCGCCTGCCCCTGCATGAATGCCGCGAGCGCGCGCGCGCCATGCTGGCGCTGGTGGGCCTGGAAGGGCGCGTGCAGCACCGCCCTTCGGAGCTCTCGGGCGGCGAGCGCCAGCGCGTGGCGATTGCCCGCGCGCTGGTGACCGAGCCGGCCTGCGTGCTGGCCGACGAGCCCACCGGCAACCTCGACCGCAGCACCGCCGACGCGGTGTTCGCGCTGATGCTGGGCCTGGCGCGCGACAAGGGCACGGCCTTTGTCATGGTCACGCACGATGAATCGCTGGCCGCCAAGTGCGACCGCATGGTGCGGCTTGTGCAGGGACAACTGGGCTGACGACAGCAGAGATGGCCATGGCTTTCTGGATCGACACCCACTGCCATCTCGATGCACCTGAGTTCGACCCGGACCGCACCGAGGTGCGCGCCGCGGGCCGCGCGGCGGGGGTCGGCCACTGCGTGATTCCGGCCGTCGAACGCGGCAACTGGCAGACGGTGCGCGAACTCGCACATGCCGGCCACGACAGCTATGCGCTGGGCATCCACCCGCTGTTCACGCCGCGCGCCGATGAGGCCGACCTTGAGCTGCTGCAAGCGGAACTGGCCGCGCACCGCGCCGATCCGCGGCTGCTCGCGATCGGCGAGATCGGGCTGGATTTCTTTGTGCCCGGATTGGATGGCGAGCATCAGATCAAGATCTACCGCGCGCAGATCGGCCTGGCGCGCCAGTTCGATCTGCCGGTGATCCTGCATGTGCGCCAGTCCAGCGACCGGCTGCTGCAGCAACTGCGCGCGACCCCGGTGCGCGGCGGCATTGCCCACGCGTTCAACGGCAGCGCGCAGCAGGCGCAGATGTTCATCGACCTGGGCTTCAAGCTGGGCTTTGGCGGCGCGTTGACGTTCGAGCGCGCGCGCAAGCTGCGCCAGCTGGCCGTCGATCTGCCGCTGTCGGCGCTGGTGCTGGAGACCGACGCGCCCGACATTCCGCCGCACTGGGTCTACACCACGGCCGAGCAGCGCGAAGCGGGCCAGCCCCAGGGGCGCAACAGCCCGGCCGAATTGCCGCGCATCGCGCAGGTGATGGCCGAGCTGCGCGGCATTTGCGCGGCGGCGCTGGCCGAGGCCACGACGGCCAATGCCTGCGCTGCGCTGCCCGGCCTGGCCGCGTTGATCGCTTGAAATACCGCCGCACGCTGACAGCGCAATGCGCCAAATCGCCCGGCGCCGGCCTGGTTTCAGGACAGAATGCAGACCATGACCATTCCCACCCCCGTGGCTGCCGCCGTGCCAAGGACGCGCGTGCGCTTGCCTGCCCAGCCGGTGCCGGCAGCGCGCCTGCAGGGCCTGGCGCCCGTGGTCGGACCGGCAACCCGGGTGCTGGTGCTGGGCAGCTTTCCGGGCGCTGCGTCGCTGGCGCGCCAGCAGTACTATGCGCATCCGCAGAACCACTTCTGGCGCGTGCTCCAGGCGATCTGGCCCGGGCATCCGCAGCCCGCGGCGCAGGACTATGCGGGGCGCTGCGAATGGCTTCTGGCGCGCGGGCTCGGGCTCTGGGATGTCTATGACAGCTGCGAGCGGGTGGGCAGCCTGGATGCGGCGATTCGCCAGCCCCAGGTCAATGATTTCGCCGCGCTGCGCGCGCATTGCCCGCAGTTGCGCCTGCTGGCGCACAACGGCGCCGAGAGCTTTCGCCATGCGGACGCGGCGCTGGCGGCCTTGAACCTGCGGGGCGGCCTGCCGCCGGCCGGCGTCCCGCCGGGCGGCGTGCCGCTGCAGGCCGTGAAGCTGCCTTCGACCAGCCCTGCCAATGCAGGCTGGAGTTTTGAACGTAAACGGCAGGCCTGGCATGAAGCCCTGGCCGCCGCTGGATTGGTGAACGCGTGAACAGCAAGAAAACCGACAGCATCGAGCTGCCCGAAGTCAGTGTCTCGGACGATGGCGAGGTGCGCCATCTGCACCTGGGCACGCCCTGGATCCAGGGCTCGATGCGCGTCAAGGAGCCCTTCGTGCTCGAGCTCGAATATGTGCAGCGCATGATGGCCTGGCTGCTGTTTGTCGACCCGGCCAGCGTCACCAAGCGCTACGCCGTGCAGCTGGGCCTGGGCGCGGGCGCGATCACCAAGTTCTGCCACAAGAAGCTGCGCATGCAGACCACGGCCATCGAGCTCAACCCGCAGGTGATCGCGGTGTGCCGCAGCTGGTTCAAGCTGCCGCCCAATGGCCCGCGCCTGCAGGTGGTGCTGGCCGACGCGGCCGAGGAGATTCGCCGCCCGGGCTGGGAAAACCAGGTCGATGCGCTGGCCGTCGATCTCTACGACCACGATGCGGCCGGACCGGTGCTCGACAGCGCCGAGTTCTATGCCGACTGCCGCGCGCTGCTGACCGAGGACGGCTGCATGACGGTGAATTTGTTCGGCCGCACGTCGAGCTATGAAAAGAGCCTGGCCAAGATGGCCGAGGCCTTTGGCGAGGATGCCCTGTGGGCGTTCAAGCCGACGCGCGAAGGCAACACCGTGGTGCTGGCGCAGCGCACGCCGTCCCGCCCCACGCGCGCCGTGTTCGACGAGCGCGCGCAGATGATCCAGGCGCGCTGGGATCTTCCGGCCAGCAAGTGGCCCAGAGCCTTCAAGCCCGTCGTCAAGAAATGAATTGAGGCATTCGCCGATCGGCGCGGATGCCGGCTGGTGAATGGGAAACGCAGTGCCCGGAAGGACACTGCGTTTTTTATCTTGCAGGGGGGCCGTCCATCCTTCGACCAGCTCAGGACGAACGGAGGTTTACCGTTCGCCCTGAGCATGCCTCGGCGGCCCCGTCGAAGGGTGAGCGGCCACGCCAGCGTTTACAGTGGCTGCATGTCTTCCCCCATTGCCTCCTCCTTGCCTGTGCCTCCAGCCTCTGGTGCAGCCGTGCCCGAGTCCGGCCCGTTGCAGTGGCGCGCCATCGTGCGCTGGTTGCAGGCCGACGGCGTGATCACGCCCGAGGAGGCCGAGCGCACCATCCTGCGCTGCTCGCAGGCCGAAAGCAGCCTGCACCCGCTGGTGCGCCTGGCGCATGTCGCCATGGCGCGCGCCGAAGGCAGCGAGCCGCTCGATGTCGAGGCGCTGACGCAATATGTGGCGCAGCGCTGCGGCCTGGCGTACCTGCGCATCGACCCGCTGCGCGTCGATGCCGGGCGCATTGCCGAGACCATGAGCGCGAGCTATGCCGAGCGCCACCGCGTGCTGCCGGTGCAGGTCACGCCCGAAGAGGTGGTGGTTGCAACCTCCGAGCCGCTGGTCGACGACTGGGTCGGCGAGGTCGAACGCCAGGCGCGGCGCAAGGTGCGCCGGGTCATGTCCAATCCGCTGGACATCAAGCGGCTGACGGCGGAATTCTTCGCGCTGGCCCGCTCGGTGCGCGCCGCGCAGAAAAGCGGCGGAGCGGCCAGCAGCGCCAGCTTCGAGCAGCTGGTGGAGCTGGGCAACACCAGCAAGCAGCTCGATGCCAACGACCAGGGTGTGGTGCGCGTCGTCGACTGGCTGTGGCAATACGCCTTCGACCAGCGCGCCAGCGACATCCACCTCGAGCCGCGGCGCGAGCAGGGCGTGATCCGCTTTCGCATCGATGGCGTGCTGCACCCGGTCTATCACCTGCCGATGGGCGTGCTCAGTGCCATGGTGGCGCGCGTGAAGCTGCTGGGCCGCATGGACGTGGTGGAAAAGCGCCGCCCCCAGGACGGCCGCATCAAAACCCGCAACCCGCGCGGAGTCGAGGTGGAAATGCGCCTGTCGACGCTGCCCACGGCCTTTGGCGAAAAGATGGTGATGCGGATCTTCGACCCCGACAACGCGGTCAAGGACCTCGCGGCGCTGGGCTTCGCGCCGCATGACGCCCAGCGCTGGGAAGCGCTGGTGCGCCAGCCGCACGGCATCGTGCTCGTGACGGGCCCCACGGGCTCGGGCAAGACCACCACCCTGTATGCGACGCTCAAGCGGCTGGCGACCGAAGAGGTCAATGTCAGCACCGTCGAGGACCCGATCGAGATGATCGAGCCTGCCTTCAACCAGACCCAGGTCCAGCCGCAGCTCGATTTCGGTTTCACCGAAGGCCTGCGCGCGCTGATGCGCCAGGACCCGGACATCCTCATGGTCGGCGAGATCCGCGATCTGGCGACGGCCGAGATGGCGGTGCAGGCCGCGCTGACCGGGCACCTGGTGTTTTCCACGCTGCACACCAATGACGCGCCCAGCGCGATCAGCCGGCTGATGGAGCTGGGCGTGCCGCCTTATCTGATCAATGCCACCTTGCTCGGCGTGCTGGCCCAGCGCCTGGTGCGCACGCTGTGCCCGCTGTGCAAGCAGCCCGATGAATCGGCCACGCGCGAGCAGCTGGCCGAGGCCGTCAAGCCCTGGAAGCTCAATGGCGGTTACCGCCCCTATCAGCCCGTGGGCTGCACCGACTGTCGCATGACCGGCTTCAAGGGCCGCACCGGCCTCTACGAGCTGCTGACGGTGGGCGAGGAGCTCAAGTCGCTGATCCACGCCGCGCCCTCGATCGACGGGCTGCGCCGCCAGGCCGTGGCCGATGGCATGCGGCCGCTGCGGCTCGCGGGCGCACTGCGCGTTGCCGAGGGGCTGACCACGCTGCCCGAGGTTATCGGCAGCACCCCCATGCTGGGCTGAAACCGCCCCCTGGTACAAACCCTTGGGCGCTGCGCTATCATGCCGTGCCAAAAATCCGCAAACCCAGCCTGCATGCGGTCTGCGGGCCGATTTTCGGCATCCGGAAATGGGTTTCGCAACATGGTCTCTGTAGGTGGAATCCACATTCGGACACAACTTTTCAGGCCCCACAATCGGCCCATCGTGATTTCCGTCGAGGAGACATTTTTGTGAAAATCAAGAGTCAAAAAGACTTTTTTGCCGGGTTGATGTTCTTGGTCATCGGTCTCGCTTTTGCGATCGGTGCAGTGGACTACAACATTGGCACGGGTGCGCGCATGGGTCCCGGGTACTTCCCGATGATTCTGGGTGTGTTGATGTCCGTTCTCGGTCTCGCAATCGGCGCCAAGGGCCTGATCGTTGAAACCGCGGACGGCGACAAGATCGGCAAGTGGGCCTGGAAGCAAGTCTTCTTCATCCTGGCTGCCAACTTCGCCTTCGGTATCTTGCTGGTTGGTGTTCCATCGCTGGGTATTCCCCAGTTCGGCCTGATCGTTGCAATCTACGGCCTGGTCTTCATTGCCAGCCTGGGCGGCTACACCTTCAATACCAAGGAAGTTGCCATTCTGGCGACCTGCTTGGCAGTAGGTAGCTATGCGGCTTTCGTCTGGGCACTGAATCTGCAGTTCCCGGTGTGGCCTAGCTTCATCACAGGTTAAGGGAGCATCGTTCGTGGAACTTCTTGACAATCTGGCACTCGGCTTCGGCGTTGCCTTCACTTTCCAAAACCTGATTTACTGCTTCATCGGCTGTCTGTTGGGTACCCTGATCGGCATCTTGCCGGGCATCGGCCCCGTGGCGACCATCGCCATGCTGCTGCCCGCGACCTACGCCCTGCCTCCGGTGGCGGCGCTGATCATGCTGGCCGGTATTTACTACGGCGCGCAGTACGGTGGTTCGACCACCGCGATTCTGGTGAACCTGCCGGGCGAGTCCTCGTCGGTGGTGACCGTGATCGATGGTTACCAGATGGCACGCAAGGGCCGGGCGGGTCCCGCGCTGGCGGCTGCCGGTATCGGTTCGTTCTTCGCCGGTTGCGTGGGCACCATCATCCTGGCTGCGTTCGCTCCTCCGCTGACCGAAGTCGCGTTCAAGTTCGGCCCTGCCGAGTACTTCTCGCTGATGACCCTGGGCCTGATCGGCGCCGTGGTGCTGGCTTCGGGTTCGCTGCTCAAGGCCATTGCCATGATCGTGCTGGGCCTGCTGTTCGGCATGGTCGGCACCGACGTGAACTCCGGCGTGGCCCGCTACAGCTTCGACATCCCTGAACTGACCGACGGTATCGACTTCGTCGTGATCGCCATGGGTGTGTTCGGCTACGGCGAAATCATCGCCAACCTGTCCAAGCCCGAAGACGAGCGCGAAGTGTTCACCGCCAAGGTGACGGGTCTGATGCCTACGGCACAAGACTTCAAGCACATGATTCCGGCGATGATTCGCGGTACGGTACTGGGTTCCTGCCTGGGTATCCTGCCCGGTGGCGGTGCCATGCTGTCGGCTTTTGCTGCCTACACGATTGAAAAGAAGACCAAGCTCAAGCCGGGCGAAGTTCCTTTCGGTCAAGGCAACATCCGCGGTGTGTGTGCTCCCGAGTCGGCCAACAACGCCGGTTCGCAGACGTCGTTCATTCCCCTGCTGACGCTGGGCATCCCCCCGAACGCCGTGATGGCGCTGATGGTGGGCGCGATGACGATCCACAACATCCAGCCTGGCCCCCAGGTGATGACCAGCAACCCCGAACTGTTCTGGGGCCTGATCGCCTCGATGTGGCTCGGCAACCTGATGCTGATCATCTTGAACCTGCCGCTGATCGGCATCTGGATCAAGCTGCTGACGGTGCCTTACCGCTGGCTGTTCCCCGCCATCGTGCTGTTCTGCGCGATCGGTGTGTACGGCACGAAGAACAGCGCGTTCGACGTATGGATGGTGGGTATCTTCGGTTTCGTCGGCTATGTGTTCCACAAGCTGGGCACCGAACCCGCACCGCTGCTGCTGGGCTTCATCCTGGGCCCGATGATGGAAGAGAACCTGCGCCGTGCGCTGCTGCTGTCGCGTGGCGACTGGAGCGTGTTCGTGACGCGTCCCATCTCCGCCAGCTTCCTGGCCCTGGCCGTGATCCTGCTGGTCATCGTGCTGCTGCCGGCAGTCAAGAACCGCCGAGAGGAAGCGTTCGTCGAGGAGTGACGATACGCTGCCCCGGGCAAGCAAACGGCACCTTCGGGTGCCGTTTTTTTTCGCCCGCGCGCAGCGCCCGCAAATACCGAGCTCGGCGCGGCAGGCCACAATACGCGCCTGTACAACAAGGTTCACATGCCCGCTGCGACTCCCCCGGCACAGCACCCCCAGCGGGTGCTGCTGCACAATGAAATCCACGCGCGCCCCGCCGAGGTCATGGCCGCACCGCTGGCGATCACGCAGGTCGTGATGTGGGCCGACGCCGCCCAGCGCGAGGCCAGCCGCGGCCATGTGGCGCGCCTGCTGCGCGACCACCACCAGCCGCCGCCCGACGACAGCACGACCCATCTGCGCTGCGACCTGGGGGCGTTTCGCCTGCGCTGGGAGCTGCATACCGAATTTGTTTCCTGGACCTTCACCGTGGCCCTGGACCCGGCCTGCGGGTTGGACGCGCAGGCGCCGCGCACGGCGCTGGCCCAGGTGCCGCAGGACTGGCTGGCGGCGCTGCCGGGCCAGTGCCTGAGCAGCCTGCATCTGTGGGCGCTGCACTCCGATGCGGGCACGCGCCAGCGCCTGGTGCGCCACATGCTGCATGAGGACAACGTCGTGGCCTCGGCGGTGGCCGATGCGAACGCGCAGCTGTTCACCGACTTCTGCATCCATGCCGACGGTTGCTCGCGCATGCTGGTGTTTGCCGAGGAGCACATGTCGCCGCAGCGCCTGGGCCGGCTGGTGCAGCGGTTGCTGGAGATCGAGACCTACCGCATGGCCGCGCTGCTGGGTTTGCCGGCCGCGCGCCGGGCCGCCGCGGTGCTGGCCACCGCCGAGCGCGACCTGGCCGAGCTGGCCCAGGCCATCCGCCTGGCCGACCGCGACAGCGAGCCGCTGCTGCTCGACCGCCTCACGCGGCTGGCCGGGCAGGTGGAGAGCGAATACGCGGCCACGCACTCGCGCTTTTCCGCGAGCATGGCGTACTTCGAGCTGGTCGACCGGCGCATCCACGACATCAGCGAATCGCGCCTGCCGGGCATGCAGACCATCAAGCAGTTCATGGACCGGCGGCTCTCGCCCGCGCGCAGCACCTGCGAGTGGGCCACGCGGCGCCAGAATGCATTGTCCGAACGCGTCTCGCGCGTGAGCCACCTGCTGCGCACGCGCGTGGAAATCGAGCAGCAGCAAAGCAGCCAGGCGCTGCTGGGCACCATGAACCACCGCCAGGGCATGCAGCTCAAGCTGCAGTCCACCGTCGAAGGGCTGTCGGTCGCGGCCATCACCTATTACATCGTCGGGCTGGTCAGCTATCTGGCCAAGGGCGCGCAGAAGATCGGTTGGCCCTGGTCGCCCGAGTCCTCGGCGGCGTTGGCGATTCCGGTGGTCGCGCTGGGCGTCTGGTGGTCGCTGCACCGGCTGCACCACAAACTCTTCCACGGGCGCAGCTGAAGCGCAGCGCTGGCGCGGCTATATTCAATGTTTGGCATCGCCTGCGGGCATGCGTTTTTTGCAACGGTAACGGAGGTTTTTCCATGGATTTAGGTATTGCAGGCAAGTGGGCGCTGGTGTGCGGCGCAAGCAAGGGTCTGGGCTTTGGCTGCGCGCAGGCGCTGGCCGGTGAAGGCGTGAACCTGGTGATCAACGCGCGCAACCCCGAGGCGCTGGCCGATGCCGCCCAGCACCTGGCGGCGCTGCCCGGCGCGGGCAAGGTGATCGCCGCCGCCGCCGACATCACCACGGCCGAAGGCCGCGCCGCGGTGCTGTCCGCCGCGGGCGGGCCGGGCGTGGATTTCGACATCGTCGTCACCAATGCCGGCGGCCCGCCGCCCGGTGATTTCCGCGACTGGGACCGCGATGCCTGGATCAAGGCCGTGGACGCCAACATGCTCACCCCCATCGAGCTGATCAAGGCCACCGTCGACGGCATGGCCGCGCGCGGCTTCGGCCGCATCGTGAACATCACTTCGAGCGCGGTGAAGGCGCCGATCGACATCCTGGGCCTGTCCAACGGCGCGCGCAGCGGCCTCACGGGCTTTGTCGCGGGTGTGGCGCGCAGCGGCATCGCCGGCAAGGGCGTGACCATCAACAACCTGCTGCCGGGCAAGTTTGCCACGGACCGCCTGCAGGGCACCATGCAGGCTGCGGCCAACAAGACCGGCAAGAGCATCGACGCCATCAGCCAGGCCAGCATGAACCAGATTCCCGCGCGCCGCTTCGGCAACGCGCAGGAGTTCGGCGCGATCTGCGCCTTCCTGTGCAGCCAGCATGCGGGCTACATGACGGGCCAGAACATCCTGCCCGACGGCGGCCTGTACCCCGGCAGCTTCTGATGCATCGGCCCGGTGGCAGCACCGGGCTTGGTTCCCTGCGGTTTTTTCTGGAGGAGATGGCAATGAACATGGCAGTACAGATCACGCAACCCGGCGGCCCCGAGCAGATGGCCCTGGTCGAGGTCGCGGTGGGGGAGCCCGGACCGGGCGAGGTGCGCATCCGCCACAAGGCGGTCGGGCTCAACTACATCGATGTCTACCAGCGCAGCGGCCTCTATCCCCTGGCGCTGCCGCTGAACCTGGGCATGGAGGGCGCGGGCGTGATCGAGGCCGTGGGGCCAGGCGTCGAGCATCTGCAGGTCGGCGACCGCGCCGCCTACACCAGCAACCCGCCGGGGGCGTACTGCGAGGCGCGGGTCATGCCGGCCGACCGCGTGTGCCGCCTGCCCGACGACATCTCCTTCGAGACCGGCGCGGCCATGATGCTCAAGGGCCTCACGGCGCAGTACCTGCTCAAGAAGGTGCGGCCCGTCGAGGGCCTGGAGGCGGGTGATTTCGTGCTGTTCCACGCGGCGGCTGGCGGCGTCGGGCTGATTGCCTGCCAATGGGCGCGCGCCCTGGGCCTGCAGCTGATCGCCACGGCCGGCAGCGACGAGAAATGCCAGCTGGCGCTCGACAACGGCGCCGCGCACGCGATCAACTACCGCAGCGAGAACTTTGCCGAGCGGGTGCGCGAGATCACCGGCGGCGCGGGCGTCAAGGTCGTCTACGACTCGGTGGGCAAGGACACCTGGGAAGGTTCGCTCCAGTGCCTGCGCACCTTTGGCCTGATGGTGTGCTTCGGCAATGCGTCGGGGCCGGTGCCCGCCTTTGCGCCTTCGCTGCTGGCGGCGCGCTCGCTCTATGTCACGCGCCAGACCGTCTATAACCACATTGCAACGCGCGCCTCCTGCCAGGCCATGGCCGACGACCTGTTTGCCGTGGTGCAAAGCGGCGCCGTCAAGATTCACATTGCCCAGCGCTATGCGCTGCGCGACGTGCAGCAGGCGCACCGCGATCTTGAAGCACGCAAGACCACGGGCTCGACCATCCTGACCCTATGAGCGCGCTGCCAGCGTGGGTGGCGCGCGAGCGTGCGATCGCGAACCAGCCGCCGCTGCTGCCGCGCGAAGCGCTCTACGTCGCGGACCAGGCGGTGGGTTCGGTGCAGCGCGGGCTGCTGCCGGATCTGGGGCTGGAGAACCTGCGTGCCATGGGCATCGATATCGCGCCGCGCAATGCCGGCGCTGCCCTTGGCTGGGAGCTGCAGGCCGAGGCGGGCGACGGCGCGACGCTGGCGCTCAACCGGCTGGCGCAGGTGCTGCGCGCCGACGGACGGTGCGGCCCCTGGCGCGATGAACAGCTGGCAGTGCGCCACCCCGAAGGCCAATGCCTTGCCACCGTGGAGCGCGGCGCGGTGCGCGTGCTGGGCATTGCCACCGAGGCCGTGCATCTGGTCGGCGTGGCGCCCGACGGGCGGCTCTGGGTGCAGCAGCGCGCGGCCAGCAAGGCGATGTATCCAGGCCGCTGGGACACGTTGATGGGCGGCATGGTGTCGGCGCAAGACAGCCTCGATACCGCGCTGGCGCGCGAAACCTGGGAAGAGGCGGGGCTGCAACTGGCCCAGCTGCAGGACCTGCGCCAGGGTGGGGTCTTTGAATTGAACCAGCCCAGCGATGAAGGCGACGGCTGCGGCTATATCCGCGAGCGCATCCACTGGTATGTGGCCACGGTGCCCGAGGGCGTCGTGCCGGGCAATCAGGATGGGGAGGTGCAGGGGTTTGCGCTGCTGCCTCCCGCGCAGGTGCAGCTGTGGGCCGGGGAGCAAAAATTCACGCCGGAGGCGGCGCTGGTCTGGGCGGGGTATTGGGGGTGGTGAGCGCGCTGTCTTTCACCCTTCACCGGGCTCAGGTCGAAGGGTGGACGGGCCCGGTCCCTGTTGAGGGTTACAGCCCGATCCCAATTACTTTTGCTGCGGCAGCGGCGTCTCGCGCAACCGGCTGGGCGCCAGCGCCCCGGCCGATTCCAGGATCGGATAGGCCACCGAGCACAGCAGAGAATTGATGCGCTTGAGTTCGCTGATCAGATCGATGTGCAGCGAGCTGGTTTCAATGCTGGGCACGGTCTTGTCCGAAAGCCGCACCAGGTGCGACGCCGAGTAGGCCAGCTCCAGATCGCGAAAGCGCGCCTTTTCCTCGAGCAGCTTGTGCGCGTCGCGCACGTTGCCCGTGAGGAACACGCTCATTGCCAGGCGCAGGTTGTCGAGCAGGCGCGCATGCAGGTCGTTGATTTCCTGCAGGCCCGCGGGCGAGAACTGCCGGCCCTTCTTGATCTTCTTGCTTTCGATGTCCTGCAGCACGCGCTCGATCAGGTCACCAATCTGCTCCATGTTGATCGTGAAGCTGATGACTTCGGTCCAACGCTGACCTTCCTTCTCGTCGAGCTCGGCGCGCGAGATCTTGGTCATGTAGTACTTGATGGCCGAGTACAGCTCGTCGACGGTGTCGTCCAACTGGCGCAGCTCGGCCGAGAGCTTGAGGTCGTCATTGACGACGACCTTGTGCATGCCGATCAGCATGGCTTCGACGACATCGGCCTGGTGCAGCGCCTCGCGCGCGGCGCAGGAAATGGCCAGCGAGGGGGTGGCCAGCGCCGAGGCATCAAGATGGCGCGGGCGCAGCGGATTGCCCGAGCCCGGCTCGGGCTTGGGCACCAGCGTGGTCACCCA
Source organism: Comamonas sp. (assembly GCA_040514115.1). Classification (GTDB taxonomy): domain Bacteria; phylum Pseudomonadota; class Gammaproteobacteria; order Burkholderiales; family Burkholderiaceae_C; genus Comamonas. Next base: position 4,788 of record JBEVDH010000258.1, on the reverse strand, counting down.
TTTGGCGACCATGATGGTCATGCCGATGAAGAACAGCGTGTTGAAGATATTGAACGCGAGGTGAAACAGCACCACGTTGCGCGCGCCGTCGCCCACCAGCGGGCGCACATGCTGCATCCACAGCCCGACGCAGGGCAGCGCCAGCGCCACGCCCATCAGCTTGAACATCATGTTGCCCACCGTGACCTGGCGCACGTCGGCGCTGGATTTGGCGGTGGTGAGCACGGCGACCAGGCCGCTGCCCAGGTTCGCGCCCAGCACCAGCCCCAGTGCCACTTCGAGCGGCACCGCGCCCGAGCTGGCCATGGCGGCAATCAGGAGCACGATGGCCAGGCTGGAGTAGGCCATGACGGCCAGCACCGCGCCCATCAGCAGCTCCAGGAAGATATCGCTGGTCATCGAGCCCAGCAGCGTGCGGATGACCGGCGATTCGACCAGCGGCTCGGTGGCTTCCACCACCAGGCGCAGGGCCAGCAGCATCACGCCCAGGCCGATCAGCACGCGGCCGATGCGCCCGGGAGTGCTGTCCTGGCGCGTGATGAACAGCACGACGCCGACAAAGATCAGCAGCGGGGACAGCCAGGACAGGTCGGTGGCGAACAGCACCGCCATCATGGCCGTGCCGACATCGGCGCCGCGCATCACGGCCAGCGCCGAGGGCAGGGTGATCAGCCCCTGGCCGACAAAGGAGGAGGTCATCAGCGAGGTCGCGGTGCTTGACTGCACCAGCGCCGTGACGCCGATTCCCGAGAGCATCGCGGACACACGGTTGCCCATGCTGCGTGCAAGCAGATTGCGCAGATTCGCACCGAAGACGCGCAAGACCCCGGTTCGAACCATGTGGGTGCCCCACACGAGGAGTGCGACGGCGGCCAGAAGGTTGAGTAAGTGTTTCATGGGCTGAACCGGTCACTATAGCGTCATGTTCGAGCCTGTGCCATAGGAGTGGTTGAAATGACGCGTTTATGCGCGTTTTGGCGCGTTTTATCTTCGGTGGGCTTGAAAAGGGCCCGGGGCGCGTTCATCCTGAGCCTGCATGGCTGGCCGCGCCTGGCCGGCCGCGCCTGGCCGGCCGCGCTCCACTCCCCACCGCAAATCTTCGGTTTGCCGGGGGCGGGCAGGCGCCCTTGACGCTCAGCGGCTGCGCTGTCATTGATGCGTCACATGTGTGCATCTAACATGCGTTATTCCACAACGGAGGAGAGACATCATGACAATGAAACTGACGGTGCTGGCCCTGGCCACAACCACGCTGCTTGCTGCCTGTGGCGGAGCGGACGCCCCCGACTACAACACGCTGGATGGCCAGCGCCCGCTGGTGGTAGGTCATCGCGGGGCAGCCGGTTACCGGCCTGATCACACCCTCGAAGGCTACAAACTGGCGATCGAGATGGGGGCCGACTTCATTGAGCCCGATCTGGTGGCCACCAAGGACGGTGAGCTGATTGCCCGCCACGAGCCCAACATCACCGGCACGACGGACGTGGCCAGCCGTCCCGAGTTTGCAAGCCGCAAGACCACGCGCATGGTGGACGGTGTGCCCGAGACCGGCTGGTTTGCCACTGACTTCACGCTCGCTGAGATCAAGACGCTGCGCGCCATCCAGCCGCTGGCGGAGCGTGATGCGTCGTACAACGGGAAATTCAGCATTCCCACGCTGAAGGAAGTGCTGGACCTGGCCAAGAGCGAAAGCGCCCGCGCGGGTCGCACGATCGGGGTCTACCCCGAAACCAAGCATCCCACCTACCACGTGGATGCCGGCCTGAAGCTCGAAGACCGCCTGCTGGCCATTCTTGCCAGCTACGGCTATACCCAGAAAAGCTCACCCGTCATCATCCAATCGTTCGAAGTCTCGAACCTGAAGTACCTGCGCACCAAGACACAGGTGCGTTTGTCGCAACTGATCGATGGTGACGATGTGGCGCTCGGCGGGCAGGTCACCCTGGCCGCGCCCTTTGACAAGCCGTACGATTTCGCCGTCGCGGGTGACAAGCGTAATTTCATCACCATGCTGACGCCTGCGGGCTTGGCCGAAATCAAGACCTACGCCGATGGCATCGGCCCCTGGAAGCCTTACGTGATTTCGTCCAAAGGTGTGGACGCCAATGGCGACGGCAAGGCCGACGACGTGAACAAGGACGGTGTGGTGGACGAGCGCGACCGCACCATGCTGCCTGCCACGGCGCTATTGAAAGACGCCCATGCCGCAGGCTTGGTGGTGCACCCCTTCACCTTCCGCAACGAAGCCAAACGCCTGGCATCGGACTTCAAGGCCGATCCTGTGGCGGAATACAAGCTGTTCCTGGAGTTGGGAGTGGATGCGGTATTCAGCGACTTCCCTGACACGGCAGTCAAGGCCCGTGCGGACATGGCGCGCTGAGCACGGGCTGGCTTCGCGTGAACCGTGCCAAGCACGATGGCGCGAAGCCGTTTTGCCCCTGAAGTCCCTCCAATGAAGGATGGGCGGCCAGCCCTCAAGCACAGGGCCAGCCTTCCATTCAAGAACTGCGCTTGTTCTTCCTCATCCGCCGCAACTCATCAATGATCAACAGCACCGCCCCGATGCTGATCGCCATATCCGCCACATTGAATGCCGGAAAGTGCGAGGCGCCCCAGTAGAAGTCGAGGAAATCCACCACATAGCCATGCTGCAGCCGGTCGATCACATTGCCGATGGCACCACCCAGGATGCTTGACAGCGCCAGGCCCAGGAGCTTGTGGCCGCGGTGGGCGTGCAGCTGCCAGACGATGACCACCGTCGCCACCGCGCCGATGCCGGTGAACAGCCAGCGCTGCCATCCGCCGGCGTCGGCCAGGAAGGAAAAGGCCGCGCCGGTGTTGTGCGCGCGCACGATGTTGAAGAAGCCGGTGATCGGCGTGTAGTCGCCCAGCTGGTAGTGCGCCAGGATCCACTGCTTGGTCGCCTGGTCCACGGCAATCAGCGCCAGCGCCCACACCAGCCACGGCCAGATAGCCGGGCGGCTGGCGGAGTTGAAGGCCGGCGCCATCATGCGAACGCGCGGTTTTCACCGGCTCCATGCAGGTTGCTGTCGCAGCGCCCGCACAGCGTCGGGTGCGCGGGGTTGACGCCCACGTCCGCGCGGTAGTGCCAGCAGCGCTCGCACTTGTCGTGCGCGCTCGGGGCCACCGTGGCCTGCAATGCCGAACCGGGCGCGGCGGCCACGGCCTGCGCCGCCGAGGTGATCAGCACGAACTTCAGGTCGTCCTCCAGGCTCTGCAGCAGCGCCAGGTCCTCGGGCTCGGCCGCCAGTGTGACTTCGGCCTGCAGCGACGAGCCCACCTGGCCCGTGCCGCGCACGGCTTCGATGTCCTTGTTGACCAGGTCGCGGATCTCGCGGATGCGCGCCCACTTGGCCAGCAGACCCGCATCGCCCGCGGGCAGGTCGGTGAACTTCTCGAAGAAGATGGTCTCGCTGTCGCCAAAGATCTTCCAGGCTTCCTCGGCGGTGAACGACAGGAAGGGCGCCATCCAGCGCAGCATCGCATGTGTGATCTGCCACAGCGCGGTCTGCGCCGAGCGGCGCGCCAGGCTCTTGGGCGCGCTGGTGTACAGGCGATCCTTGAGCACGTCGAGGTAGAAGCCGCCCAGGTCCTCGGAGCAGTACAGCTGCAGCTTGGTCACCACGGGGTGGAATTCGTAGACTTGGTAGTGGCCGATGATCTCGGCTTGCAGCTGGTGCGCGCGCGCCAGCGCATAGCGGTCGATCTCGAGCATCTGCTCGAGAGGCACGCTGTCGGTGGCCGGATCGAAGTCGCTGACGTTGGCCAGCAGGAAGCGCAGCGTGTTGCGGATGCGGCGGTAGGCATCGACGACGCGCGCCAGGATCTTGTCGTCGATGGCCAGATCGCCCGAGTAATCGGTCGAGGCCACCCACAGGCGGATGATTTCCGCGCCCAGCTTGCTCGACACGTCCTGGGGCGCGACGGTGTTGCCCAGGGACTTGCTCATCTTCTTGCCCTGGCCGTCCACGGTGAAGCCGTGCGTCACCAGGCCGCGGTAGGGCGCGCGGCCATAGATCGCCGAAGCCAGCAGCAGCGAGGAATGGAACCAGCCGCGGTGCTGGTCGTGGCCTTCGAGGTACAGGTCGGCCTCGGGGCCGCTGTCGTGGTGCATGTCGGCGTGGGTGCCGCGCATCACATGCCAGAAGGTCGAGCCCGAGTCGAACCAGACTTCGAGGATGTCGGTGCTCTTGGTGTAGAGCGCCGCTTCCTCGGCGCCCAGGATCTCCTCGGTGCTCACGCGGCTCCAGGCCTCGATGCCGCCTTGCTCGATCATGGCCGCGGCCTGGTCGATGATCTCCATGGTGCGCGGGTGCAACTCGCCCGAATCGACATGCAGGAAGAAGGGCAGCGGCACGCCCCAGCTGCGCTGGCGCGAGATGCACCAGTCGGGGCGCCCGGCAATCATCGCGCGCAGGCGTTCCTTGCCGTTCTCGGGATAGAACTGGGTCTGCTCGATGGCCGCCAGCGCGGTCTCGCGCAGCGTGCCCGGCGCCTTGTCCTTGGTGAACACGCCTTCGCCCTCGTCCATGCGCACGAACCACTGGGCCGCGGCGCGGTAGATCACCGGCGTCTTGTGGCGCCAGCAATGCGGGTAGCTGTGGGTGATGGTCTGGCTGTCAAGCAGGCGGCCGGCTTCGCGCAGCGTGTCGATGATGACCGGCGCGGCCTTCCAGATATGCTGACCGGCAAACAGTGGCAGCTCGGGCGCGTACACGCCGTTGCCCTGCACCGGGTTGAGGATGTCCTCGTAGTCCATGCCGTTGG
>JBEVDH010000189.1:0-16274 GCA_040514115.1 Comamonas sp. | reverse complement strand
GGCTGCATGCGGCCGGGCGCGGCGTAACGATGCCGGGGCACAACGTGGCCGTGGTGAGCCATATCATTCCCACCCATCCGGTGCGCCACCGCGTCATCCAGGACACGGCGTCGGCGCTGCAGGCCAGCAACCTGCGCGCCAATTGCGGGCGCCACGGTATTGCGCTGTTCGACACCAACGACCGCTGGCAGGGCATCGAGCATGTGGTGGCGCCCGAGCACGGCATGATCCGCCCCGGCATGGTGGTGATCTGCGGCGACAGCCACACCACGACCTATGGGGCGCGGGGCACTTTGGGCTTTGGTATCGGCACCTCCGAGGTCGAGCATGTGCTGGCCACGCAGACCCTGGTCTATCGGCTCGCGCAGGACATGCGCATCCGTGTCGACGGGCAACTGGCTACGCGATGTCGCGGCCCTGGTGCGCGCGCGCTTGCCTTAGGGGAAGATCAGCTGCCCGTCGGATTGGCGCCGTCTTGCATGACCCATACGATGCGCTCGAGATCGATACCGATCTGCTGCGCCTGCGACAGCAGGTGCTGGCGCACGCCCGTGGGCAGCACCGGCGTGCGCGAAAGAATCCAGAAATAGTCGAGGCTCGAGCCGACCACCATGGCCCAGCGGTAGTGCTCGTCGAGCGCCACCACGTTGTAGCCGGCGTAGAACGGGCCGAAAAACGACACTTTGAGTGCGCCTTCGTCGGAGCTTCCCACCACCTGGGCCTTGCCGCGCGCTTCGTCCCAGCGGTTGCGACGCGGGTCGAACCCGCGGTTCACGACCTGCACGCTGCCGTTGGGCGCGAGGTTGTATTCGGCGCGCGTGCGCACCAATCCCTTTTCAAAGCGCTGGTCGATGCGCGCTACTTCGTACCAGCGGCCCATGTAGCGCGAGATGTCGAAATTGCCCACGGGATGTACCGACGCGGGGCGCGCGGGTGTGCGCAGCGCCATCCAGGCCAGATAGGCCACGGCGCCTGCTCCCACTGCGATGGCTACCGCCGAGCCGGAGCCGCTTTCTTTTTCAGGAAGGGGTTCGCGGTCCAGTCGGCTGCGCAGGTCATCGAAGGAAAGCAGTCGGCAGTGGTTGTGACGGGGCATAGAGGGTCCTCGGATGGCATGAATGACGAAAAGCCGTTTGCAGGCTGCGGTGCCGGGCGCGTGCACTCGGCACTCTTTATGGGAGGGCGGTTCAGACAGGCCGTCTGCCGCCACAGTCACCAATCTACCCGGTGTTGGAACAGACGCATGTAGGTGTTTGCTGGCATGCGCAGGTCGGCGCAGGACGACGCTTGTCATGCGTCCACTGCCGGCTCCAGCGTGTCTTCCCGTGCGGGCAGCGCCCCCAGCGCCGGCCCGGGCGGGCGCTCGCCGATCTGCTGGCGCCACATCGCGTAATACAGACCCTTGCGCTCGAGCAGCTCGGCGTGGCTGCCGGACTCGGCAATGCGTCCGCGCTCGAGCACGATGATGGTCTGCGCATGCAGGATGGTCGAAAGCCGGTGCGCGATCAGCAGCGTGATGCGGTGCGACTGCTGCGACACCTGGCGCACGGTCGCGGTGATCTGCTGCTCGGTCAGGGAGTCGAGCGCCGAGGTGGCTTCGTCGAAAATCAGCAGCCGCGGATCGCGCACCAGCGCGCGCGCAATCGACAGCCGCTGCTTCTCGCCGCCCGACAGGCGCACGCCCGACTCGCCGATCGGTGTGTCCAGCCCCAGGGGCGAGCGCGCCAGCAGGTGCAGGCACGACGCCTGCTCCATCGCGGTGATGATGTCCTCATCGGTGGCGTCGGGCTTGACGAACAGCATGTTCTCGCGCAGCGTGCCGGCAAACAGGAGCGTCTCCTGCGTCACGAAACCAATCTGCCGGCGCACCTCGTTGTAGCGCAGCTGCTGGGCGGGAATGCCGTTGAATTCGATGCTGCCGGACTGCGGCGTGTACAGCCCCACCAGCAGCTTGACCAGCGTCGACTTGCCCGAGCCTGAAGGCCCGACAAAGGCAATCGTGTCACCGAGTTTGGCCGAGAAGGACACCCCATCGAGCGCCTTGTCCTCGGCGCCCTGGTGCTGGAACTCGACCTGGTTGAAGCTCAGGTCCTGCAGCAGCCCGACGCGCTGCGGGTTGGCCGGGCGCTTTTCAATCGGCTTTTTCATCAGCGCGGCGAAATTGAGCAGCGAGGCCTCGGCCTCGCGCCAGGCGACGATGATGTTGCCCAGCTCCTGCAGCGGCGCGAAGATCGCCACCGAGATGAACTGCATCGCAATCAGCTCACCGGTGCTCAGCACGTCGCGGAAGATCAGCCACAGCAGCGCAAACAGGATGCCCAGCTTGAGCAGGCTCAGCGTCGAGCCCTGCAGGAACGACAGCAGCCGGATGCGTTTGACCTTGAGCATCTCGAGCGCAAAGATCTTCTCGGTCTGCGCCTGCAGCCGCCGCACCTCGGGGAAGGTGAGCCCCAGGCTCTTGATCAGCTCGATGTTGCGCAGCGACTCGGTGATGAAGCCCGAGTTGCGGTTGGTCTCGCGCACGATCGAGCGCTGCTGGTTGCGGATTTCGCGGCTCAGCAGGCCCGTGAGTCCGCCAAGCACCAGCACGCCAATGAGGAACACCGGCACCAGCGCCCAATGCCGCGTGACCGAATACCAGACCAGGAAACTGATGCCGACCACGGCCGCAAACACGGTGTTGATGAAGGTGTTGATGAAGCGCTCGCTGTCGGCGCGCGCCTTTTGCAGCAGCGACAGCGTCTCGCCGGTGCGCATCTCGGCGAATTCCTGGTATTTGAGACGCATCACCTGGCGCAGGCCGTCGTTGAACAGCTGCGTGCCCAGCTTCTGCACCACCAGGCGCGTCACATATTCCTGCAGGGCCTTGGCCAGACGCGAGCCAATGGCCACCGCCACCGCCAGGCCCAGCAGGCGCAGCACGCCGGAAATCAGTTCTTCATCGGTCTTGTTGCCGGGATTGATGGCATAGCCGTCGATGATCTTGCCGAAGATGATCGGATCGACCAGCGCCAGCACCTGGCTGATCGCTGCCAGCAGCAGCGCCAGGCAGGCCAGCCGGGAATGGGGTCGCAGATAGGTCCAGAGTATGTGCATAGCCTGTTCTTATGCGCTGCCTTGCCGGCGGCTCCTGTCGGACGGCGGCGCATTGCGGGTTCATCCACGGCGGCAACGCAGCCAGCGGCATGGCTTTGGCGTCCACGTGGGTCCCAGGATGTGGCCTAATAGCGGCTTCAAATTGCTTTTTTCATTGAAGGATGTCCCATGGGCAACAAGATCGTTACCGAAGCTGACCGCAAGTTCACACCCCAGCCACCCGTGCCCAACGGCTACAGCATGCCCACAGCTGGCCGCGGCCAGCGCGTGAGCAACGAACGTGGCACGGCCACCCGTTCGAAGAAGAACGCGGGCAAGCGTCCCCACCAAGGTTGAGCTTCGGCTGCTTCCTGTAAAAAAGCCCTTGCGAGGGCTTTTTTGCATTTCACAAGAGTCTGTTGCCGCGCTGGCGCAAGCGTCCTGAGCCTGTTGCAAGGCTCAAGGGTGAATCGGAGAGTTTTCTTCGCCGCTCATGGTCCGACGAACCCGCCACGCATGGAGCGCGGGTTGACATAAGCCCGTGCGAGGGCTTTTTCATGTCAGAACGGTTCATGGCTGCGCTGGCGCAGTTGCTGGCGCAAGGCCAGCACTTCCTCCATCAGGTCTGCGGCGAGCGCCGCGAGCTGCGGGTCGGCATCGAAAGCGCTTTCGAGTTGGGCGATGCGACGGGCGCGCTGCAGGGTCCGGCCGCTGAAGCGCCATTCGGCATGGCTGCGGCCCGCGCCATCGTCGATCTGCAGCACCTCGTCGCGCACACGCTGCACCACCCAGATGGTCGGCTGACTGCAGGCATGGGCCAGTTGCGCCAGATCGAGTGCGGCTGTGTCCAGCACTTCGCCGGCGCTGTTGAAAGAGGATTGGTCGGCAGTCATGGAGCGTTCCTCAGCTTCGGGCATGAAAGTGGGGAAAGGCCTGCGAGAACGCCGTGTAGGCATTGCGGCTGGCTTCATCATCGGCGGGCGGCAGCACGACCTCGAGCAGCAGGTACATGTCGCCCGGTGTCGCTCCCGGCAAACCCTTGCCGCGCAGGCGCAGCTTGCGGCCCTTCTTCCAGCCCGCAGGCACATTGACTTCCAGCGTACCGGCGAGCGTGTGCACCTCGATCGGCCCGCCCAGCGCCGCTTCCCAGGGCGCAATCGGCACATGCTGATAGACATCGCGCTCCTTGGCGTGCCAGCGCGGATCAGGGCGAAAGCGCACTTCGAGCAGCAGGTCGCCGGGCGGTCCATGCCCCAATCCCGGGCCGCCATGGCCCGCCAGGCGTATCAACTGGCCTTCCTTCACCCCCTTGGGAATGGTGACCTGCAGCTCGCGGGTCTTGTCCATAGGCTGGCGCTGCGCATCCAGCGTGGTGCTGCGCACCTGCAGCGAACGCTGCGTGCCCCGATAGCTGTCCTGGAGATCAAGCTCGATCACCGCATGCTGGTCCTGGCCCTTGCGGTCAGGCGGGGTCTGGCCGCGCGCGTGGGTCTGGCGATGGTAGGCGCTGCGACCAAACAACTGATCGAAGAAATCGCTGAACTCCTCGCTGTCCGCGCCGCCATTGGGCCGGAAAGCATGGGTCTCGTCCCAGTGCGGCGGCGGGTTGAAGCCATTGCGCAGCCCTTCGGCACCGAGCTGGTCGTAGGCGGCGCGCTTCTCGGGGTCGGACAATACGGTATTGGCCTCATTGAGCTCCGCCATCTGGTGCGCGGCTTCGGGGTTCTGGCTCAGATCCGGATGGTGCTTGCGTGCCAGGCGCCGGTAGGCTTTCTTGATGTCCTGCGCGCTGGCGGTCTTGTCGACCCCGAGGATCTTGTAATAGTCTTTGTAATCCATGCGACGGTGCTCCGGTCTTCGTGACAGTGGTTTATCAGAGCAGGGGCGCCGCTGCCCGTTCCTGGGGTACCCAGAGCAGCTTCTCGGTATTGACGCCGGCCACACGCGCCTGCTGCAGCAACTGGCTTCTGACCTCGGCCGGCAGGGTGGGCGTGCGCGACAGCACCCAGGAACGTGCAGCGCTGGCGCCTTGCACCACGGCCCAGTGATAGCTGTTGTCCAACGCGACCACGTTGTAATCGCTGGCTAACGCTCCCTGCGATGACAGCTTCATCGCACCCTCATGTGCCGCGCCTGCAGGCAGCGCCCGGCTTTCGCGTTTGACCCATTGGCCGCTCAATGGATCGAGGCCGCGCTGCACCATGGTCAGCGACCCATCCTGGTTGCCATGGTAGTAGGCACCGGTCTGAACCAGTCCTTCTTCGGAGGGGTGGTCGATGCGCGCCAGCACATACCAGGGCCCGGCATAACGCGAGATATCGAAGTTCTGTACCACCGCCACGCTGCGTGTGGCGGAATGGGTCCGGGCCGTGAAGCCGAATGCCAGCGACAGGCTGAACAGCAGCAGGGCCAGCAGCCAGTGCGGCGGCATGGAACGTCTGGGGGCAAGAGGGGCAGCAGACATGGGCGAACTCCCTGGCGCCGCGAGGCGGCGTGCGTACACTGTACGCACGGCAACGGCGGTTGTTTGTAGGTGAGTACTGGCTCGGTCTGTCAGTATCGCGGGATCTGCTCTGGTTGTCCCTCTTCCCGGTTGCACCGAGGGGCCGTAGATTCGGGTATCTCCAAGCAAGACAGGTGGGTGATTCATGTTGGATGGGAAGGTGAGGGCTTTTGTCCAGCGCGGCGGTTTTCGCCGTGCCCGCGCTCTACTGGTTGCCGCAGCACTGGCCGCGGTCCTGGCCCCAGGCGCCCGCGCGCAGCCAATGCCCCCTATCGATTCCATGGCCTTGCGCGTGCAAGCCTGCAGCGCCTGCCATGGAGACCAGGGAAAAGCCACGCCCGAAGGCTACTTTCCGCGCCTGGCCGGCAAGCCAGCCGACTATCTTTTCCGGCAGATGCTCAATTTCCGGGACGGCCGGCGCAACCATACGCAGATGCGCTATCTGATGGCCCACCTCACGGACGACTACCTGCGCGAGATGGCCGACCACTTCGCACGGCGCGAGGTGCCGTATCCGCCGCCACTGAGGCCCCAGGCGCCCGCGCAGGTGCTGGCCCAGGGCGAGGCACTGGTGCGCCAGGGCGATGCGGCGCGCGGGCTGCCCGCTTGCACGGCCTGCCATGGCGCGGCAATGACCGGCGCGCTGCCAGCGGTGCCGGGCCTGCTGGGGTTGTCGCGGGACTATCTCAACAGCCAGCTGGGTGCCTGGCGCACAGGGGCGCGGCAGGCGCAGGCGCCCGATTGCATGGCGGCGATCGCGCGCAAGCTGTCGGTGCAGGAGGTCGGGGCGGTGTCGGCCTGGCTGGCTGCCCAGCCCGTACCCCGGGGCGGCCAGCCGCTGGCGCAGCTGCCTGGGCCCCCGCCACGGGACGGCCATCCGCTAGCCTGTGCGGGCATGCATGCCGCGGGTCTGGAGATGCGTCGATGAGTGCCCGCATGACAAAGGCGTTGCTGGCGCTGGCGGCGCTGTTGCTGACGGGCATTGCCGCCGTGGCCTGGTTGAACCTGCGCGGCGAGACGCGTGCGCCGCAGCTTTGGCGTGACGGGGGTGCGGCAATCCCCGCTTCCCGTGCCTTGCTGGAAAAAGGCGCCTACCTCGCGCGCGCCGGCAACTGCATGGGTTGCCACACGGCGCCGGGCGGCAAGGAATATGCGGGCGGACGCGGCATCGAGACCCCGTTTGGCGTGGTCTACGCGCCCAATCTCACGCCCGATGCACAAACCGGGCTGGGGCGCTGGAGCCCCGATGCCTTCTGGCGCGCGCTGCACCATGGCCGTTCGCAGGACGGGCGGCTGCTGTACCCGGCGTTCCCCTATCCGCAGTACACCCGCGTGCAGCGCGAAGATGCCGATGCACTGTTTGCCTATCTGCAGAGCCTGGTGCCGGTCAGCGCGCCGGCCAAGGCGCACCAGCTGCGCTTTCCTTTCAACACCCAGGCGGCGCTGGCTGTCTGGCGCGCCCTGTATTTCCGCGCCGGGGAGTGGGCGCCGAGCGCCGGTGCTGCGCCCGAATGGAACCGCGGCGCCTATCTGGTGCAGGGCCTGGGCCATTGCGCGGCATGCCATTCGGCACGCAATGCCTGGGGCGGCTCGGTCGAGGAGGGCCTGCTGCGCGGCGGCATGATGGCGCTGCAGGACTGGTACGCGCCGGCGCTCGGCGGCGCGCACACCGCGCAGCAGGATCTGGTTCAATTGCTGCAGACCGGGGTGGCGCCGGCGGCCTCGGTCAGCGGGCCGATGGCCGAAGTGGTCTTTCGCAGCACCCAGTACCTGTCGGACGCGGACCTGCAGGCAATGGCCGTCTATCTGCAAAGCCTGCCCGCACCCGCGCCGCCGGCCGCGCCAGCGGCACGGGCCAGCGATGCCGCGCTGGGCGCCAAGGTCTACACCCAGCACTGCGCCCAATGCCACGGCGCGCAGGGCGAAGGCCGGCCCGGGGCCATCAACGCGCTGGCCGGCAACCACGCCGTGAACCTGGGCGACGCCAGCAACGTCGTGCGCATGGTGCTGCAGGGCGGCTATCCCCCGGCCACGGCCGGCAACCCGCGTCCCCATGGAATGCCCCCGTTTTCCCATCAACTCAGCGACGCCCAGATCGCGGCGGTATCTTCCTTTGTCCGACAATCCTGGGGCAACATGGCACCAGCCGTTGGTACCATCGAGGTCTATCGGGCGCGCGAGAAGCGCCGGCAATGAAGGAGCGGGAATGGACAGTGGGCAGACCCCGGGGGACAAGCAGTGGCTCGTTGTCTGCCTGTGTGCGCAGTGGTGCGGCGTATGCAAGCAGTATCGCCAGGGTTTCGAGGAGCTCGCGGCCCGCCATCCGCAGGTGCGCTTTGTCTGGCTGGACATCGAGGATCAAGAAGATGTCGCCGGCGATCTGGACATAGAAACTTTCCCCAGCCTCTTGATTTGCGACGCGCAGCACGCACGTTTTCTGGGCCCGCTGCTGCCGCAGCTGCCCGTGCTGGCGCGGCTGCTGCTGTCGTTGCAGGACGCCGGGCCCGTGCCCGCGGCGGTTTCCGCGCCAGCGCAGGCGCTGCGCGAACGGGTGCTGGCAGCGGATCTGGCCTGAGCCTGGAAGCCGGGCCGCGCAGGTGCCGCCAGGCAGGCCGCGCCAGGTGGTCGTTTGCAAGCCCGCGCAATGGATTGCGGGTACAATATGCAACTCACGACCAAGCGGGCGGGTACATACCGCCCGTTTTTTTTGGTCGGTTGCATTTGGAGCTCGAAGCTGTCGGATGGGTTTTCCGGGGGTTATCGGGTTTTTTGTATTTGCAGAGATGGAATTGAATACACGTGGCACTACAGCAAATCGTTGAAGAAACAGTCGCAGGCTTGAGTTATGACCTGGTGGAGATAGAACGCTCCGCCGGGGGGCTGCTGCGCGTCACCATCGATTTGCCGTGGCAGCCACCGACGCCGGAGACGCAGGATCTGCCCGAGCAGTTCATCACCGTCGAAGACTGCGAGAAGGTCACGCGCCAGCTGCAGTTCGCGCTCGAGGTCGATGGTGCGGAATACACGCGCCTCGAAGTCTCGTCGCCCGGCATCGACCGGCCATTGCGCCATGAACAGGATTTCGTGCGCTTCGAAGGCTCGGTCATTGACCTGACGCTCAAGGAGCCCATAGGCGCGGCGGCGGCCGCCGGGCAGGTCAGCGCCAGCCGCAAGAAATTCCGCGGCACGCTCGAGCGCAGCGAGACCGGCGGCTGGCAGATCGTCTGGAGCGATGAGCCGGCCGTCAAGCCGGGCCAGCGCGTGAGCAAGAAACGCGTGCCTGCGCCGTTGCAGGCATTGGGGTTCGCACTCGATGAGCTGCGCGAGGCACGTCTCGCGCCACTCGTGGATTTCAAGGGCAGGGCCAACAAGGCCGTCTGACAGGCGGTGATGTTGCAGGTCAAATAGTACGGGGCAAAGCGGATGCGCCAGTGTGGTGCCCCCTCGGAGTGATTGAAATAGGAGAGTCATCGCATGAATCGCGAATTGTTGATGTTGGTAGAGGCCATTTCGCGCGAAAAGAACGTCGAGCGCGATGTGGTCTTTGGTGCCGTGGAATTGGCGTTGGCCCAGGCCACGAAGAAGCTGTACCAGGGCGAAGTGGATATCCGCGTGGCCATCGACCGTGATAGCGGTGATTACGACACCTTCCGTCGCTGGTTGGTTGTGTCTGATGACGCTGGCCTGCAAAATCCCGAAGCCGAAGAAATGCTGATGGACGCGCAAGACCGCGTCGAGGACATCGAAGTCGGTGAACACATCGAGGAAGAAGTCGAGTCGGTGCCTATCGGCCGCATCGGCGCGATGGCTGCCAAGCAGGTGATCCTGCAGAAGATCCGTGACGCCGAGCGCGAAATGCTGCTCAACGACTTCATGGCGCGCGGCGAGAAGATCTTCACCGGCACTGTCAAGCGCATGGACAAGGGCGACATCATTGTCGAGGGCGGCCGTGTCGAAGGACGCCTGCGCCGCAGCGAGATGATCCCCAAGGAAAACCTGCGCAATGGCGACCGCGTGCGCGCCATGATCATGGAAGTCGATCTGACGCTGCGCGGCGCGCCGATCATCCTGTCGCGTTCGGCGCCGGAATTCATGGTGGAGCTTTTCCGCAACGAAGTGCCCGAAATCGAACAGGGTCTGCTGGAAATCAAGAGCTGCGCCCGCGATCCTGGCAGCCGTGCGAAAATCGCCGTGATCTCGCATGACAAGCGCGTCGATCCGATCGGCACCTGCGTCGGCGTGCGTGGCACCCGCGTCAATGCCGTGACCAACGAGCTCGCTGGCGAGCGCGTCGACATCGTGCTGTGGTCTGAAGACCCGGCGCAATTCGTGATCGGTGCGTTGGCGCCGGCGAACGTGTCGTCCATCGTGGTGGACGAAGAAAAACATGCCATGGACGTGGTGGTTGACGAGGAAAACCTCGCCATCGCCATCGGCCGCGGCGGCCAGAACGTACGTCTGGCTTCCGACCTCACCGGTTGGAAAATCAACATCATGGACGCAGCCGAGTCTGCGCAAAAACAGGCCGACGAGACGGACACCGCACGTCGCCTGTTCATGGAAAACCTGGATGTCGACGAGGAAATCGCCGACATCCTGATCGAAGAAGGTTTCGCCAGCCTGGAAGAAGTGGCCTATGTGCCGCTGCAGGAAATGCTGGAGATCGAAAGCTTCGACGAAGACACCGTGAACGAGTTGCGGGCGCGTGCAAAGGACGCCTTGCTCACGATGGAAATCGCACGCGAGGAAAATGTCGACACGGTTTCGCAGGATCTGCGTGACCTCGAGGGGTTGACGCCTGAGCTGGTGGCCAAGCTGGCCGACGGTGGCGTGCATACACGGGATGACTTGGCCGATCTGGCCATTGACGAACTGACCGAACTGACCGGGCAGTCTGCCGACGAAGCGAAAGCTTTGATCATGAAGGCACGTGAACACTGGTTCACCGGGCAAGAGTAAGGT
This sequence comes from Comamonas sp., assembly GCA_040514115.1. GTDB lineage: Bacteria > Pseudomonadota > Gammaproteobacteria > Burkholderiales > Burkholderiaceae_C > Comamonas. The sequence goes on along the minus strand of JBEVDH010000189.1, from coordinate 5,734 downwards.
CAGGGAGGAACGAACCAAATATGTCGAGTAACACCGTTGCCGAGTTTGCCGCCGAACTCAAGAAAACCCCCGAAACCTTGTTGCAACAGCTGAGCTTTGCCGGCGTTGCCAAGGCGTCGGCTTCTGATGCGTTGACCGAGTCCGATAAACAGAAACTGCTCTCGCACCTGCAGGCCAGCCATGGCACAGGCGGAGCTGACCGCAAGAAAATCACATTGACGAAAAAGTCGACGAGCGAAATCAAGCAGGCCGACGCCACTGGCCGGGCCCGCACCATTCAAGTGGAAGTGCGCAAGAAGCGCACCTTCATCAAGCGCGACGAAACCGGCGAAGCCGCCTCGGAAAGCGAAGCACAGGCCAGCCCGGAGCAGGTCGGTGCCGAACGTGAATCCGATGATCTGGTGCGCCGCGAAGAAGCCGTGCGCCAGCAGGTCGAACTGATCAGCCAGCAGGAGGTGGAACTGGTGGAAAAACGCCGTGAGCGCGAAGAGCGCGAACGCCGGGACCGTGAAGCCGAGGAGCGGGCTGTAGCCTACGCTGCTCAGGAAGTCGCGAAGATTGCCCAGGCGAGTGCGCAGAAGGCCGAAGCCTCGCGCGAATACAAGGCCGAGACGGCGGCGCGCAATGCAGCCCAGACCGCAGCCCGTGAAAAGGCCGAGGAAGAGTCGCGTTCACGCGCGGCTGAAGAAGCGGCCCGCGCCAAGGACCTCGACGAGCGCCGCCGCAAGGCCCAGGCCGAAGCCGAGGCCATCCGCGCCATGATGGCAGCGCCCAAGCGCGTGCTCGTGGCGAAGAAGCCTGAAGAGCCGGTCAAGCCAGCTGTCGTGGCCAAGCCCGCGGGCGATGCCAAGAAGGGCACGCTGCACAAGCCTGCCACCGGCTCGACCACGGCCCGCACCGGTGCCCCAGCGGCTCCCGCAGCCGGCGCCGGCAAGGAAGTCAAGTCCGCCAAGCTGTCCTCCAGCTGGGCAGGCGACGGCAAGAAGAAAGAAATCAAGACCCGCGGCGACAGCGGCCCCAGCCGCAGTGGCGGCGGTGGCAGCAACTGGCGCGGTGGACCGCGCGGCGGCAGCCGCCGTGGCGGCGGCAACGACCGCAACGATCACCACCAGCAAGCGCAGGTGGAGTTCCGTGCGATCGAAGTGCATGTGCCCGAAACCATCACGGTTTCCGAGCTCGCGCACAAGATGTCGGTCAAGGCTTCCGAACTGATCAAGATCCTGATGAAGATGGGCCAGATGGTCACCATCAATCAGCCTCTGGACCAGGACACCGCGATGATCGTGGTCGAGGAAATGGGCCATACCGCGAAGGTCGCGGCCCTGGACGATCCCGAAGCGTTCACCTACGAGGAAACCTCGCAGCAGGACGCCGAAGCCCTGCCTCGCGCCCCTGTGGTGACGGTGATGGGTCACGTCGATCACGGCAAGACCTCGCTGCTCGACTACATCCGTCGCTCCAAGGTGGCTGGCGGTGAAGCCGGCGGCATCACCCAGCACATCGGTGCCTACCATGTGAAGACCGAGCGCGGCATGGTGTCCTTCCTGGACACCCCGGGCCACGAAGCCTTCACGGCCATGCGAGCCCGCGGTGCGCAGGCCACCGACATCGTGATTCTGGTGGTTGCAGCCGACGATGGCGTCATGCCCCAGACCAAGGAAGCCATCAAGCACGCCAAGGCGGCGAAGGTGCCAATCGTGGTCGCGATCACCAAGTCGGACAAGCCCGATGCCAACTTCGAGCGCGTCAAGCAAGAGCTGGTGGTGCAGGAAGTCGTGCCTGAAGAGTACGGCGGCGAGTCGCCTTTCGTGCACGTGTCTTCCAAGACCGGCATGGGTATCGACGCACTGCTTGAACAGGTGCTGCTGCAGGCTGAAGTGCTGGAGCTGCGCGCTCCGGTCGACGCCGCTGCCAAGGGCCTGGTCATCGAAGCCCAGCTCGACAAGGGCCGTGGTCCTGTCGCGACGGTGCTGATCCAGTCCGGTACGCTCAAGGTCGGCGACGTGGTGCTGGCTGGCCAGACCTATGGCCGCGTGCGCGCCATGGTCGACGAAAACGGCAAGACCACCAAGACCGCTGGTCCTTCGATTCCGGTCGAAATCCAGGGTCTGTCGGATGTGCCTGCCGCTGGCGACGAATTCATGGTGCTGACCGACGAACGTCGGGCCCGTGAAATCGCCACCTACCGTGCCGGCAAGTTCCGTCACACCAAGCTGGCCAAGCAACAAGCGGCCAAGCTGGAAAACATGTTTGCCGAAATGACGGCGGGCGATCTGCAGACCCTGCCCATCATCATCAAGGCCGACGTGCAGGGTTCGCAAGAAGCCCTGGGCCAGTCGCTGCTCAAGCTGTCGACCGAAGAAGTGCGCGTGCAGCTGGTGTATGCCGGCGTGGGCGGCATCAGCGAGTCCGACATCAACCTGGCGATTGCTTCCAAGGCCATCGTGATCGGCTTCAACGTCCGCGCTGACGCCAATGCCCGCAAGACGGCCGAGAACAACGACGTCGAGATTCGTTACTACAACATCATTTATGACGCTGTGGACGAACTCAAGGCGGCGATGTCCGGCATGCTGGCACCCGAGCAGCGCGAAGAGATCATCGGCATGGCCGAGATCCGCACGGTGTTCGTGGCGACGAAGATTGGCACGATTGCCGGTTCGTACATCACCTCCGGTCAGGTCACCCGCAATGCACGCTTCCGCCTGCTGCGCGAAAACGTGGTCATCTACACCGGCGAGATCGAATCGATCAAGCGTCTCAAGGACGACGTCAAGGAAGTCAAGGAAGGCTTCGAGTGCGGTATCAAGCTCAAGAACTACAACGACATCAAGGAAGGTGACGTGCTGGAAGTCTTTGAGATCAAGGAAATCGCACGGACGCTGTAATCCATGGCTGCCAAGAAACGCGCTGCGCCCAATCGCAGCTTCAAAGTCTCCGATCAGATCCAGCGCGATCTGTCGGAGCTGATCGCCCGGGAACTGAAGGACCCGCGCGTGGGCATGATCACCCTGCAAGGGGTGGAGGTCACTCCAGACTATGCCCACGCCAAGGTTTTCTTCAGCATCCTGACGGGTGATCCCGACCAGACGCTCGAGGGCCTGAACCAGGCCGCGGGCTTCCTGCGTGCCGGCCTGTTCAAGCGCCTGCATATCCACACCGTGCCGACGCTGCACTTCGTCTACGACCGTACGACGGAGCGCGCGTCCGACATGAACGCCTTGATTGCCAAGGCGGTTTCTTCGCGCGCGAAAGACGACTGAGCATGAACGCGCCTCGCACTAGGGTGCAGCGCCGCCCTGTGCATGGGGTGTTGCTGCTCGATAAACCGCTGGGGTTCTCCAGCAATGACGCTTTGCAGAAGGTGAAGTGGTTGTTGCGCGCGGAAAAAGCCGGTCATACCGGCACCCTCGATCCACTGGCCAGCGGCGTCTTGCCGCTGTGCTTCGGTGCGGCCACCAAGTTCAGCCAGCTGCAGCTTGAAGCCGCCAAGACCTATGTTGCCATTGCCCGCCTGGGCGCGACCACGACGACCGCGGATGCGGAAGGCGAGATCGTGCGCGAGCGGCCCGTGGACCTTGCGGCGCTGACGCCCGAACGGCTGCAGGCCGTGGCGCGTCAGTTCAGCGGGCCGATTTCGCAGGTGCCGCCGATGCACAGTGCCTTGAAGAAGGACGGCAAGGCGCTCTACGAGTATGCCCGCGAAGGCATCGTGATCGACCGCCCGGCGCGCGACGTGACGATCCATGCGCTCGACGTGAGCCTGTGCGAGGACGCGGATGGCTTTGCGGCCGTCAAACTCGTGGTGACCTGCAGCAAAGGCACCTATATCCGCACCCTGGGTGAGGATGTAGGCGAAGCCCTGGGCTGCGGCGCGCACCTGAGATTCCTGCGTCGCACCGACACCGGTGGACTGGGGCTTGCCGACTGCGTCACTCTCGAAGCGCTCGAAGCCATGGACGAAGATCAGCGCCTGTTGCACGTGCAGCCACCGCAAATGTTGCTGCATGAACACACACCTGTCACGCTGACCGAGTACGATGCCGGACGTTTTCTGTCAGGCATGCGCCGGCGTGGCGACTGGGCGGATGCACCGGCCGTTGCCGTCTATGGTGCAGAGCCTCACGCTTTATTGGGAGTCGGTCATGTGCTGGCCGGGGAGCTCATCCCTGACCGCCTGCTGAGTCCCCTGGAAATTCAACAAATTTTGGAAGGCACGCCGCGCCCAACAGACCGCGGCATTTTGGAAACTTTATGAGTACACAAATCCGCAACATCGCAATCATCGCGCACGTTGACCACGGTAAAACCACCATGGTCGATCAGCTTCTGCGCCAGTCCGGCACTTTCGCCGAGCATGAAAAGGTGGTCGACACCGTCATGGACAACAATGCCATCGAGCGCGAGCGCGGCATTACCATTCTGGCCAAGAACTGTGCCGTCAGCTGGGAAGGCACCCACATCAACATTCTCGACACGCCCGGTCACGCCGACTTCGGCGGTGAAGTCGAGCGCGCCCTGTCGATGGTCGACGGCGTGGTGCTGCTGATCGACGCGCAAGAGGGCCCCATGCCCCAGACGCGTTTCGTGACCAAGAAGGCCCTGGCCCTGGGCCTGCGCCCGATCGTCGTGGTCAACAAGGTGGACAAGCCCGGTGCGCGTCCCGACTACGTGGTCAATGCCGCTTTCGACCTGTTCGACAAGCTCGGCGCGACCGATGAACAGCTGGACTTCCCCGTCGTGTATGCCTCGGGCATCAACGGCTGGTCCTCGCTGGAAGAAGGCGCTGCGGGTGAGCAGTGGGGCACCGACATGTCGGCCCTGTTCAACACCATCCTGACCCACGTTCCCGCGATCGGCGGCGATGCCACCGCTCCCCTGCAGATGCAGGTGTCGGCGCTCGACTATTCGACGTTCGTTGGTCGTATCGGCGTGGCCCGCATCACGCAGGGCACCGTCAAGGCCGGTCAGGAAGTCATGGTCATGGCGGGTCCCGAAGGCAAGGCCTACAAGGGCCGTATCAACCAGATCCAGAAGTTCCAGGGCATCGATCGCGTGCAGGTCGCCGAAGCCGGCCCCAGCGAAATCGTGCTGGTCAACGGCATCGAAAACCTGGGCATTGGTGAAACCATCACCGATGTGCTCAATCCGAACCCGCTGCCAATGCTCAAGATCGATGAACCGACCTCGACCATGAACTTCTGCGTGAACAACTCGCCGCTGGCGGGTCGTGAAGGCAAGTTCGTGACCAGCCGTCAGATCTGGGACCGCCTGCAAAAGGAACTGCGTTCGAACGTGGCCCTGCGCGTCAAGGAAACCGACGAAGAAGGCATCTTCGAAGTCTCGGGCCGCGGCGAACTGCACCTGACCATCTTGCTCGAAGAAATGCGCCGTGAAGGCTACGAGCTGGCTGTGTCGAAGCCCCGCGTGGTGTTCCGCGACATCAACGGTGAAAAGCACGAGCCTATCGAGCTGGTCACCGCCGACGTGGAAGAAACCCATCAGGGCGGCGTGATGCAAGCCCTGGGCGAGCGCAAGGGCGATCTGGTCAACATGGAGTCCGACGGCCGTGGCCGCGTTCGCCTTGAGTACCGCATTCCCGCGCGTGGCCTGATCGGCTTCACCAACGAATTCCTGAACCTGACACGTGGTTCGGGCCTGATCGCCAACATCTTCGACAGCTACGAACCCCACAAGGGTGACATCGGCGGCCGCAAGAACGGTGTGCTGATCT
>JBEVDH010000173.1:0-3619 GCA_040514115.1 Comamonas sp. | reverse complement strand
CGCCTTTGGGACGATGGCGTGATCGACCCGGCCGACACGCGCCGCGTGCTGGCGCTGGGCCTTTCGGCCACACGCAACGCCCCGATCGAGGACACGCGCTTTGGCGTGTTCCGCATGTAAAGGAGTCCGCATGCCTACGCTTCACATTGCCTACGACGCCGGCGTGGCCCGCATCACGCTGGCCCAGCCCGAGATCCGCAACGCGTTCAGCGACGTCGCGATTGCCGACATCACCCAGGCCTTTCTCGCCGTGGGCGAGCGCGCCGACGTGCTGGCCGTGGTGCTGGCCGCCGAAGGCCCGGCGTTCTGCGCTGGCGCCGATCTCAACTGGATGCGCCGCATGGCCGACTACACGCGCGACGAGAACCGCGACGATGCCGGCAAGCTCGCCGAGATGCTGCGCGTGATCTACGAATGCCCCAAGCCGACGATCGCGCGCGTGCAGGGCGATGTCTACGCGGGCGGCATGGGGCTGGTCGCGGCCTGCGACATGGCCGTGGCCGTGGATACCGCGGGCTTCTGCCTCAGCGAGGTCAAGATCGGCCTGATTCCCGCGACCATCGCGCCCTATGTGATCCGCGCGATGGGCGCGCGCGCCGCGCACCGCTACTTCCTCACCGCCGAGCGCTTCGATGCAGCCGAGGCGCGGCGCATCGGCCTGGTGCATGAAGTCGCGAGCGCCGAGGAGCTCGATGCCAGGCTGCAGTCGCTGCTCGAGCCGCTCTTGCGCGCGGGCCCGGCCGCGGTGCGCGCCTGCAAGCAGCTGGTGATCGACGTCGCCGGGCGCGACATCGAGCCCAACCTGGTGGCGGCCACCGTCGAGGGCATTGCCACCATCCGCGCCAGCGCCGAGGGCAAGGAGGGCGTGCAGGCCTTCCTGTCCAAGCGCAAGCCTTCGTGGCTCGCTTGAGCGCCGCATCCAACGAATTCCGGGAGACAGAATGTTCAGCAAGATCTTGATTGCCAACCGCGGTGAAATCGCCTGCCGCGTGGCCGCCACGGCCCGGCGCATGGGTATCCGCACGGTGGCCGTGTATTCCGACGCCGACGCGCGTGCCGCGCATGTCGCGGCCTGCGACGAGGCGGTGCATATCGGCGCCAGCGCGCCCAAAGACAGCTATTTGCGCTGGGAGCGCATCCTCGAGGCCGCCCGCGCCACGGGCGCGCAGGCGGTGCACCCGGGCTATGGTTTCTTGAGCGAGAACGAGGAATTCGCCCAGGCCTGCGCCGATGCCGGCCTGGTGTTCATCGGCCCGCCGCCTTCGGCCATTCAATCGATGGGCCTGAAGGCCGGCTCCAAGCAGCTGATGGAAAAGGCCGGCGTGCCGCTGGTGCCGGGCTACCACGGCGCCGACCAGGACCCGCAGCGGCTGCAGGCCGAGGCCGACCGCATCGGCTACCCGGTGCTGATCAAGGCCAGCGCCGGCGGCGGTGGCAAGGGCATGCGCGCGGTGGACAAAAGCGAGGACTTCGCCGCGGCGCTCGCGAGCTGCCAGCGCGAGGCGATCAACAGCTTTGGCGACGATGCGGTGCTGATCGAGAAGTACGTGCAACGCCCGCGGCACATCGAGATCCAGGTGTTTGGCGACACGCTGGGCAACTATGTCTATCTGTTCGAGCGTGACTGCTCGGTGCAGCGGCGCCACCAGAAGGTGCTGGAAGAAGCGCCCGCGCCCGGCATGACCGAGGCGCTGCGCAGCCAGATGGGCGCGGCCGCGGTGGCCGCGGCACGCGCCGTCAACTACGTGGGCGCGGGCACGGTGGAGTTCATCGTGGAGCAGCGGGGCGGCGGCGCGATGGAGTTCTTCTTCATGGAGATGAACACGCGGCTGCAGGTCGAGCACCCGGTCACCGAGGCCATCACCGGCGAGGACCTGGTCGAATGGCAGCTGCGCGTGGCCAGCGGCGAGCCCCTGCCCAAGCGCCAGGACGAGCTGCGCATCATCGGCCATGCGATCGAGGCGCGCATCTGCGCCGAGAACCCCGACAACCAGTTCCTGCCCGCGACCGGCACCCTGCATGTCTACCGCAAGCCGGCCACCAGCAGCTTTGCGCTGGCCGATGTGCGCATCGACGACGGCGTGCGCGAGGGCGATGCGATCAGCCCGTTCTACGACTCGATGATCGCCAAGTTGATCGTGCGCGGCGACAACCGCGCGCAGGCATTGGCGCGACTCGATGCGGCACTCGCGCAGACGCATATCGCCGGGCTGGCAACGAATGTGCAGTTCCTGCGCCATGTGCTGCGCTCGCCCTCGTTTGCCCAGGCGCGGCTTGACACCGCGCTGATCGAGCGCGAGAAGGCGGTGCTGTTCCACCAGGATCCGGTGGGCGTGCCGCTGGCCGTGGCCGCGGCCGTCGCCGGCGCGCTGCTGCACGAACAGGCCGGGCAGGGCGCCGACCCGTTCAGCCGGCGCGATGGCTGGCAGTCGCATGGCCGCGCCGAGCGCCCCTGGTCGTGGGTGATCGAAGGTGCCACCGTGAACGCGCGCCTGCGCTACTTGCCGGGCGGCGCGCTGGCGTTGGTGCTGGCCGCGCAGGAGGATCTGCCCGAGGTGGCTGCACCGCTGGTGTTCTCCAGCCAAGACGGCGTGCTGGACGTTGAATATGCGGGCCAGCGCACGCGCGCCCAGGTCTACCGCCTGGGCGACCAATACCATGTGTTCACGCCGCGCGGCGCGCAGGTGCTGACGCTGGTCGACCTGCTGGCGCATGCGGGCGAATCCCATGCCGAGGGCGGGCGCCTCACGGCGCCGATGCCGGGCAAGCTGGTGTCGTTTGCCGTGCAGGTCGGCGACAGCGTGGCCGCGGGCCAGCCGCTGGCGGTGATGGAGGCCATGAAGATGGAGCACACCATTGCCGCGCCGCATGCCGGGGTTGTGGAGGAGCTGCTGTACCAGCCCGGCGACCAGATTGGCGACGGCGCCGAGCTGCTGCGCCTGGCACGCGCCGCGCCATGAGTGCCGGGCTGAAAAAAACCAGGGCTTTTGGCTTGCGCGGCGGCAAGCCGCGTTACGCTGCGCATCCGTCAATTACCCCGCCCTGAAGGACGGGGCTTGGAACTCAAAGGATCCAAGCCAGATTGACCAGGCAAAGCGGTAGCCAACCCGCTGCGTTGACAACAGGTCGTACCGACGCACCAGCGAATGCTTCCTCAGTTCGCTGCTCTGCAAGGTCTTGATCATGCTGGACAAAGGCAAAGGTCCGAAGGTCTTGATCGCAGCCCGCAAGGACTGGAGCCGGTTGTTGACCTCCCCGAGGGGAGCGTTGGGGCGTGCAAGGCACGCCCCAACCGTCACCAGGCCCGTAAGGGCTGACCGCTGGAAAGACAGCCTGGCTGCACAGATTGCAGAGGTTTTTCAGGAGTCGATGTGGCGGTTCTTGTGTTGGACAACCATGGCAAGGCGTTGATGCCGTGCACCGAAAAGCGAGCCCGGCTGTTGCTGGACCGTGGCCGGGCGCGCGTGCATCGGCTTGTGCCCATGTTCATCCGGCTCATCGACCGCCAGGTCGACGACTGCCAACTCCAGCCCCTTCGCTTGAAGATCGACCCGGGCAGCAAAACCACGGGGCTGGCGCTGGTCCGCGAAACCAAGGCAGTGGATGCCTCGAGTGGAGA
>JBEVDH010000143.1:0-9669 GCA_040514115.1 Comamonas sp. | reverse complement strand
AGCACCTGGGCCGCGAGGTTTTCGGCCAGGGCGTTTTTCAGCGCCGCGCCATCGGCGTGGATCACCTTGGCAACGCCGGCGATCTGGCCCGCGGCCTGGGCCGCAGCGGCTGCGCCTTCGCCGGCCACCAGCACATGCACATCGCCACCGCAGGCCACGGCGGCCGTGACGGTGTTGAGGGTGGCGGGTTTGATGGAGGCGTTGTCGTGTTCTGCGATGACGAGGGAGGTCATGGGAATTCTTTCGGGTGTGAAGGGTTCGGGCCTGCGGCGCTCGATCCTTCGATCCTTCGACAAGCTCAGGATCAGGATGAACGGGGTAACCGTTCGCCCTGAGCCTGTCGAAGGGTGACCGGCCTGCCCTACAGACAAGGAGAGGGCCTCAGATCACCTTCGCTTCGTTCTTCAACTTATCAACCAGCGCCGCGACATCGGCGACCTTGACCCCCGCCCCGCGCTTGGCGGGCTCCGACACCTTGAGCGTCTTCAGCCGCGGCGTGACATCCACTCCCAGCTGCTCGGGCGTGAGCGTATCGAGCTGCTTTTTCTTCGCCTTCATGATGTTGGGCAGCGTCACGTAGCGCGGCTCGTTCAGGCGTAGATCGGTGGTGATGACCGCAGGCATCGACAGCGAAAGCGTCTCCAACCCGCCATCGACTTCACGCGTCACAGAAACCTGCGCGCCCGACACTTCGACCTTCGAGGCAAAGGTGGCTTGCGGCAGATCCGCCAGCGCCGCGAGCATCTGGCCGGTCTGGTTGGCATCGTCATCGATGGCCTGCTTGCCCAGGATGACCAGGCCGGGCTGCTCCTTGTCGACAAGGGCCTTGAGCAGCTTGGCCACAGCCAGCGGCTGCAGCTCGGTATCCGTCAGCACCAGGATCGCGCGATCGGCGCCAATGGCCATCGCGGTGCGCAGCGTTTCCTGGCACTGGGCCACGCCGCAGGACACGGCAATGACCTCGGTGGCCAGGCCCTTTTCCTTGAGGCGCACAGCCTCCTCGACGGCAATCTCGTCAAACGGGTTCATGCTCATCTTGACATTGCCGATATCAACGCCGGAGCCATCGGATTTGACGCGGACCTTGACGTTGTAGTCGACGACGCGTTTCACGGGGACCAATATTTTCATGATTTGAGAAGGGTTCAATCGGCAAACTGGCCTGCGGCCTTGATCACCGGGGCATAGCGCTGCGTTTCCTGTTCAAGCCAGGATTGCAGGCCTTGGGGGGTGAGCTTGTCGTCGGCGGGAATGATCGCGCCCAGATCCGCCATGCGCTTGGCGACCTCGGGGTCCTTGAGCGCGGTCCGCAGCGCCGCGCCAAACTTGTCGATGGCTTCCTTGGGCGTGCCCTTGGGGGCATAGATGCCATGCCACACCACCAGCTGGAAGCCTGTCAGACCTTGCTCGGCAAGGGTCGGGGTGCCGGGGAGCGATTTGAGGCGCGTCGACGTGGTCACGCCATAGAGCTTGACGGAGTTGGCCTTGATGAAGGGCGTGGTCGAGGTAGTCTGATCGCACAGCAGATCGACCTGGCCGCCCAGCAGCGCATTCATTGCCGGACCGGTGCCCGGGAAGGGCACGGAGGTCAGGTCCACGCCCATGGCCTGGGTCAGCAGCATGCCGCACAGGTGGGACACCGCCCCCAGGCCCGCATGCGCGAGATTGATCTTGTCGCCCTTGGACTTGACATAGGCCTGCAGCTCCTTGAAATCCTTGGCCGGCAAATCCTTGCGTCCCACCACCGTCATGGGCACATCGACCACCTGGCTCACATACTCGAAATCGGCCAGCGGCTTGAAGCTGAGCTTGCGGTAGAGCGCCGGCGCCGTCGCCATGCCGTTGTGGTGGATCAGAAAGGTGTAGCCGTCCGGCTTGGCGCGGGCCGTGTATGCCGAGGCGATGGTGCCGCCGGCGCCCAGCTTGTTCTCGACAATGACCGTCTGTCCCAGCGTCCGGGACATGGCGGCGCCCAGCGTGCGCGCCACGACATCGGTCGGGCCGCCGGCCGAGTAGGGCACGACCAGGGTGATGGGCTTGCTCGGGTAGGCGTCGGCCCAGGCCAGGCCCGCGCAAAGCAGGCCGGCCGACAGGCAGCCCAGGGAAGCCAAACTGCGGATAGGGGTGGCATGCGTCATTCTTTGTCTCCTGGAATAGTTTTGCGGTCTTAAATGGCGCCTTCACTGCGCAGGCTGGCGATGGCGTCGGGCGACCAGCCCAGCTCGTGAAGAATCGCTTCGGAGTGCTGGCCCAGGCCAGGCACCCCATCCATGCGCGGCGCGTAGGCATCGGTGCGCCCCGGCGGCAGCAGCGCGGGAATCGGGCCGGCGGGTGATGCCACCTCGGTCCAGCGCTGGCGCGCCTGCAGCTGCGGATGTGCCCACACGTCGCGCATTTCGTTGACGGCGGCATTGGCGATCTGTGCCTGCTCCAGCCGTTGGACCACCTGTTCGGAGGTCATTGCGGCAAACGCCTGCACGATCAGTGCGCGCAGTTCGTCGCGGTTGGCGACGCGGCGCGAGTTCGAGGCAAAGCGCTCGTCGGTGGCCAGCTGGGGCTGCTCCAGGACGGCGCTGCAGAACCCGCCCCATTCGCGCTCGTTTTGCAGCCCCAGCATGACGTTGCGGCCGTCGCCTGCCGGAAACGGCCCGTACGGGTAGATGGTGGCGTGCGCCGCGCCCGAGCGCGGCGGCGGCGGCGCGCCTTCGTAGGCGTAGTAGAGCGGAAAGCTCATCCACTCGACCATGCTTTCGAGCATGGAAATGTCGATGTGGCTGCCGACCCCGGTCTTGCCGCGCTGCATCAGCGCCGCCAGGATATTGGTATATGCATACATGCCTGCGGCAATGTCGGCAATCGAGCAGCCGGCCTTGGAGGGCTCGTCTTTGGTGCCCGTCACCGACAGGAAGCCCGATTCGCTCTGGATCAGCAGGTCGTAGGCTTTCTTGTCGCGGTAGGGGCCGTCATCGCCATAGCCCGAGATATCGCAAACGATCAGGCGCGGGTGCTTCTCGTGCAGCTTCTCGAAGGACAGGCCCAGACGCGCCGCCGCGCCGGGCGCGAGGTTCTGCACCAGCACGTCGGCGGTTTCCAGCAGCTGGGACAGTACCTTCTGGGCCTGGGGGTGCTTGACATCAAGCGTCAGGCTTTCCTTGGAGCGGTTGGTCCAAACGAAATGCGAGGCCATGCCCTGCACGCGCTCGTCATAGGCGCGCGCGAAGTCGCCGGTGCCGGGCCGCTCGACCTTGATGACGCGCGCGCCCAGGTCGGCCAGCTGGCGCGTGCAAAAGGGCGCGGCAATCGCGTGTTCCAGCGTGACGACGTTCACACCGTCAAGAGGTCGGGTCATGGTGCTCTCCCTGCGCTCAGTAGGACTTGGGCAGACCCAGCACGTGTTCGGCCACGTAGCTGAAGATCATGTTGGTGGAGATCGGCGCCACTTGGTACAGGCGCGTCTCGCGGAATTTGCGCTCGATGTCGTACTCGCAGGCAAAGCCGAAACCGCCATGCGTCTGCAGGCAGACATTGGCCGCCTCCCACGAAGCCTTGGCCGCAAGGTGCTTGGCCATATTGGCCGCAGCGCCCGCGTTCTGGTGCGCGTCGATCTTCTCGCAGGCCTTCCAGCGCATCAGGTTTGCGGCTTCAAGCTCCATCAGCGTTTCGGCGATGGGGAACTGCACGCCCTGGTTCTGGCCGATCTTGCGGTTGAACACCACGCGCTCGTTGGCATATTTGGTGGCACGGTCGATGAACCAGTAGCCATCGCCAATGCACTCGGCGGCAATCAGCGTGCGCTCGGCGTTCAGGCCGTCGAGCAGCGTCTTGAAGCCCTTGCCTTCGGGGCCCAGCAGGTTTTCCTCGGGAATCTCGAGGTTGTCGAAGAACAGCTCGTTGGTTTCGTGGTTGACCATGTTCAGGATCGGCTGCACGGTCATGCCGTTGCCCGTGGCCTGCTTGACGTCGATCAGGAAGCAGCTGAGCCCTTCGGAGCGCTTTTGCACCTGCTCGAGCGGCGTGGTGCGGGCCAGCAGGATCATCATGTCGCTGTGCTGCACGCGCGAGATCCAGACCTTCTGGCCGTTGACCACCCAGCGCCCGTCCTTCTTCACCGCCATGGTCTTGAGCTTGGTGGTGTCGCTGCCCGTCGTCGGCTCGGTCACGGCCATCGACTGGATGCGCAGCTCGCCCGCGGCAATACGGGGCAGATACTTTTGCTTTTGCGCGTCGGTGCCGCTGCGCACGATGGCGTTCATCACATACATCTGGCCGTGGCAGGCGCCGGAGTTGCCGCCCGAGCGGTTGATCTCCTCCATGATCACCGAGGCCTCGGCCATCGACAGGCCCGAGCCGCCGTATTCCTGCGGAATCAGCGCCGCCATCCAGCCGGCCTGCGTCAGCGCCTGTACGAACTCCTCAGGGTAGGCGCGCTGCTCGTCGATCTTGCGGAAATATTCATCCGGGTACTGCTTGCACAGCGCGCGCACGGCGTCGCGGATTTCCTGGTAGTCGTCGGTTTCGTTGAACATGGTGTGTTTCCTGGTGGAGCAAGCGCCGGCGCTCAGGCCAGCACCGCCGTGGCTTGCATGGTGAGATGGCCGGCGTCGTCGCGCGACCACAGCGCCACGCTGCCGTCGGCGTTGGTGCGGGCGCAGACTTCAAAGGTCGAGATGTCGAACAGCGGCTTGAGCGCGCGGAAGCTGAATTGCTTGACCTGCGCATCGGGACGTTCGCGCCGCAGCAGGTCCAGCAGCAGCGTGGCAATCAGCGGGCCATGCACGATCAAGCCGGGATAGCCCTCGACCTCGGTGACATAGCGCCGGTCGTAGTGGATGCGGTGGCCATTGAAGGTCAGCGCCGAGTAGCGAAACAGCAGCACGTCGTCGGGCACGATGGTGCGCTGCCACTGCGCGTCGACCGGTGCCACGGCGTATTCGGGTGCGAGCTCGCCCGGGGGCGGAAGGTCGCGGTAGACGATGTCATGGGTCTCGGCGATGGCCGGCACGCCGTCGGCGCTGATCTCATGGCGCACCTTGACGAACACCAATGGTCCGGTACGGCCTTCCTTGAGCTTGACGTCCTCGATGCGCGAGATGCGCTGCAGCGACTGGCCGGCGCGCAGCGGCGCGAGAAATTCAATCTGGCTGCCGGCCCACATGCGCCGCGGCAACGGCACCGGCGGCAGGAAACCGCCCCGCTTCGGGTGGCCATCGGGGCCGATCTCGGATTGGCGTGCCATCGGCAGAAAGTACAGCCAGTGCCAGCAGGGCGGTACCGGATCGCCGTGCCCGGGAGCATCGTCCCGGTCCAGCGTAGCCGTCAGGGCCCGCAGTGGCGCCAGCGTGGCGGTGTCCTCGGTGGTCTCGGTCTGGCCGATCCAGCTGCGCAGGTGGTCGATATGCAATGTCATTCTTGTCTCCTGGGAGTCACGATTGTGCAAACCTGCCGGCTATTTGTGAAATACTTATTCAACCTATTGGGTATATGCAAAACACCTAGCAGCACATAAGGCATTCATGGAAATTCGACAGCTTCGCTACTTCATCGGCATCAGCGAGGCGGGCAGCCTGCTGCAGGCCTCGGGCCGCCTGCATGTGGCGCAACCGGCGCTGGGCCAGCAGCTCACCGCACTGGAGGAGGAAGTCGGCGCGCGGCTTTTTGACCGCTCGAGCCGAGGCATGGCGCTCACCGAGGCCGGCCGGGTGTTTCTGGAACATGCGCGGGTGGTGCTGGCCGATGTGGAACGCGCGAAGATGGCGGTGCGCGATTCGGCCGCAGTACCCAAGGGGGAGGTTGCGCTGGGCCTGACGACGACAGTGGCTCTGGCAGCCACGATGCCGATCCTGACGGCCTGCCGCGCAGAGCTGCCGCAGGTTCGGCTCAAGCTGGTGGAGGCCTATAGCGGCTTCCTGCGCGAGCGGCTGCAGTCGGGCCAGCTCGATCTGGCGCTGATGTATGGCGATTCGGTGGATGCAGGCATCGTCAAGCAGCCGCTGCTCGATGACCAGTTGGTGTTCATCACCAGCGCCGCCAACACGCATCTGCCCCGCCGCATCCCGCTGGCGGCGCTGGCCGATTGGCCGCTGGTGCTGCCGGGGCGCGAACATGCGCTGCGCCGCATGATCGACGATGCCTGCGCGCCGCTGAAGATCGAGCTGCAGATCGTCGCCGAAATCGAGTCGCTCAGCAGCGTCAAGCTGGCAACGCAGGCGAATATCGGCAGCACCATTCTGCCGATGGGCGCGGTTGCCGATGAGGTCGCCGCCCACCGGCTGCGCATCGCGACGATCGACAGCCCCTTGATGCTGCGCCGCGTGGTCTGCGCCACCAACAGCGCGCGGCCGACCTCGGTGGCCAGCGCCGCCGTCACCGCGCTCACGCAGCGCGTGATGCGCGAGATGGTGGCCTCAGGCGCCTGGCCCGCCCAATGGGTCGGGCCCACCTGAGACGGCGCGCAGGATCTTGCCGGGGTTCATCAATCCCTGCGGATCGAACGCGGTTTTCATCGCGCGCATCATCCGCAGGTCGAGGGCGGGCTTGAAGCGCTCGAGGCGCTGCACATGCATCTGGCCGATGCCATGCTCGGCGCTGATGCTGCCGCCGAGCTCCACGCTGGCCTCATGCACGATCAGGTTCACGCGCGCCGCGGCGCTCTCGCATTGCTCGGGCGTCGCATGCACCGCGCGGGACAGCACCGCGATCACATGGATGTTGCCGTCGCCGATATGCCCCGCATGGCAGACGCTCGCGCCCGGCACCTGCTGCTCGATGCGCTCGGTCACCTGCGCGATGAACTGCGCCAGCCTGGACACGGGCACCGAGGTGTCGTTCGAGACCGTGAAGCCCGCGTTCCGGTTGGCCTCGGAGATGTTGTGGCGCAGCGCCCAGATGCGTTCGGCCTTGGCCATGTCGGTGGCCACCACGGCGTCAAGCATCAACTCGCGCTCGAAGGCGGCCTCCAGCACGCGTTCCAGGTCGGCGCCCGCATCCCACTGCGGCGAGCTGTCGGCGATTTCCACCAGAATGTAGAACGGCGCCTCGAGCGCCATCGGCGACTGCAGGTCATGGCCGTATTGGGTGACGATCTCGAGCTGCCGGCGCGACAGGATCTCGAAGGCTTCGATGCGGTTGCCCAGGTGCTCTTGCATGAAGCGCAGCAGGTCGACGGCCTGCTGCACGCCCGCGAGCGCTACCATGGCCGTGGCGGACACCGCGAGCTTCGGGAACAGCTTGAGCACGGCCGCCGTCACAACGCCCAGCGTGCCCTCGGCGCCGATGAACAGCTGCTTGAGGTCGTAGCCGGCATTGTCCTTGCGCAGCGCGCGCAGGCCGTTCCAGACGCTGCCGTCGGCCAGCACCACTTCCAGGCCCAGCACCAGCTCGCGCATGTTGCCGTAGCGCAGCACGCCGGTGCCCCCGGCATTGGTGGAGACCAAGCCGCCGATCTCGCAGCTGCCGACGCTGCCCAGCAGTAGGGGAAACTGGCGCTGCGCGGTGTCGGCCGCCTCGCGCACATGCGCCAGGATGCAGCCGGCCTCGACGGTGAGCGAGTTGTTGGCGGCATCGATTTCGCGGATGCGGTTCATGCGCGAAAGATTGAGCAGCACGCTGGGCCGATCATGGCCTGCAACCGCGCCGCCCGTGAGGCCGGTATTGCCGCCCTGCGGCACGATGGCAATCTGCAGCGCCGCGCAGGCTTTCACCAGCGCCGCGACCTCTTGCGTCGAGCCCGGCTTTAGCACGGCCAGGGCCGTGCCCCGGTAGCGCCCGCGCCAGTCTTGTTGGTAGGCGGCTGTGTCTTCAGGCGAGATCAGTACGCGCTCAGGTCCGATGATTGCGGCAAACTGCGCTGCCCAGTGGGAAGTGTCTTCGGTCAAAGTTCAATCCCGCTTCAGGCCGCCAATGGATTGGATCACCACACGCCATTTGTCGGTTTCGCTCTTGACCAGGGTCGCCAGCACCTCGGGCGTGGAGCCCACCGGGGTGGCGCTCAGGTCTTTGAGCTTGGCCTGCACATCGGGCAGTGCCACAACGGCCTGCAATGCCTGGCTCAACTCGTCGACGATGGGGCGCGGCATGCCGGCCGGGCCGAATATGGCATTCCAGGTCCAGGTCTCGTAGCCCGGAACGCCGGATTCGGCCAGCGTCGGAATGTCGGGGAAGGACGCAACGCGTTCGCGCGTGGTCACAGCCAGCGCGCGCACCGAACCCGAGCGGATATGCGAGGCGGCGCCCGAGAGCACGTCAAACAGGACCGGGATATGGCCGGCCACCAGATCGCTCATTGCCGGCCCGCCGCCCTTGTAGGGCACATGGCCCATCTCCAGGCCGGCCATTGACTTGAGCAGCTCGCCCGACAGATGCGGCGGTGTGGCCACGCCCGAGGTGCCGTAGCCGAACTTGCCCGGCTGCGCCTTGACCAACGCGATCAGCTCCTGCACATTTTTGGCCTTGACCGAAGGATGCACCAGCAGGACGTTGGGGACGGTAGCGACCAGCGAGATCGGCGTGAAGCCGGTCTGCGCGTTGTAGGGCAACTGGGCCATCGTCAGCGGATTGATGACGTGGGTCGCAATCGTGCCCATCAGCAATGTGTGGCCGTCGGGCGCGGCGCGCGCGACCTTGGCCGCACCAATGGCGCCGCCGCCGCCGCCCAGGTTCTCGACCACCACGGTGCGCTGCAGGCGCTCCCCGAGCTTTTGCGCCACCAGGCGCGAGACCACGTCGGTGGCCCCGCCCGCGGCAAACGGCACGACCAGCGTGATGTTGCCCTTAGGCAAAGACGAGGCGGTGGGCTGGGCCAGGGCGGGCGCCAGGGCCAGGCCCAGCAGGGCGGATGTGCTGGCTTTGAGCCAGAGACGGCGATGGGAACGGTGCATGGTTTGTCTCCATTGGGTGGTGGGTGCAAGAGCGTTCTGTGCGCTCTTTGCCGGGCTGAAAACCTGTAGATTCCCCGTTGCCGGGGTTCCGATGCGTTTTCTTGAGCGCCGGCGGTACCGGCGCTTGGAAATGGCTCTCGATGCGGGCGTTACTGAGACCTTCTCATTTGCTCAACCAATGGAGCCAAGCGTGCGCGCAACTCCTGCAGATGGCGCTCCCACTCCTCTCCCGGCAGGAAGGCCAGAACCGGCGCATCTGCTTTGGCTGCCTCCAAAAACGCTGAATTCCGGAGTGACTGCTCGATACTTTCTTGCAGACGACGCGCGATGTCGTCCGGAATGCCTCTCGGTGCGCCGATGCCGCGTTCGGAAGATGCTTTCAACTCGTACCCTTGCTCCGCAGTCGTCGGCACCTGGTTGGCCACACGTTTGCTGGCCCACAGAGCCACGCCGGCAAGCCGTGAGCCGGGCTGGGAGACCTCCAGCCCCTCGCCGGTGGTCATCATCACGTAATCAATATGGCCACCCATCAAGGCCGTCTTGGCCTCACCCATGCCCTTGTAGGGGATCGAGCTGAACTTGATGCCCGCCTTCTGCGCAAGCTCCAGCATGCCGAGGTGGCCCGTGGTTCCTTCGCCTGAATGTCCAATGGACAGCGAGTTGGGCTCCTTTTTGGCAGCTTGTATGAAAGCGTCCAGTGTCATGGGCTTGCCGGATTCCTTGTTCGCCACCAACATCGCCGGGTCGTCCACAATGCGCGCAATCAGCCGGATGCGCTCGGGTTGGTACGAGG
>JBEVDH010000268.1:0-17032 GCA_040514115.1 Comamonas sp. | reverse complement strand
AGTCGGCCTGGCCCGCGGCCATCATCTGCACGATGTTGACCTGGGGGCCGCCCATCTTGATGGTCGCGTCCAGGCCGTATTTCTTGTACAGGCCCGTGGCCAGCGCCTGGTAGAAGCCGCCGTGCTCGGCCTGTGCGTACCAGTTGGTCATATAGGTGAACTTCTCCTGCGCCTGCGCGGTGCCGACGGCACCAAGGGCGAGCAGCGCGGCTGCACCAAGTTGGGAAAGGCGGGAAGCGGTCTTCAGCATGGCAATACTCCGGGAGAAGGGCAGGGAACGGATGGATGCGCGGATATCGCAGGTTTCAGGCCAGCTCGACGTGGCCGGTGTGGTGTGCGCGGCCCCAGGTCGGCTCGGGGCGCGCGGCCCACTGCAGGTGGTGCAGTTCGGTGATCGCCGCGGCCCAGCTCACGGCCAGCGAGTCGAGAATCGCGTGGCCCTGCTCGGCGGTGGCGGGCAGCGGGTCGCCGATGATGCCGCTGGGCCCGAAGTCGCGCGCGCTCCAGGCGCAGGCCGGGCGGCCGTCGGGCGAGAGCAGCGGCGAATCGAACACCGGCGGGTAGTTGGTGACCGCGCGCTCCATGTGCACGGTGTCGGGCGCGAGCGCCAGCATCAGCGCGGTTTCGGCGTGGCCGGCGTGCATGGCCAGCTTCTTCTCGGTGTCCGACAGGTATTTGCCGGCGACATGCGGCACGCGCCAGGTGAAGCTGGGCACGACGATGAAGTCGCCATGGCGCAGGCGCAGCTCGCGTGCGCACATCTCCATCACCTGGGGCTGGCCGCCATGGCCGTTGACGAACAGCAGCTTGCGAAAGCCCGCGCGGTAGACCGACTCGCCAATCTCGTTCATCGTTGCCAGCAGCGTCTCGCCAGTCAACGTCACGGTGCCGGGAAAGTGCAGGTGCTCTTCCGACTTGCCATAGGTGATCGGTGCCATCGCGAACGCCGGCACCTCGGCCGGCAAGTGCGCCAGCGCATGGCCCACGACGCCGGCGCTGATCACCGTGTCCACCGCGCAGGGCAGGTGCGGGCCGTGCTGCTCGGTGGCGCCCGTGGGCAGCACGATGACGGTGTTTTCCTTGTCGGGCAAGGCGGCGATTTCGGTCCAGCTCAGATAGGGCAGGAAGCGGTGGGGCGGGTTGTAGCCATGCAGCATGGGGCGGTCTTTCGTGGGGGGTTCAGCGCTGGGGCAGCCAGGCCGTGGCTTCGACTTCGATCAGGATTTCGGGCGTGGGCAGCATGCCGCTGACCTCGACCACGGTGGACGCCGGCGGCTCGCCCGCAAAGAACAGCTTGCGCACGCGGCTGTACTGCGGGAAGTGGTCCAGGTTCTTGAAGTACTGCACCAGCTTGATCACATCGGACATCTGCCCGCCCGCGGCCTCGATGGTCTGGCGGATGCAGTCCAGCACATACCAGCTCTGCGCGAGGATCGGGCCTTCCTTGATGTCGCTGCTGAACTCGCCGGTGCGCCCGATCAGCGCCGCCGCCTCGTCGGGAATGTCGGCATAGCCGCGCACGATGCGCCCGGCCGCGGGGTCGACGGCGATGATTCCGGAAAGAAACACCATGTCGCCCGCGCGGCGCCAGGCGGCGTAGCGCGCCAGGGGTTGGGAAATGCCGGGGGTGGGGGCGCTCATGCGGGGCTCCTTGCAGGGGTTTGAATGGAAGATTGCGACCAGGCGCTGCTGGCCTGGCCGCTGGCGATGCGGCCCTCGCGCAGCACCACGCGTGCGTGCGTGCGTGAAGGAAAGCCCCAGCCGTCGGCCTGCTGGAAGATGAGCAGATCGGCGCTGCTGCCCGGCTGCAAGGGCAGCGCGGGCGCGCCGCGGCGCAGCCAGTCGGCGCGGCACAGCGCCTCGGACCAGCGGTCGAAGGGCTGCTCGAGCTGCGCCGCCAGCACGCCCGTGCCCAGCGCTTCCAGCGGATCGAAGCTGCCGACCGGGCAGAACGGGTCCTGCACGTTGTCGCTGGCAAGCAGCACCGGAATGCCGCGTGCATGCGCCTCCTTGACCAGCGTGAGCCCGCGCTGGCGCGGCGTGCGGCCTGTCGTGGCGTCTTGCAGCAGCAAGTTGGTGATCGGCAGCGTGACCAGCGTGATCGCGGTGGCTGCCACGGCGTCCAGCGTGGCCAGCGCCGTGGATTCGTCCTGCACGGCCAGCGCGCAGTTGTGGCCGCAGACCACATGGCCCTCGAAGCGCAGTTCTTGCAGCAGCGCGGCCGTGGTGGCCAGGCCCTGCGCGCCGGGGTGCAGTTCCTCGTCGACATGCAGATCCACATTCAGGCCATGCCATTGCGCGGCCTCGAACAGGTGGCGCAGCGCCTGCGGGTTCCAGTTGGTGGTATGCACGAAGCCGCCCAGCAGCGCGCCCGGGCCGCTCGCGGCCACCGTGCGCGCCAGGCGCATGGCGGTGCCGCGCTCGGCATACAGGTGCAGCGGAATCAGCGCCACGCGCTCGAGCGTCAGGCGCGGCGCCCATTCCTGGGCCAGCTCGCGCAGCACGTTCCACGCCAGCGGCTGGGCCTCGGGCTCCCACCAGTCGCAGTGCGTGCGCAGATGCACCGTGCCGGCTTCATGAGCCCACTGCAGCGCGCGGCCCGCGCGCTCGCGGATGTCGGCTTCGCTCCAATCCCGGCGGTCGACCATCATCGCTTCGATGGCGCCCAGCAGGCCGGGTTTCACGGTGCCCATGCGCGCCAGGGTGAAGGCCTTGTCGAGATGCGTGTGCGCGTCCACCAGGCCGGGCAGCACCAATGCGCCATTCAGATGCCAGGCGCCGGCCGGAGCCTGTGCCAAAGCGTGCGGCGCAATGCCCAGCACCCGGCCCTGCGCGAGGTGCAGATCGGCAAGCTGAGGCTGGCCCGCCTGCTCGGGCCACTGCGCCGGGAGCAGCCAGCGCGGCAGGCGCGCGCCCAGAAGATGGTCGGGAGCATGCATGTCGGGTCCTTCAGGCAAAGCGCGCCATGGCCTCGCCCACGCGCGCCTTGAAGGCTTCGAGGCGCGGTGGCGTGGCCACGTTCATGTGGTAGTACGCGTGGTAGTCGACGCGCGCCTTGCCGCCCGTGAGCAGGCGCAGGTAGCGCGTCACGGATTTGCGCGGCGGGTCGCCCATCAGCAGCGCGGTCCAGCGCGGGCGGCCATAGGTCACGACGGCCGAGATGCGCTGGATATGCGTCAGCGCGGGCTTGACGTTCTTCGGGTCGCTGATATCGAAGGCCACGCCGGGCATCAGCACGCGGTCGAAAAAGCCCTTGAGCATCGCCGGCATGCCAAAGCACCAGGTGGGAAAGCAAAACACCAGGGCCTCGGCGCGCAGCAGGCGGTCGACATAGCCCTGCACCGGCAGGCGGTTGCTCGGCACCTCGTGGTAGCCCAGGCGCTCGGCGCGGCTGAGCACCGGGTTGAATTCCTCGGCGTACAGGTCGCAGTCGTCGACCTCATGGCCGGCGCTGCGCAGGTTGAGCACCACTTCGGTATGCAAAGCGGCCTGGTAGCTGGTCTCGACCGGGTGGCAATAGATCACAAGAACGCGCATGGCTGGGCCTCAGAGATCGAGCGTGAGGCTCGCGCCGTGGCTGCGCGCGCAGCAGACCGCGACATGCGTGCGCTGCTCCTCGGTGCTCAGGCAACTGTCGCGGTGGTCGGGCGCGCCATCGAGCCAGCGCGTGACGCAGGTGCCGCACACACCCTGCTCGCACAGCGTGTCGATGGCAATGCCAGCGAGCTGCAACACGTCGGCCATGCTTTCGCCGGGCTCGACGGGCAGGCGCAGCTGGCTGCGCGCCAGAACCAGTTCAAAGGCTTGGTCGGCGGTGGAAAACGAGGCAGCGGTGGCAGTGGTTTGCATTTTTGACCATTTGATTTGATCGATCGGTCAAACTATTGCAAATGCTGTGCCAACTTGTTCCCTTTACCAGGATCGCCGGCCAACAGACCCGTGCGCTGCTTTGGTGCCCCGCGCTCCGCGGGCGTGTTCATTCCAGTGCGAGCCCGCAGCCGAGCAGCACAAAATTGGTGAGCTCGCGCCGGATCGGTTCACGGTCGATGGGCTCGTCCGGGGCCAGGCCGAGCATGATGTGCACCTGCACGCCATAGTCGGCGTAGTGCTGCGTCATGCCCCAGATCTGCATCAGCAGCACCGTCGCGTCCAGCGCGCGCATGCGGCCTTCGGCGATCCAGCGGTCGATCAGCTCCACCTTCTGCTGCGTGGACTTCACCGCCACCGGCCAGTACTTGCCCAGGTTGCGTCCGCCGCCCAGCACCTCGGTGGTGAAGATGCGCGACAGCCCCGGGTTGTCCAGCGCGTAGTCGAGCTTCTTGCGCACATAGCCGCCGAGCACCGTTTTCGGGTCGTCGCTGTCGATATCGAACACAAAGGCGCTGAACCAGCCGTTGAGCACCGAATACAGCAGCTCCTCATAGAGCTCTTCCTTGCTGCTGATGTAGTAGTGCAGCTGCGGCTTGGTGAGCCCGGCGCGCTCGGCAATGGCCTTGGTCGATGCACCCTTGAAGCCATGGCGGCTGAACTCGGCAATCGCGGCTTCGCGGATCGCCGTCAGGATGCGCTCGCGCCCCTGCTTGGCGCGGCTGGGGAGAACTTCGGATTCGGTCATGGAGCGGGATATGCGGGACGGTGGCCGATTCTGCCCGTTTCAGCGCTTCCAGAAGCCGATATGGGGAACGCTGGCCTCGTCGATCAGCGCCGGGCCGATGCATTCGATATCGTGCGGCGACGCGGCAAACACATCGCGGCACGACAGTTCGGCATCGCGCTGCTCGGCGCGCTCGCCGCGGAACACGCGCAGGCGCACGGCATCGATGCCGTACACCACGCGCCCGATGCCCGACCAGAAGATCGCGCCCGCGCACATCACGCAGGGCTCGCCCGAGGAGTACAGCGTGGCCTGGGCCAGCAGCTCGCGCGATACCTGCGGGCTGAGCTGGCGCACGGCATTGGTTTCGGCATGGCCCGTGCAATCGCCGGTCTCCGTCGTGTTGCAATAGGCCTCGGCCAGCACCTGGCCACCTGCGTCCACGACCACCGCGCCAAACGGCCGGTTGCCACGCGCGCGCGCCATGCATGACAGCGCGATGGCCTGGCGCAAGTAGGTGCCGTCGGTGTCGCCCAGGGGCATCGGGTCTTCGAGCGGGGCAGGGGCGGCAAACATCAGGGCGGACATGGTGGGTCTCCAAAAGGGGGCATGGGCAGGCAGTGGCTGCGACGGCCTGCGCCATGCACTTTGCATGCCAGGCGGGCACTGTTCTTGCTTGTTGATCGGCAGGAGTAGAAGCGTTCACTGTGCAGTCCATGGCCAGCCGGAAATTGCTCTTGAAGCCCCGCCCGCGCCAATGCGCCCCGCGGCTTCAGGAGAATGCCGGGCCTCCGGATCACTGAAGCCCCGGCGGGAAGACCCTGTTTTCACCTCTGGAGAAATGCATGAGCACCGCCACCTACGACCTGACCGAACTGCAGAAGGAAACGCGCATGGGCGCGATGGGCTCCGAGAGCGGCCGCCGCGAGATCCGCCGCATCGATCTGTCCGATTTCGCGCAGCGCAAGGAAGAGATCGCCAACCAGCTCTGGGACGCCGCCGTCGATGTCGGCTTCTTCCAGGTCGTCAACCACGGCATTGCGCTCGATGACGTGCACCAGGCGTTTGCGCTGGCCGAGTGCTTCTTCGCGTTGCCCGAGGCCGTGAAGGCCCAATACCCGCTGAAGAAAGCGTTGAACGTCGGCTGGGAAAGCCGCGCCCAGGTGCGCCCCTCGACGGGCACGCCGGACCAGAAGGAGTCCTACCAGATCACGCGCCCGCACATGCAGGGTCTGTGGCCCACCGAGGACGAGCTCGCTGGTTTCCAGGTCACGATGCTGGCGTTCGAAGGCCAGTGCTGGCAGGTCGCGATGCAGGTGCTGTCGTGCTTTGCCTGGAAGCTGGGCTTCGATGACGGCTTCTTCCTGCGCGCGCACGACCCGGCGCAGGCCAGCTACCAGAGCACGCTGCGCCTGCTGCACTACTTCGCCACGCCCGCCGAGCAGCAAGCCAACCTGGGCCTGTGGCGCGCCGGCGCGCACACCGACTTCGACTGCCTGAGCCTGCTGTTCCAGCGCCAGGGCCAGGGCGGGCTGCAGGTCTGCCCGGGCAAGGAAATGGACAGCCAGGATTGGACTTCGGTCGAGCCCGACGAGAAGGCCATCACCTGCAATATCGGCGACATGCTGATGCGCTGGAGCGACGACCAGCTGCCCTCGAACTTCCACCGCGTGAAGAACCCGCGGCCCGGTGAATACATGGGGCCGCGCTACAGCCTGGCATTCTTTGCCCAGGCCAACCGCGACGCGATCATCGAAGGGCCGGGGCGCAAGTACCCGCCGATTGCTGCGGGGGATTATTTGAATCAGCGGGTGGCGGCGAATTTCAAGGCGTATTGAGATCGGATCGGGCGAAGTTCGACAGACTTAGGGCGAATAAAAACCGTTCGTGCTGAGCCTGCCTGGGCGGCCCCGTCGAAGCATGAGCGGCCTGTACTCAAATTGAGAGTGGGCCGTCCATCCTTCGACAGGCTCAGGACGAACGGACAAGAAAAAAGCCATCCCGAAGGATGGCTTTTTCGTGTGCCTGAACGGCGCGCCGCTTACAGCGAATCGATAAAGCTGCGCAGCTTGTCCGAACGCGAAGGGTGCTTGAGCTTGCGCAGCGCCTTGGCTTCGATCTGGCGGATGCGTTCGCGTGTCACGTCGAACTGCTTGCCGACTTCTTCGAGTGTGTGGTCGGTGGACATCTCTATGCCGAAGCGCATGCGCAGCACCTTGGCTTCGCGCGGCGTCAGGCCGTCGAGGATGTCCTTGACCACGTCGCGCAGGCCGGCCTGCATCGCGGCATCGATGGGGGCGGTGTTGGCACCGTCCTCGATGAAGTCGCCCAGGTGGCTGTCGTCATCGTCGCCGATCGGCGTTTCCATGGAGATCGGCTCCTTGGCGATCTTCATGATCTTGCGGATCTTGTCCTCGGGAATCTCCATCTTCGCCGCCAGGATGGAGGCATCGGGCTCGAAGCCGAACTCCTGCAGATGCTGGCGGCTGATGCGGTTCATCTTGTTGATGGTCTCGATCATGTGCACCGGAATCCGGATGGTGCGCGCCTGGTCGGCGATCGAGCGCGTGATGGCCTGACGGATCCACCACGTGGCATAGGTCGAGAACTTGTAGCCGCGGCGGTATTCGAACTTGTCCACGGCCTTCATCAGGCCGATGTTGCCTTCCTGGATCAGATCCAGGAACTGCAGGCCGCGGTTCGTGTACTTCTTGGCAATGGAAATCACCAGGCGCAGGTTGGCCTCGATCATTTCCTTTTTCGCATCGCGCGACGCACGCTCGCCGTCGTTCATGCGCTTGTTGATGTCCTTGAGGCCGGGCAGCGGCACCACGACGCGCGTCTGCAGGTCGATCAGGTTCTGCTGCAGCTCCTGCACGGGCGGGATGTTGCGCTCGAGGATGGTGCTCCACGACTTGGTGGAATGGGCCTGCTTGACCACCCATTCGAGGTTCAGCAGGTTGGCCGGGAATTCCTTGATGAAGGTTTCCTGGGGCATGCCGCACTTGTCGACGATGATGCGGCGCAGCTCGCGTTCCTTCTTGCGCACGTCATCGACCTGGGAGCGCACCAGGTCGCACAGCTTCTCGATGGTCTTGGCCGTGAAGCGGATGGTCATCAGCTCCTCGGTCAGCGACGCCTGCACCTTCATGTACGCGGGAGTGCCGTAGCCTTCCTTGTCGTAGATCTTGTGCATCTTCTCGAACAGCTCGCGCATCTTGTCGAAGCGTCCCAGCGCATCGTTCTTGAGCTCTTCGAGCTTCTTGGTGAGCGCCTTGGAGCCGCCCTTGCCGTCGTCGTCGTCTTCTTCGTCGAATTCGTCGAAATCTTCCTCGGCCACGTAATCGTCGGCTTCGTTGGGGTTGGAGAAACCGTCGACGATGGTCGAGATGACGACCTTGCCGCTGCGGATTTCCTCGGCCATGTTGAGGATCTCGGCAATCGTCGCGGGCGAGGCGCTGATGGCTTGCATCATGTCCTGCAGGCCGCCTTCGATGCGCTTGGCAATCTCGATCTCGCCTTCGCGCGTGAGCAGCTCGACGGTGCCCATCTCACGCATGTACATGCGCACCGGGTCCGTGGTGCGGCCGAACTCGGAATCCACGGTCGAGAGCGCGGCTTCGGCTTCTTCCTCGGCTTCCTCTTCGGTCGTGGCCGACTGGCCGGTGTTGTTGAGCAGCAGCGTCTCGGCGTCGGGCGTCTGTTCATAGACGGCCACACCCATGTCGTTGAGCATGGAGATCACGACTTCGAGCGTTTCGGCATCGACCAGCTTGTCGGGCAGGTGATCGTTGATTTCGCCGTGCGTGAGGTAGCCGCGGGTCTTGCCCAGCTTGATCAGCGCCTTCAGGCGCTGGCGGCGGGTCAGCATTTCCTCTTCGGTCAGGACGGTTTCGTCCAGGCCGAATTCCTTCATCAAGGCGCGTTCCTTGGCCTTGCTGATCTTCATGCGCAGCGGCTTGACCTTCTCGGTCGTGGTGGTGGTCGTCGTTTCAACGGCTTCCACTTCACCTTCGAGATCCGACTCGATGTCCGACAGGTCGGTGTCGTCCATGTCGTCGCCGCCGCCGTCTTCCTTGGCCTTGGGCTTGCGCCCGCGCTTGGCCGGGGCCTTGTCGGCCGGGACGGCAGCCGCCGCCTTCTTGGCCGCAGGGGCCTTCTTCACGGCGGGTTCGGCGCCTTCTTCGGCGGCAGCCTTGGGCTTGCGGCCGCGCTTGGCGGGGGCAGCGGCCGCGAGCAGGGCGTCGGCGGCGGCAATGAGTTCAGCAGAGGTCTTGGTGGCCACGGATTTGACTTTCTTGGCAGCGGTAGATGGCTCAATCGCTGTTGGGTTCGCAGTTGTTACGGTCTTGGACGCGGCCTTGGCAGCTGCGCTTGCAGGCAGGGATCTTTCAGCGTGCGCAGCAGAGCCAGTGGCAGACTTGGGCAACTTCGGAGACTTTGAAGCAGGCATAGACACCTCTGAAGCAAAATCGAACAAAGAAAACGCAAGCGCCTGAAACTGCGGCGCATGGGACGCGGGCCCACCTCAAGGGTAGACGGGGCATCCGGAGAAAGATCTCCCGGGCAAGATGTATGGGCGAACATTTGGAATGCAGTCCTTGCGGTATTTGGGTCCGTGCAGTTGCTGCTACTTACGTGTTTTTCACGTTGACCCGGCCCGGAGGTGCTGCTGTCGCTCTTGCCACTAGCTCTTAATTATATCTTTGTCCAGCGATTTCAAGAGGGATTGCGCATTTCATTTTGCAGAAACTGCAAACGTGCGTATAAATCGCGCAGCTGCTGCGCCGCGTGGGGGTCCGTGGCAATAGCCGCTGCGGCAGCATGGGTTTGCTGCTGGATATGGTCGATCAGGATGCGGTTGAGCACGCCGCGCAGCTCGCGGCGCAGCTCGGGCAGCTCGCCCTCGGGCTGGGCGTGCGGGCCGGTCATCAGCTTCTCGGCCAGCGGCGCCACGCCGGCATCGATGCATTCCTGCAGCCGTTCGCGCAGCACCGCCCAGGGCTGGGCGCCATTTTCCTGAAATTGCGCCTCGAGCCAGGCAAACAAGCCCCCGTGCGGCGCAGTGCAGCGCGACAGCGCATCGAAGTCCTCGTGCGTGAGCTCTTCCATGAACTCCATGTGCGCCATCAGCAGCCGCGCGGCCTGGTCGGTGCGCGTCGCGGGCGCGCCGCGCGGGCCGCGCGAGCCGGCCTCGAAACGGTTGGCGGGCTGGCGCTCGCGCCCCCAGCTGCCTTTTTCCCATTTGCGGCTCTTGCCCTGGCCCTGGCCGGGGCTCCAGGCGCCGCTGCTGGCGCTGTAACCCTGGCCGTAGCTGTCCGGGGGGGCGCTGTCAGGCGCCCAGCCCATGTCGGGCGGCGCACCTGCACCATAGCCGGCAGCGTCCGGATGGGAGGGCGCGGCGCTGCGCATGCCCGGGCGCGCGGGCTCCTTGCTCCACAGCTCGCTCAGGTCCTGCAGCGGCAGCTGGGCGGCCTCGGCCACTTCCGCCAGCAGCTGGCGCTTGAGCACGCCATCGGGCAGCAGGTTCCACAGCGGCCGCGCGTTGCTGGCCATGCGCGCACGGCCTTCGGCCAGGCCCAGATCGCAGCCTTCGCCGGATGCATCGATCAGAAAGCGGCTGAGCGGCTTGGCGTCGCCGACCTGGCGCGCAAAGGCATCGGTGCCGAATTCGCGGATGAAGCTGTCGGGGTCGTGCTCGGCCGGCAGGAACAGGAACTTGAGGCTGCGCGTATCGGTTGCATAGGGCAGCGCGGCTTCGAGTGCCTTGTGCGCCGCGCGCCGGCCCGCGGCGTCACCGTCGAAGCTGAACACCACCGACTCGGTGAAGCGAAACAGCTTTTGCACATGGTCGGGAGTGCAGGCGGTGCCCAGCGTGGCCACCGCGTTGGCAAAGCCCAGCTGGGACAGCGCGACCACATCCATATAGCCCTCGGTCACGAGCGCATAGCCCATCTCGCGCAGCGCGTTGCGCGCCTCGAACAGGCCGTAGAGCTCGCGCCCCTTGTGGAACACGGGGGTTTCGGGCGAATTGAGGTACTTGGGCTTCTCGTCGCCAAACACCCGGCCGCCAAAGCCGATGCACTCGCCCTTGACGTTGCGGATGGGGAACATCAGCCGGTCGCGAAAGCGGTCGTAGCGCTTGTTGTCTTCCTCGTTGACGATCACCATGCCGCTTTCATGCAGCAGCGGGTCGTCATATTGGGCAAAGACGCTGGCCAGGCTGCGCCAGCCTTCGGGCGCATAGCCCAGGCCGAAGCGGGCCGCCGTGGTGCCCGTGACGCCGCGGCGCTTGAGGTAGTCGATGGCGTGCGGCGAGTCCTTGAGGTGGCGGCGGTAGGCATCGCCGGCCTTCTCCAGGACATCGGCCAGCGTCGCCTGCTTTTCCTTCTGTGCGGCCTGGCGCTGACGCTCCTGCGGACTCAGGTCGGCCTGGGGCACGACCAGGCCGACCTGGCCGGCCAGATCCTGCACGGCTTCGACAAAGCCCATGCCGGCATGCTCCATCAGGAAGCCGATGGCGTTGCCGTTCTTGCCGCAGCCGAAGCAATGGTAGAACTGTTTGGAGGGGCTGACGCTGAACGACGGCGACTTCTCGCCATGGAAGGGGCACAGCCCCATGAAGTTCGCGCCGCCCTTGCGCAGCTGCACATAGCGGCCGACGATGTCGACCACGTCCACGCGGGACAGCAGCTCTTGGATAAACGTTTGGGGAATGGACACCGGGCGTATTTTGAACCATCCGGCGCCGGCCCGGAACGTTCAGGGGCAAGGCCGGGGTTCAGCCCCGTGCGCGCAGGACGCGCTGAATAAAAATGGCCCGCACCTTGCGATGCGGGCCGGTCTCCTCCGCCCCGGTACATGCCGGGGTGGTCCTCTGTTGTCTGTTGATTCCGTGCTGCCTGGGCGCCAGGGGCAGGGCCCTGGGCAAGCGGCTGAAGCCGGGCTTCATGCGGGAAAGAACGACATTGTAGGAAGCCTGCGGGAATGCAGCCAGTGTTTTATTCAGATAAATGATGTTTTATATAAGACATGAGACTGGGGCGCGCGGGAAAATGCGGGGCGGCATTTTCAAAGCGCTGCAAGTCCATGTTTCATATGAATATTTCATATTTTCAGTACGTGCAGAAATCACAGAATGACATGGATATCGGCTAATTCCTGAAAATTCTTGTGGGGATATTTGTGTGGGGTAGGGGTATTGGGGGGCATTGCCAATGCGTTATCAGGGGATAGCGCCTGCATCATCTGTAGGGCAGGCCATTCATCCTTCGATCCTTCGACAGGCTCAGGATCAGGACGAACGGTTTACCTCCCTCTTCTCTATAAGCCGGGGCTTCACCCGTTCGCCCTGAGCCTGCCTGGCCGGCCGCGTCGAAGGGTGGACGGCCCCACCTCATTTATCGGGGGGCAGAGCCTCTGCTCACCGCCTGCATAAGCCTCAATGTCCCGCAGAAGCAGAAAACACCTGAATCACCACCACCCCCGCGACGATCAGCCCCATGCCGATCAGCGCCGCGGCATCGAGCGTCTGCCCCTGCCAGAACCAGGCAATGGCCGAGACCAGCACGATGCCCGCGCCGGACCAGATCGCATAGGCCACGCCCGTGGGCACGGTGCGCAGCGTCAGCGACAGGAAGAAAAAGGCCAGCGCATAGCCCGTGGCCGTGATCACCGAGGGCCACAGCCGCGTGAAGCCTTCGGCGCTCTTGAGGAAGGACGTGGCGATGACTTCGCAGACAATGGCCAGCGCCAGATAGAGATAACTGATGGACATCGGCAACTGCGTCACATGGGAGGGTAGTCGCCCGTGCCTTCGGGCCAGGGGGTCAGCACCTCGTAGCCGGTCTCGGTCACGCAGACCATGTGCTCCCACTGGGCGGACAGCGACTTGTCGTTGGTGATCACGGTCCAGCCGTCGCTGAGTTCGCGCGTCGCGGCCTTGCCGGCGTTGAGCATGGGCTCGATGGTGAAGATCATGCCGGGCTCGAGCTTCAGGCCCTGGCCGGGCACGCCGTAGTTGAGCACGTCCGGCGTGTCATGGTAGATCTGGCCAATGCCGTGGCCGCAATACTCCTGCACCACCGTGAAGCGCTCGCGCTTGGCCACGCTTTCAATCGCATGGCCGATGTCGCCCAGCGTCGCGCCGGGGCGCACCGCCTGCACGCCCGCGCGCATCGCCTCGTAGGCGGTGCGCACCAGGCGCCGCGCCTGGGCACGCGGCTCGCCCACGACATACATGCGGCTGGTGTCGCCAAACCAGCCATCCTTGATCAGCGCCACGTCGATGTTGACGATGTCGCCGTCCTTGAGCATCTCTCGGTCCGAGGGAATGCCATGGCACACCACATGGTTGACCGAGGCGCAGACGGTCTTGGTGTAGCCGTGGTAGCCGATGTTGGCGGGGATGCAGCCGAGCGTGTCCACGATGTAGTCATGGCACAGCTTGTCGAGCTGATTGGTGCTGACGCCCGCGCGCACATGCGGCACCAGCATGGCCAGCACCTCGGCGGCGAGCTGGCCCGCGCGGCGCGATTGCGCGATGTCGGCCACGGTGTGGATCGGAGTGGAGCTCGAGCGCTTCATTGCGCGGCTCCGGGCGCCTGGCGGGGCAGGGCTTCGGCGCGCTGCGGCGGCAGGGCGAAGGAGGCGGGCGCCGCCGCGGGCATGGCCTGCTGGATCAGCAGCTGGCAGATGTCCGAGTAGCTGAGCATTGGATGGAGCTCGGCCATCATGCCGACCCGCAGCCAATGCTCGGCCTGGGCGTTGATCGATCGGCTCAGGGCCGTGCTGGCGGTGCGCACGCTGTCATGCAGTGCGTCTGATATTTTTACAATTCCCATGCGGCGCGATTATACGTTCCATTACGTTTCGTATATTCGTCCTCGTTTCAAACTCGATGACAGCGCCGGGCCCGCCGGCGCCGGCCCCCGCCCGGCTCAGCGCGTGAGCACCAGCTTGCCCATCACCGCGCGCGAGCCCATGCGCGCATAGGCCGTCGGCAGCTGCGACAGCTCCATCGTGGTGTCGATCACCGGCTTGATCCTGCCTTGTTGATACCACTCGAGCAGCGTGGCCATCATTGCCGCATTGGCCTTGGGCTCGCGCCGGGCGAAGTCGCCCCAGAACACGCCGACCAGCGATGCGCCCTTGAGCAGCGCCAGGTTCCAGGGCAGCGCCGGAATCGGGCCGGCCGCAAAACCCACCACCAGGTAGCGGCCGCGCCAGGCAATCGAGCGAAACGCGGGTTCGGCCAGCGCGCCGCCGACCGGGTCGTAGATCACATCCGGGCCCTTGCCGCCGGTGGCCTGCTTGAGCGCCTCGCGCAGGTCTCTCGTGCTGTAGTTGATGGTGGCGTCGGCGCCCAGCGAGGCGCACAGCGCGCATTTCTCGTCGCTTGAGGCCGCGGCAATGACGCGCGCACCCATGGCCTTGGCAATCTGGATCGCCGCCGTGCCCACGCCGCCGGCCGCCCCCAGCACCAGCACCGTCTCGCCGGGCGCCAGCTGCGCGCGGTCGATCAGCGCATGGTGGGAGGTGGCGTAGGTCATGATGAACGCGGCCGCATCGACCAGCGGGAAGTCGGCAGGCAGCGGCACGCAGGCCGTGGCCGGCGCCAGCACATGGCTGGCGAAGCCGCCCGTGCCCGTGAGGCAGGCCACGTGCTGGCCTTCCTTCAACTGCTGCACGCCGTCGCCCACCGCGCGCACCACGCCCGCGAATTCCGAGCCGGGCACGAAAGGCAGCGGCGGCTTGATCTGGTATTTGTCCTGCACGATCAGCAGATCGGGGAAATTCAGGCTCGCGGCCTTGATTTCAATCAGCACTTGGCCCGGTCCGGGCGCCGGGGTCGGCATCTCGGTCCATTGCAGCGCTTCGACGCCGGTGGGCGTGGTACATAGCCAGGCTTGCATGCAGGTCTCCTGTCGTTTTGTTGCAGGAATGATAGAAGCGCGGCCCGCGCGGGCTTGTCCCTGCCGCGACGGGGTCGGAGGGCGCCTACAATCCGGACCATCCCATGAAAATCCTCATTTCCAACGATGACGGTTATCAAGCGCCCGGACTGGTCGCGCTTTATGAATCGTTGAAGACCATTGCCGACGTGGAGGTGGTCGCGCCCGAACACAACAACAGTGCCAAATCCAACGCATTGACGCTGCACGCGCCGCTCTATGTGCACCAGGCACCCAACGGCTTTCGCTATGTCAACGGCACCCCGGCCGACTGCGTGCATATCGCGCTGACGGGGCTGCTCGGCTATCGCCCGGACCTGGTGGTGTCTGGCATCAACAACGGCGCCAACATGGGCGACGACACGATCTATTCGGGCACCGTGGGCGCGGCCATGGAAGGCTATCTGTTCGGCATTCCGGCGATTGCGTTTTCGCAGGTGGACCGCGGCTGGACCGAGATCGAGGCCGCGGCCAGCAAGGCGCGCGAGATCGTGCAGCAGATGCAGCAGCAGCAGCTCGTGGGCGAGGCGCCCTGGCTGCTCAATGTCAATATTCCCAACATGCCGCTGGACGCGATCCAGCCGCTCAAGCTGTGCCGGCTGGGGCGCCGGCATGCGGCCGAGCGCGTGATCATTCAGGAAAGCCCCCGAGGAGAAGTCATGTACTGGATCGGCAGCGCGGGTGCGGCAAAGGACGATGCCGAGGGCACGGACTTCCATGCCACGGCCCATGGGCATGTGGCCATCACGCCGCTCAAGGTTGATCTGACGGACCACGAAAACCTGC
The DNA here is from genome assembly GCA_040514115.1 of Comamonas sp. Taxonomy (GTDB): domain Bacteria; phylum Pseudomonadota; class Gammaproteobacteria; order Burkholderiales; family Burkholderiaceae_C; genus Comamonas. Next base: position 1,699 of record JBEVDH010000268.1, on the reverse strand, counting down.
GCTATTGGGCGCAGACCGCGGCGCGCATGGTCGAGCCCGCCGAGAAAGCGCCTGCACCGTGACCGAACGTCGTCCCGTCTTCCCCGCGTGGATTGCCTCTTCGGCCAGTCCCGGCGCCAAACCCGTTGCCCGCAATGTGATCGGGCAAACGCCGCGTGCCCCCATGCCCGTGCCCATGGGCGTGGGGCTGGACTCGATCGCCGTGCGCAGCCGCATGGTGCAGCGTCTGGTGCAGGGCGGCGTCACCTCGCAGCCGGTGCTGCAGGCCATGGCCAGCGTCGAGCGCCACCATTTCGTCGACACCGCGCTGGTCAACCAGGCCTATGAAGACACGAGCCTGCCCATCGGGCTGGGCCAGACGATTTCCAAGCCCAGCGTGGTGGCGCGCATGACGGCGCTGCTGCTGGGCGCCGAATGCGCGCGCGCCGGCCTGGGCCGGGTGCTCGAGATCGGCACCGGCTGCGGCTACCAGGCGGCGGTGCTTGGCCGGGTCGCGCAGGAGGTCTATTCGATCGAACGATTGCGCGGCCTGCACGAGAAAGCCCGCACGAACCTGCGCCCGCTGCGGCTCGCGCATGTGCATCTGCTGTTCGGTGACGGTATGCTCGGCTATTCACAGGGTGCGCCCTATGCGGGAATTCTCGCGGCCGCGGGGGGCGATCACATCCCCGATGCCTGGTGTGAACAGCTGGCCGTAGGCGGCCGGCTGGTCGCACCGATGGGCAACGGCGCGGGCGGGCAGAGTTTGCTGGTCATTGACAAGACGTCATATGGTCTTAAGAGGACGGTTCTCGAGGCAGTGAACTTTGTCCCTTTAAAATCAGGTATTGCCTAAAAGGGATTTGCTTATGTTGGTATCGCGAAGTCTTGGGGCTTGGGGATCTGTGCTGCTTGCGGGCCTGGTGCTCGCTGGCTGTGGTTCACAAGTGAACAGGGCTCCAGTGGAAGATCGGGGCTCGGCCTCGTCGGGAGGTTCCCTGTCGTCGGGCGCGGCTGCCAAGCCCTTGCCGGGCGCGGAAAATGCAGGCAAGCCCGGTTATTACTCGGTGCGGCCTGGCGACACGCTGATCCGCATCGGCCTGGAAAACGGCCAGAGCTGGAAGGACATCGCACGCTGGAGCAATCTGGAGAACCCCAACCTGATCGAGGTGGGACAGGTGCTGCGCGTGGTGCCGCCGTCGTCGTCGATGGCCTCGTCCTCGGGCACGACCGATTCCGCCACCGGCCGCGCCGTTGCGCCGGTCGTGGTGGCAGGCGGCGACCCGGCAGCACCGGCCACCGTGCTTCCCGGCGCGTCCACGGCCGCCAAGCCTGCGGCTTCGGCGCAAAGCGGCTCGGATGAAAACCTCGGTTTCATCTGGCCTGCGTCGGGCAGCCTGATTGCCGGCTTCGACGAAGCGCGCAACAAGGGCTACGACATCGCGGGCAAGGCCGGGGACCCGGTCATCGCAGCGGCGGATGGCCGCGTGGTCTATGCCGGCGCCGGCCTGCGCGGCTACGGCAACCTGATCATCCTCAAGCACAACAATACCTATCTGACGGCCTACGCACACAACCAGACGCTGCTGGTCAAGGAAGACCAGAGCGTGCGCAAGGGCCAGAAGATCGCCGAGATGGGCAGCACCGATGCCGACCGCGTGAAGCTGCACTTCGAAGTGCGCCGCCAGGGCAAGCCGGTCGATCCTTCGCGGTATCTGCC
>JBEVDH010000265.1:0-3557 GCA_040514115.1 Comamonas sp. | reverse complement strand
CGCGCCCAGGGTGCGGGCGGACTGCGTGCCCAGCGTCGCGTTGAGCTGGGGCGTGCCGGCCGCATTCGCGCTGGCAAGCTGCGCCTGGGCTTCACGCACGCGCGCCAGCGCCGTCTGCAGGTCGTTGTTCTGCGCCAAAGCCTGCGCCACCACCCGGTCCAGTTCCGGGTCGCCCAGCTGGCTCCACCAGTGGGCGGCAATGGCCGCGGGCGCTGACGCCGGCGCCGGCACGCTCCACTGCGCGGGCAGCTCCACAGAGGCTGCGGGGTGCGGTCCGGTGGCGGGCAGTGCGGCGCAGCCGGCAAGCAGCGTGGCCGCCAGCAGCGCTGCAGCGCCGGGGCGCAGATGTCTCATGGCTGCGCTCCCGTCTCGCGCGTGTCGACATGCGCGATCACCGACATGCCCGGGCGCAGGCGCGGCGCCAGTGCCTGGCCGGCGTCGATCGCGATCTTCACCGGCAGGCGCTGCACGACCTTGGTGAAGTTGCCGGTGGCGTTGTCGGCCTTGAGCACGCTGAATTCCGAGCCGGTCGCGGGCGCCATCTCCAGCACCTTGCCGGTGAACGAAGCGCCGTCCAACCCGTCGACGGTGAAGCGCGCGCTCTGGCCGATGCGCACCCGCGCGGTCTGGGTTTCCTTGAAGTTGGCCATCACCCACAGCTGCGGCGGCACCACATACAGCAGCTGGCTGCCCGCGGCCACATACTGGCCCTGGCGCACCGAGACTTCGCTGGCCTGGCCGTCGCTGGGCGCGCGCACCGTGGTGTTGTCCAGGTTGATCTGCGCCTGGCGGACCTGGGCCTCGGCGACCTGCACCGCGGCTTCGAGCGCACCGCGGTTCACGCTGGTGGCCTTGATGCCTTCGCGGCCGATCGCGATATCGGCCTGCGCCTTGTCGACATTGGCCGACGCCAGCCGCGCCGTGGCGCGCACCTTGTCACGCTCGTTGAGCGAGACCGAGCCGCGCGCGGCCAGCTCCTCGACGCGCTGCAGCTCGGCGCGCGCGCGCTCGCCTTCAGCGCGCGCGGCCGACAGCGTGGCCTGGCGCACCTGCAGCCCGGCCTGGTTCTGCGACTGGGTCTGCGCCGAATTGGCCAGCTGCGCGCGCGCGCTGGCCAGCTGCGCCTGGGTCTGCGCCAGCGCCGCGCCATAGCTGCGCGTGTCGATGTGCACCAGCGGCTGGCCGGCTTTGACATGTTCGTAGTCGTGTACCAGCACTTCGGTCACATAGCCGTTCACCTGAGGTGCCAGCACCGTGACTTGCCCGCGCACATAGGCGTTGTCGGTGGAGATGTCGCTGGTCTCGAAGGGCCCGAGGTTCCAGGCGCGCAGCACCAGCACGATGCCGACGGCGCCGAGCGCCGCCATCAGCAGCGCGCTGCGCAGGCTGGGACGCTCCTTCTTGGGGGTGGGCGAGGGGCCGGCGGCCGGCGCGGCAGCAGGAGCAGGGGTGGCGGTGGGGGTGGAGTTGGGGGGCGTGGCGCTCATGGTGTTGGATCTTTATGTGGGAGCGAAAGCAAAAGCGGTACGGGTCAGCTGGCGGCAGGCACCGGGCCGGCGCGCGCGCCGGGCTCGGCTTCAGGTTCAACCTCGACCGCGCCGTCGGTGCCGACCTCGGGCGTGGTTTCGGCCGTGTGCTGCGCGTTGCGCACCGCCTCGCGCCGGCTGGCACGGCGCGCGCGCCCGGCCTCGAACAACGACCAGGCCAGGTAGGCAAACGCCACCAGCGCGACGGCGCGGAACACATCGTTCCAGGCCCGCACCTGGGCCTCGCGCCGCACGACCTGCGCGAGTTGCGCCGTGGCCTGCGCGGCGCGCAGCGCCGGGTCGGTGATCTGGCTGGCCAGCGCCTGCTGGTGCAGCTGCAGCCGCTGCGCCACCTGCGGCTCGGCCGGGTTGATCTGCTGCGACAGCGCGGCCGTGTAGGCCTGCGCGCGCTGCGTCTGAAAGGTGCCCAGCAGCGCCGAGCCCGCCAATCCGCCCAGCGACTGGGTCATGGAGATCGTCAGCACCGCCGTCAGCATGTGGCTCGGGCCGTTCTTCAGGCCTTGCACGATGCCCAGCAGCATCAGCGGGCCCATGAAGATGCCTGACCCCAGCGCCAGCAGGAACTGGCTCAGGTAGAAGTCCGCCGGGCGGTCGAGGCTGGTGCGGCCGAAATCCAGCCAGGTCGCGATCCCCAGCAGCACCAGCGCCGCGAGCAACTGCTTGGCCGCGTGTTCCAGGTCGAACGTCCATGCCGACAGCAGCATGCCCAGCAGCGTGCCCGCGAAGATCACGCCAAACAGCGGCTGCATTTGATCGGGCCCCATGCCCAGCGTGCGCAGCATGCCGACCACGCCATAGCTCTGCTCGGTGGTCAGAAAGCGCAGCACGATCGCGCCAATGACGAAGCGGATGGTCGCGCCCTGGGTGAACCAGCGCGTGTGCAGCAGCGGGTTGCTGCGGTGATGCTCGTGGTAGAGCCCGGCCAGCAGCAGCACCATCGCGCCGATCAGCATCCAGGCCAGCTCGGGCGCATTGAACCACCAGCGCGTCGTGCCCTGGACCAGCACCGCCACCAGCAGGCCGACGCCCGGCACCAGCAGCGCGATGCTGATGAAGTCGCGCTTGTTGAACGCCTGGAACTGCGCGCCCGCGGGCAGCTTGAGCAGCACCACGGCGGCAAACGACATCAGCGCCAGACCGGCCTCGAACCAGTAGAGGTTGTGCCACTGGCCGTGGTCGAGCAGGCTCGGCGACAGCAGCCAGGCCAGCGGCGTGGCCAGCTGGCTGATGCCCACGCCCAGCACCAGCATCTTGAGCACATATACGCGCGGCATCGACTGCAGCATGTAGAGCGTGGCCAGCGACGTGCAGGCCGCCGCCGCCAGGCCGCTGGCGCCGCGCAGCCACAGCAGGCTCTGCGTGCTGCCCAGAACCAGGTGCAGCAGGCACAGCAGCGCATACAGCCCCAGGCTGATCTCGGTGAACAGGCGCATGCCGTACTGCTGGCGGAACTTGAAGATCAGCAGGTTGGCCGTCACGCTGAAGGTGACATAGGCGCCCGTGAGCCAGCCGGCTTCGCTGGGCGTGAGGCCCATCTGGCCCTGGATGGTCGGCAGGTTGACGCTGAACAGCGCGTTGCCCAGACCCCCGGTGATGCCGACGAGGATGGCCACCAGCGCATAGCAGACCCGCTCCCAGGGCGCATGCGAGAGCATGGCGGGCGAGCCAGGCAGCGCCGGTTTTTCATGCTCCTCCCAGTCCGGTGGGCGGCGCAGGTAGACGGGATCAGCCACGGGCGGTGGCGTCCTGTGCGTCGGGCTGCAGGCCGCGGCGGATCACATCGAGCGCCTGTTGCGCCAGGCGCCGGCGTTCGGCATCGCTCGTGCCGCGCAGCGCCGCGCCCAGCATGCCGATCAGCAGCGACAGGTCGCCGGCCTGGATATCGTCGCGCACCAGCCCCCGGGCCTGGGCGCGCTCGAGCGCCGGCGCAAGGGTGCCCCAGACCTGCTGGCGCATATGGTCGAAGCGCGGGTCGCTGAGGCTGGAACTGCGCCAGTAGTCGGACAATGC
>JBEVDH010000056.1:0-23723 GCA_040514115.1 Comamonas sp. | reverse complement strand
GACCATGGCGGCCTGCTCGAGCTGCCGCTCGATGCGCCGCTGGGCCAGGACATCCGCAGCTACCTGAACCTCGACGACACGCTGTTCACGCTCAAGCTCACGCCCAACCTGGCGCACTGCCTGAGTGTCTATGGCATCGCGCGCGAATTGGCGGCCCTCACCGGTGCGCCGCTGCAAACGCCCGTATTCACGCCCGCCACCGTCGCCAGCGACGCGCGCCTGCCGGTGAAGATCAGCGCGCCGGACCTGTGCGGCCGGTTCTCGGGCCGTGTGATCCGCAACGTCAACACGCAGGCCAAGACGCCCGCGTGGATGGTCGACCGCCTGGCGCGCTGCGGCCAGCGCAGCGTCGCACCCCTGGTCGATATCTCGAATTATGTGATGTTCGAGCTGGGCCGGCCCTCGCATATTTTCGACCTCGACAAGATCCACGGCGGCCTTGATGTGCGCTGGGGCCGTCCCGGCGAGCAGCTCAAGCTGCTCAATGGCAACACGGTGAGCGTCGATGGTCAGGTGGGCGTCATTGCCGACGACCAGGCCGTTGAATCGCTGGCCGGCATCATGGGTGGCGACGCCACCGCCGTGGGCGACGGCACGCAGCATATCTATGTCGAAGCCGCGTTCTGGTGGCCCCGCGCGATTGCCGGGCGCTCGCGCCGCTTCAACTTCTCGACCGAGGCCGGCCACCGCTTCGAGCGCGGTGTGGACCCGAGCCTCACCGTCGAGCACATCGAACGCATCACCGAGCTGGTGCTCGAGATCTGCGGCACGCCCGACACCCAGTGCGGCCCGATCGACGACCAGATCGTCAACGTGCCCACCCCTCAGGCCGTGCAGTTGCGCGTGGCGCGCGCGGCCAAGGTGATCGGCATGCCCGTGAGCCAGCAGCAGTGCGCGCAGGCGCTCGAGGGCCTGGGGCTGGCAGTGGAGCCGGGCGAGGGCGTCTTGAAGGTAACGCCGCCGTCGTACCGCTTCGACATCGCGCTCGAAGAAGACCTGATCGAGGAAGTCGCGCGCATGCTCGGCTACGACCAGCTGCCCACAACGCCGCCGCTGGCGCCCATCACGCCCAAGCTGCGCGCCGAAAACCGCCGCAGCAGCTTTGCCGTGCGCCGCGAGATCGCGGCCCTGGGCTACCAGGAAACCATCAACTTCAGCTTTGTCGAGGAGCGCTGGGAGCACGAGCTCGCGGGCAACCCGAACCCGATCAAGCTGCTCAACCCGATTGCCAGCCAGCTCAGCGTCATGCGCAGCTCGCTGATTGGCTCGCTGCTGCAGGTCGTGAAGTTCAATCTGGACCGCAAGGCCCAGCGCGTGCGCGTGTTCGAGCTCGGACGCGTGTTCCTGCGCGATGCCAGCGTCCAAAACACCGACACCACGGTGCAGGGCTTCGACCAGCCGATGCGCGTGGCCGGCATGGCCTGCGGCCCGGCCGAACAGCTGCAGTGGGGTCGCAAGGACCAGGCAGTTGATTTCTATGACATCAAGGGCGATGTCGAGGCCCTGCTCGCGCCGCTGCGCCCGGACTTCGAGCCGGCCCAGCATCCCGCGATGCACCCGGGCCGCTGCGCGCGCGTGTTGCTTGGCGGCAAGGCCATCGGCTTTGTCGGCGAGCTGCACCCGCAGTGGCGCCAGGGCTGGGAATTGCCCCAGGCACCGGTGATGTTCGAGCTCGAACTCGACGCCGTGCAGCAGCGCCAGGTGCCGCAGTTCCGCGCCGTCCCCAAGCACCAGTCGGTCGAGCGCGACATTGCCGTGGTGGTGGCCGAATCGGTGACGCATGCCGAGATCATGGCTGCCGTCGAAGCGGCGGCGGCGCATACTGTGCTGCGTTCGGCCGTACTGTTCGACGTGTTCCGCGCCAAGGCGCTGCGCGCCGGTGAAGCGCCGGCGCCCGGCGCGCTGGCGGCCAACGAAAAGAGCCTGGCCGTGCGCCTGCTGCTGGGCAGCGATACGGCCAGCCTGACCGAAGCCGAGATCGAGGCCGCGATGGCGGCCGTGATCGAGCAACTGGTGGCGCGCTGCGGCGCACGCCTGCGCGGATGATGGACGCGGCTGTCTTTTCCCACCACGAAGGGTCTGTCATGGAATTGGCCATTGAAAGCCTGGACAGCCCTGCGCTGACCAAGGCGCAGCTGGCGGATCTGCTGTTTGACCAGATCGGCCTGAACAAGCGCGAATCCAAGGAAATGGTGGATGCGTTTTTCGACCTGGTGTCGCAAAGCCTGGTCGAGGGCGATGATGTGAAGCTGTCGGGTTTTGGCAACTTTCAGATCCGTACCAAGGCCCCGCGCCCAGGACGCAATCCGCGCACCGGCGAGCTGATCCCGATCCAGGCGCGCCGCGTGGTGACATTCCACGCCAGCACCAAGCTCAAGGAGCAGATCCAGAGCGGCGAAACCTCGGTGTCCACGCCGTAGTCCGCCGCGCTAGACTTGGCACGGGGTGCATGCCCCTGGCGGCCGGGCAGCGCCTGCGGTAGCCTTGTCGGGTTGATGATTGGAGATGCAAGCGATGTCCCAGGGTGCCCCGCTTCCGGCGATTCCAGCCAAACGCTACTTCACGATTGGCGAGGTGGCGCAGCTGTGCGGCGTGAAGCCCCATGTGCTGCGCTACTGGGAGCAGGAGTTCACCCACCTGCGCCCGGTCAAGCGCCGCGGCAACCGGCGCTATTACCAGCACCATGAACTGCTGATGATCCGCCGCATCCGGGAGCTGCTCTACGACCAGGGGTTCACCATCCAGGGCGCGCGCAACCGCTTGCGCGAGACCGGGGCACTGTCCGGCGAGGCGGCGGGAGCCGAGGAGTTCGAGCTGGTATCGGCCGACTGGCAGGGCGAGGCGCAACGCTTCCACATACCGGACGTTGCCGATGCCGCGGCGGTGCGGCACGAGCTTTTGCAGATTCGCGAGCTGTTGTCCTTGTGAGTCGATTTTTCCGGTATATAATTCAATTCTTGTCGGCGTGTAGCGCAGCCTGGTAGCGCACTTGCATGGGGTGCAAGGGGTCGAAGGTTCGAATCCTTTCTCGCCGACCACAATCCCCTAAAAGGGTCAGCAGATTTATCTGCTGACCCTTTTTTCATTGGCGCACAGTGCGCTTGGCAGGCATGCCGTTCAACAAATGAGGTCCGACCATGATGGATGGATTGATCGCCGGGCGCCTTTACGGCACGCCCGAGCAGCGCATCAGCAAGACAGGCAAGCCGTTCATGGTGGCGCGCATGCGCGCCGAGTGCGGCGATGGCGAGAACCTGTTTGTGAACGTCATTGCGTTTGACGCCGCGCCCTGCGCCGCGCTGGAGGCCCTGCACGAAGGCGATGCGCTGACCATTGCCGGGCCGATCACGCCCAAGGTCTGGACGGACAAGCAGGGCGTGGTCTATCCGGCGCTCGATGCCATTGCCCATCAGGTGCTCACGGCCTACCACGTGGAGCAGCGCCAGCGCCAGGTGCTGTCGGGTCAGGGACGCGAAGACTGAGGGCGGCCGGTCTGCTTATTCTCTACAGATATAAACAGCTGATTATTTAATCCGAAATCAGTTGCGCAATTGGGCTTACAGTGCAGCCATTGTGAATATTTGATTGAAGGCAATTCCGTGAACAAGCGCCAACTTCTGCAAACTACTTCCGCCCTGGGCCTGGCTCTGGGCCTCGCCCTGGCGGCGCCCCTGGCCGCCATGGCCCAGGACAAGACATCGATCAAGGTCGGTGTCACCGCCGGCCCGCACGCCCAGATCTTCGAGCAGGTCAAGCTCGTGGCTGAAAAGCAGGGCCTGAAGATCCAGGTCGTGGAGTTCGGCGATTACATCCAGCCCAATGCGGCGCTGGCTGCAGGCGACCTCGATGCCAACAGCTATCAGCATCTGCCGTACCTCGATGCCCAGGTCAAGGACCGCGGCTACAAGCTGGTGCGCGTTGCCGACACGGTCAACTTCCCCATCGGCCTGTACTCGAAGAAGGTCAAGAAGCTGGCCGATCTGCCCCAGGGCGCGAAGTTCGGTATTCCCAACGATCCCACCAATGGCGGCCGCGTGCTGCTGCTGCTGCAGGCCCAGGGCCTGATCAAGCTCAAGGAAAATGCCGGCCTCAAGGCCACGCCGCTGGATGTGGTCTCGAACCCGAAGAAGCTGCGCTTCGTCGAGCTTGACGCCGCGCAACTGCCGCGCTCGCTCGATGACCTCGATGCGTCGGCCATCAACACCAACTTCGCGATCTCGGCGGGCCTGAACCCCAAGACCGATGCGATTGCGCAGGAAAGCGCGAAGAACCCCTACGTGAACATTCTCGTGGTGCGCGAGACCGAGAAGGCCCAGCCCTGGGTCGCCAAGCTGGTCAAGGCCTACCAGTCGCCGGAAGTGCGCCAGTTCATCGAGACCCAGTTCAAGGGCTCGGTGGTCCCGGCGTTCTAAGCACCGCACCGTCATCCAGACGCGCCGGCACCGCCAGCGCGTCGCGAACAACCAGTTCCGCGCAATGCAGGACTGGTTTTTTTTGCGTGTGTCGTGCGTGCCTGCCGGAGCGGACTTTTGCCAGGGATTTTCAGCATTGAGCTGTGCTGCTTTATTAGGAAAAATGCATAAGCATGGGTCTTTAAGTTCGTTGATGAAATCTCCGGATGGCGGCACACTTCATCCCTTTCCAGTGTCAGCGAACGGCGCATCCTCAGCGCCTGGCGTGCAGCGGCTTACGTTGCTCCGCGCCTGCGACACCGGACCCCAGACGACAGGCGCAAGCCACTGACACTGCCGGCCCCGGCGGTGCAGTTTCCAATACTGTGATTGCATGAGCCAGAACACTGCCGACAAACCGCCGCTCATCCGCTTGCGCGATGTGCAGAAAAAATTCGCCACGGCCGACGGCGGCCTGTTTGAAGCCGTCAAGTCGGTGAGCCTGGAGGTGCGCGAGGGCCAGATTTTCGGCCTGATCGGCAAGAGCGGTGCGGGCAAGTCGACGCTGCTGCGCCTGATCAACCTGCTCGAGCGCCCCGATGCGGGCGAAGTTTTCGTGGCCGGACGCGAGCTCACGCAATTGAGCCGGCGCGAACTGCGCGACGCGCGCCAGAACATCGGCATGATCTTCCAGCAGTTCAACCTGTTGCAAAACGCCAGCGTCTTCGACAACGTGGCCTTTGCACTGAAGATCCATGGTGGCCATTCGCGTGCGCAGATCGATGCGCGGGTGCGCGAGTGCCTGGCCCTGGTGGGCCTCTCCGACAAGATTGGCAGCTATCCGGCGCAGCTGTCGGGCGGCCAGAAGCAGCGCGTGGCGATTGCGCGGGCGCTGGCGCCGCGCCCCCAGGTGCTGCTGTGCGACGAGCCGACGTCGGCGCTCGACAGCGAAACCACGCGTTCGCTGCTCGAGACGCTGCGCGACATCCAGCAAAAGACCGGCGTGACGATCGTGATCGTGACGCACGAGCTGTCGGTGGTCGAAGTGCTGTGCAGCGAAGTCGCCATTGTCGAGAACGGCCGCATCGCCGAGCAGTTCTCGCTGCACGGCGCCAGCGCGCAACGCACCACCTTGCTGGGCCAGGAGCTCGAAGCCCTGCGCGAGCGCACGGCACGCGAGGCGCGCTGGAGCGCCGCCGCCCCTTCATTGAATGCTGCCGCGGCAGCCCGGGAACTGCACCATGTCTGAGAATATCGCCGCCATTCTTCCCGAGCTGTGGCTGGCCATTGGCCAGACGGCGCTGATGCTGGGCATCGGCCTCACGGCTGCCGTGGTGCTGGGCGGGCCGCTGGGCGTGCTGCTGTTCCTGCTGGGCCCCGGACAGTCGCTGGCCAACAAGCCGGCGTTCGTGGTGCTCAACTGGATCGTCAATACGGTGCGCTCCTTTCCTTTCATCATCTTGCTGGTGGCGCTGGTGCCGTTCACGCGCGTCGTCGCCGGCACCTCGATCGGCCCGCTGGCGGCGGCCGTTCCGCTGTCGATTGCCGCCATTCCCTATTTCGCCCGCCTGGTCGACCAGTGCCTGCGCGAAGTGCCGCGCGGCGTGATCGAGGCGGCGCACGCGATGGGTGCCTCGGAGCTGCAGATCGTCTGGCGCGTGCTGGTGCTGGAGGCGCGCTCCGGCCTGGTGCTGGCGCTCACGGTGCTGGCGGTGAGCTTCCTGTCGTACTCGGCGATTGCCGGGGTGGTGGGCGGCGGCGGCATTGGTGACCTGGCCATCCGCTATGGCTACTACCGATTCCAGACCGACGTGATGGTGCTTACCGTCACGGTGCTGGTGGTGATGGTGCAGATCCTGCAATTTGTCGGCAGCGCCGCGGCGCGCCGCCTGGACAAGCGCGGTTGATGTGCGATGCGGCATTCATCTGCCGAAGCTTTCCCGTAGGGCGCCGCGCGCGGCGCCGTTTATCCGCTTGATTTCTCCTGAAAGAGGTTTGTGATGAAGAATTCCGTAGTGCGTCGTTCCCTGCTGGCAGCTGCCGTGGCGGCTGTGACCCTGGTTGGCCTGACGGCGCCCGTGCAGGCCCAGGCCAAGAAGGAACTGGTCATCGGCGGCACCGCCGGCTCCAATATCGACCAGCTCAAGCAGGGCATCGTGCCGATCCTCGAGAAGAAGGGCTACAAGGTCAAGCTCGTCGAGTTCAACGATTACGTGCAGCCCAACCTGGCGCTGGCCCAGGGTTCGCTCAACGCCAACTTCTTCCAGCACCGCGTCTACCTGCAGAAGTTCGCTGCCGATCAGAAGCTTGACCTCGTCGAGCTGGTGCAGGGCCCGATCGCGCCGCTGGGCGTGTACTCGACCACCCGCAAGACGCTGGAAGAAGCCAAGGTCGGCGACCGCGTGACGCTGCCCAACGACCCCAGCAACCTGGCGCGCGCGCTGGTGCTGCTCGAGCAGAACCAGCTCGTGAAGATCAAGCCCGGCATCGACCCGCTGCGCGCTTCCGAGAAGGACCTGGTCGAGAACCCGCGCAAGCTCAAGTTCATCCCGCTCGAAGCCGCGCAGCTGCCGCGCTCGCTGGGTGACACCGAGTACGCGATCATCAACGGCAACTTCGCGATTTCCTCGGGCCTGAAGCTGACCGAAGCCGTGAAGCTCGAGAAGACGCCGGACCACTATCTGAACGTGGTGGCCGTCAAGCGCGCCGACAAGGACACGGCCTGGGCCAAGGACCTCGAAGCCGCGTACCGCTCGAGCGAGTACAAGGCGGTGGTGGACAGCAAATTCCAGGGCTACGCCAAACCCGCGTTCCTGCAATAAGTCGCACATCCGGCAGTGGGCCCGACGTTCCTTGTAGGACGTTGCCCACTGCCCGGGCTCCCGGAGGCTTCCATAATGGGAAGCCTTTTTTGTTTCAGCTGCAAGGAGTTTTCATGAGCCAGTACCAGGTCGCCGTCATTGTGGGCAGCTTGCGCAAGGAATCGTTCAACCGCAAATTGGCCCAGGCCATTGCCCGCATGGCACCCGTTGGCGTCAGCTTCGAGGAAGTCGCGATCGACGCCTTGCCGCTGTACAACCAGGACGCTGACGGCAACGAGGTCGAGGCCGTGAAGCGCTTTCGCGCGCAGATCGCCAAAGCCAACGCGCTGCTGTTCGTGACGCCCGAATACAACCGCTCGATTCCGGGCGTGCTCAAGAACGCGCTGGACCAGGGCTCGCGGCCCTACGGCCAGAGCGTCTGGGCCGGCAAGCCCGGCGCGGTGCTTGGCGTGTCGGTGGGTGCCAACGGCACGGCGCTGGCGCAGCAGCATCTGCGCAATATCCTGGCCTATCTCGATGTGCCGCTGCTGGGGCAGCCGGAGATGTTCCTCCAGGCCAAGGACGGGTTGTTCAATGAGGATGGATCGATAGGGCAGGGCAGCCACGATTTCGTCCAGGGATGGCTGCACCGTTATGTCGAATGGGTGACACGAAACACCCCCTGAGCGACTGCGCGGCATGGGCCGCCCTCGCTTCCCCCTCTCATCCTTCGGTGGAGGGGGGCGCCCGGCTAGGGAGGCCCGCTTAGGGACGGCACCCTCGGTGCGGGGGGCCGCCTAGGCGCGGCCCTTGCTCGGTGCGGGGCGGCCATTCGCCCCGCGCTAAGGCATGCCTATTCTTTAGGTTGTGCGTGGAGCGCAATGCAAAAAACCGACCTCTAAGGCCGGTTTTTTATTGGGAACAACGTGGCTTAGAACTGGTACGCCACGTTGACGCCCGTGGTCCACTGGCGGCCCGGGGCGCCTTCGAAGAAGCGGTTGTTGCCGTCGTTGACGATGACCGATCCCACATACTTGCGGTCGAACAGGTTGTCGACACGGGCAAAAGCACGCAGCGTCCAGGGTCCCATGACCTTGCGGTAGCCGACGCTGGCCGCGGCCACCGTGTAGGCGGGTGCCGATTCGCTGTTGGCGTCGTTCACGAAGACCTTGCCCATGTGCTCGGCCGACACGCCCAGGCGCCACTCGGGTGTGACGTGGTAGTTCAGGCCCACTGTCAGATGCTGCTTGGACAGGCCCGGCAGCATGTTGCCCGCGGCGGCGCTGCCCGAAGCCTGGCGGAACTCGGCATCGAGGTAGGTGTAGGCGGCCAGCAGCTGCCACTGGGGTGCCAGGCGCAGGTCGGTCTGCAGCTCCAGGCCCTGGCGGCGCGTGTCGCCGGCGTTGCGGTAGGTGGTGCGGCCGTTGCTCGCGCCGGCGCTGACGATCTCGTCGCTGGTGCGCGACTGGAACACGGCCGCGCTCCAGCTGCCCTTGACGCCGCCCGTCAGGCGCTGGCGAAAGCCCAGCTCATACTGGGTGCTGGCGCTGGGTTGCAGGTCCAGGTTCAGGCCGCCGATGCTGCCCGTGCGGTACGACAGCTCGGCAAAGGTCGGGGTCTCGAAGCCGCGGCCGGCGCTCACATATACCGTCTGCTCGGGCGTGATCTGGTGCGACAGCGTAACCACGGGAAGCGCCTGGCTGTGGGTCACGGAGCCCGAATCATCGGGGTTGCCGGCGCGGATGTAGCGGTCCTCGGACTCGAATTTCACATGGCTGTAGCGCAGGCCGGTGCCCAGGCTCCAGGCGGGCGCGAGCTGCCATGTGGCCTGCACGAAGGGGTCGATGCTGGTGACGGTGTTGTCTTCATTGCGGCGCAGCGCGCCCTTGACGCCGAGCTGGCTGCCGATGAAGTTCTCGTAGCCCTGGCGGTCTTCCTTGACGGTGTCCACGGCCAGGCCGGCTGTCACCGTGACGGGCACCGGAGCGTCATTGAAGGTGCCGGTCCAGCGCGCATCGACGCCGGCATAGTCGCGCGACATGTCGATCACGCCGCCCGCATGGCCCGCAGCGCGCTGCGCGGTGTCGGGAATCGACTGGTACTGCTCCATCGAGCGGTGGCCCGCATAGGCAGTCAGCGACACGCTGTGCTGGCCGTTCAGCCGGCGCTCGTAGGTCGTGCCGATCTGGCTTTGCTTGAGCGTCTTGCGCGTGTTGAAGCGTTCGGCAACGGAGGATGCCTGGCGCGGATTGGCCTGAAACTGCTCCCAGCTCAGGCCTTGCGGGTCCTGCGCGCTCGACTCCATGCTGTTGGCCACGATAGTCAAGCGCGCGTCCTCACCCACGGCCGTTGACAGCTTGGCATTGACCACATTGCGGTCGGCCGCGCTGTGGTCGCGATAGCCGTCCGTCAGGTAGCGGCTGCCGCTGAGCACATAGCTCAGGCCCTGGGCGGTCTGGCCGGTGGCCTTGGCCGACAGGCGCTTTTGGCCGTTGCTGCCCACCGAGTAGCCGCCTTCGAGCGTCGGGCGGCCCGTCGGGGTTTCGGTGTACATGCTGATCACGCCACCGGCCGAGTTGCCATACAGCGCCGAGTAGGGGCCGCGCAGCACTTCGACGCGCTCCAGGCTGGAGATGTCGATGTGCGAGAGCGCGCCCTGGCCGTCGGGCATGGTCGCGGGGATGCCGTCGACATACAGGCGCACGCCGCGCAGGCCGAAAGTGGAGCGCGCGCCATAGCCGCGCACCGACAGCTGCAGGTCCTGGGCGTAGTTCTGGCGGTTGTTGATCTGCAGGCCGGGCACGCCCGACAGGCTTTCCGACAGGTTGACCTGCAGCTGGCGGTCGCGCATCTGCTCGGCATCGATCACGGTGACGGAGGCGGGCGTCTGCGCCAGCGTCGTGCCGCCGAGCGTGCTTTGAATGGTGACTTCGGGCAGCTGAGCGTCCGTGGCGGGCTGGGCAATGGCGATGCCATACATTCCGCCGACCAGGACGGGCACGCCGGCAACCCAGCGCAGGTGATGCAATGTCATGAGAGAAAACCTTTTTATGTGGAGACGCTGGCCTTGGCCCCATCGGCAACGGCCACGCGCGGCGCGGCCGCACGGGCCGGCACGGGCATTCATTCAATGGGGGGAGGTCACGCTCACAGCGTACAGCTGTGCGCGGCACGCGGCGAAGAATGCCACAGTGCGTTCACGATATGGCACAGGACCGTATAAACACCAATGGGCCTGCCGGTAATTTCGTGGCTGGCGCTCTTTTGGCTTCAGAAGCGCGACGTGGCCTGACGCGTCTGCACCGTTTCAATGGCGTCGACAATCACCTTGCCCGTGCTTTGCACGCCTGGCGCCGCGAAACCGGGGCCGGGTTTGACGGCGGGGTTGGCCAGCAGTTCGTCGCGGACCTTGAAACGTTCGGCAAGGGCATCGGGCAGGGGCTGGGGTGCCTGCGGTGGGGTCTGGC
Organism: Comamonas sp.; assembly: GCA_040514115.1. Lineage (GTDB taxonomy): Bacteria > Pseudomonadota > Gammaproteobacteria > Burkholderiales > Burkholderiaceae_C > Comamonas. Next base: position 13,064 of record JBEVDH010000056.1, on the reverse strand, counting down.
GCAGGTATTCGCGGTAGACCTTGGTCTGGGCCTGAGTCAACTCGCGCTGGGTGCGCGCGTCCAGGTACCAGTTCAGCAGGAATCCGGCCACGAAAATCGTGATCAGCCCGACAGCCACGGCGGCGATCACGAAGGATTCGTCCGTGTGTTTGCGCGAGCGCTGTGGAGCGGAAGACATGGATTGGACGTTGAAGCGCGGTGATCGGGAATACCCGAGCCTAACAAAAAATGCCCCGGTGTCCATGACAACCGGGGCAATATCCGAGCTGGGCGGTGCTGCTTGGCCTGCAAGCAGGGCGCCTGGCCCCTCGATCAGGCGTCGCTTGCGAGCTGGCTCTGGATGGCCAGCTCGGCCTGGGCAATAGCCGCGGCCTTGGCGTCGGGGCCCATGGCCACGCCTTCGGCGCGCACGAAGCGCACATCGGTCACGCCCAGGAAGCCCAGCACGGTCTGCAGCAGGCTTTCCTGGTGCTCCATGGCGCGGCCGCCTTCGGAGGTCGAGTACACGCCGCCGCGGGTCGAGACGATGATCACCGTCTTGCCCTTGGCCAGACCTTCGGGACCGGCGGCCGTGTAGCGGAAGGTACGTCCCGACTGGGCAATGCGGTCGATCCAGGCCTTGAGCTGGCTGGGAATGCTGAAGTTGTAGAACGGGGCGCCAATCACGACCACGTCAGCGGCCAGGAACTGGGCCACGAGCTTCTCGGAGATCGCGTTTTCCTGGCGTTCGGCATCGGTTGCCGCTTCCTGGCCGGTGCGAAAACCCATCGACACCGCCGCCAGATGGCTGGGCGCATCCTTGGCCAGGTCAAGATACTCGACCTGCAGGCCGGCATGGGCCTGGGTCCAGGCCTGGACGGTGCGTGCGGTCAGCGCGCGGGAAACGGACTGGTCGCCGGTGATGGCGGAATCGATGTGCAGCAGTTGCATGAAATGCTCCTTGGATGGAATGCGGACGGTGTGTCGGTGAGTGCTTGGGATAGATTATGAAGTTGGGACGTACGCTTGATAAGTTGCGTTGAATGCAATAGATTGTTCTGTAAATAGGACAATGAAAGGGCGTGGGGTGAACGATCTCAACGACATGCTGTATTTTGCCGAGGTGGTCGAGCGCGGCGGCTTTGCTGCGGCCGGGCGGGCATTGGGGGTTCCGAAGTCGCGGCTGTCGCGCCGCGTGGCCGAACTCGAAGGCCGGCTCGGGGTGCGCCTGCTGCAGCGCACCACGCGCAAGCTCTCGCTGACCGAGGTCGGCGAAGCCTATCTGCGCCACTGTCAGGTGATGCGCGATGCAGCGCAGGCCGCGGCCGACACCGTGGCCCAGGTGCAGACCGCGCCCTGCGGCACGCTGCGCGTGAGCTGTCCCGTGACCTTGGCGCAGACCGTGCTGGGCGAGTTGATGCCGCGCTATCTCGAGCGCCATCCCCAGGTGCGGGTGGACATGCAGGTGACGAACCGGGCTGTCGATCTCGTCGAGGAAAGCATCGACGTGGCGCTGCGCGTGCGTTCCTCGCTCGACGACAGCGGCAGCATGGTGGTCAAGCGTTTGGACCTATCGCACCAGGTGCTGGTGGCAAGCCCCGAGCTGCTGCGCCGCCAGGGCCGGCCCACCCGGCTGCAGGAGCTCGAGCGCATCGACAGCCTGGCGATGTCGGCGGTGGACGGGCGCTCGAGCCTGCTGCTCAGCGGCCCCGAGGGCCAGCACTACACGCTGCAACACCAGCCGCGCTATGTCGTCGATGACCTGCTGACATTGAAGTACGCGGTGCTCGCCGGCACCGGCATGGGCTGGCTGCCCGACTACATGTGCCATGACGAGCTGGCGGACGGCCGCATGGTGCACCTGCTGCCGGGATGGTCGCCGCCGCCGGGGGTGGTACACGCGGTGTTTCCCTCGCGCCGCGGCCTGTCGCCGGCCGTGCGCAGCTTTCTTGACTTCCTTGCCGAGACCATGCCCGGCACCAGCCAGCGCACTGGGCCATAAGGTAACAACCAATGGTTCGTTGGAATTCGAAGCAAAGCTGCCGACAATCGCGCCTCAAGGAGAACTGGCATGGATACAACCCCCCGCATTCTGATTGTGCCCGGCTGGCGCGACTCGGGCCCTGGCCACTGGCAGAGCCTGTGGGCCGCGCAATTGCCCGGCGCCGAGCGGGTGGTGCAGGACGACTGGATCACGCCGCAGCGCGCGGCCTGGGTCCGGCGGCTGGAAGAGTACGTGCTCTCGCGGCCCGAACCGGTGGTGATCGTCGCCCACAGCCTGGGCTGCATTGCCACGACCCATATGCGGGCCGAGGCGGCAGCACGGTTGGCCGGAGCGCTGTTTGTCGCGCCGGCCGACCCCGAGCGCCGCGCGCAGCTGATTGATTTCGCGCCCGTGCCCTCGGCCTCGCTGCCCTATCGCAGCGTGCTGGTGGCCAGCAGCAACGACCCGTTCTGTCCGATCCGGCTGGCCGGGGCCTATGCGCGCGCCTGGGGCAGCGAGCTGGTGCGCCTGCAAAATGCCGGGCATGTGAATCTGGAGTCGGGGCATGGGGCCTGGCCCCTGGGTCTGGCGCTGCTGCAGTCGTTGACGGCAGGGCTCGCATGGTCTTCGACACCGGTCAATACTGCGGCGCTGCCGGTTTGACCCAGGGCGCAAGTCGCCTACCCGGTTCTATATTCCAAATCTTCATTAATTAACAAGAATATATTCTTTTGAGTTTTAAGACGAAGCTCGGAGAATGAAACAACTATTTACGTTCCAGGCACTGCAACCATGAAATCTTCGACCCTCAAGACAGTTTTGGCCAGCCTTGCATTTGCGGCCAGCGGCGCGGCGATGGCGCAGAACCAGCTGCTCAATGTGTCTTATGACGTGGCGCGCGAGTTCTACAAGGACTACAACACCGCGTTTGCCGCGCATTACAAGAAGACGACGGGCAAGGATGTGAAGATCGACCAGTCGCATGCGGGCTCGAGCGCCCAGGCGCGCGCGGTCAACGACGGCCTGGACGCCGATGTGGTGACGATGAACACCACCACCGATATCGAATTCCTGGCCGGCACCGGCGTGGTCGCCAAGGACTGGGCCAAGAAGTTCCCCAACGATGCGTCGCCCACGACCTCGACCATGCTGTTCCTGGTGCGCAATGGCAACCCGAAGAACATCAAGGACTGGGACGACCTGATCAAGCCCGGCGTGCAGGTCGTGGTGGTGAACCCCAAGACCGGCGGCAACGGCCGTTACGCCTATCTGGCCGCCTGGGGCGCGGCGCGCGAAAAGGGCGCCACCGATGCGCAGGCCGCCGAGTTCGTCGGCAAGCTCTACAAGAACGTGCCGGTGCTGGGCAAGGGCGGGCGCGATGCGACGGCCATCTTCCTGCAGCGCAACATCGGCGACGTGCTGATCACCTTCGAGTCGGAAGTGATCTCGATCGACCGCGAATTCGGCAAGGGCAAGGTCCAGGCCGTGTACCCGTCCTCGTCGGTCATTGCTGAGAACCCCGTGGCCGTGGTGGAGCGCACCGTTGCCAAGAAGGGCACGGGCACGCTGGCCAAGCAGTACCTGGACTATCTGTATTCGGATGAAGCCCAGGAGATTGCCGCCCAGCATGCGCTGCGCCCACGCTCGGAAGCCGTGCTCAAGAAGCACGCCGCCACCTTCAAGCCGATCAAGCAGTTCACCGTCGCCAAGTACTTCGGATCGCTGTCTGATGCGCAGAAGGTGCACTTCAACGACGGCGGACAGTTCGACAAGCTCTACACGCCTGGCAAGTAAGCCGGCGCGCGCACCTGCACCATGGCTTTTGCTGCTTCCTCGGCTTCGGCCGCATCCACGGCCAACGCTGCTCCCCAGCGCCGCCGTGGCGCCAAGCGCGTGCTGCCCGGCTTCGGCCTGACGCTGGGCTACACGCTGTTCTATCTCAGCATCATCGTGCTGATTCCGCTGTCGGCGCTGGTCTTCAAGACTTTCACCATGACCTGGCCCCAGTTCTGGGAAGCGGTGAGCGCGCCGCGGGTGATGGCGTCGTACCGCCTCACCTTTGGCGCTTCGCTGATCGCGGCGCTCGTCAACCTGGTGTTCGGGCTGCTGATTGCCTGGGTGCTGGTGCGCTACAAATTTCCGGGCAAGAAGATCGTTGATGCGCTGGTCGACCTGCCGTTTGCACTGCCGACGGCCGTGGCCGGCATTGCGCTCACGGCGCTGCTGGCCGGCAACGGCTGGGTTGGTCAGTACCTCGAGCCGCTGGGCATCCAGCTGGCGTTCAAGCCCGCGGGCATCGTCATCGCGCTGATCTTCATCGGCCTGCCGTTTGTCGTGCGCACGGTGCAGCCGGTGCTCGAAGACGCGGAAAAGGAGCTCGAAGAAGCCGCGACCAGCCTGGGCGCGACGCGCCTGCAGATCTTCCTCAAGGTGATCCTGCCGAGCATCACGCCCGCGCTGCTCACCGGTTTCGCGATGGCCTTTGCGCGCGCGGTCGGGGAATATGGCTCGGTGATCTTCATTGCCGGCAACATGCCGATGATTTCCGAAATCACACCGCTGATCATCATCGGCAAACTTGAACAATATGACTATGCGGGCGCGACCGCCGTGGCGGTGGTGATGCTGGTCATCTCCTTCGTGCTGCTGCTGGTCATCAATGCGCTGCAGGCCTGGCAGCGCCGCCACGCGGGAGCACCGGCATGAGTGGAATTTCCTCTTCCCGTCACCCGGTGCGCCGCGCCAAGGCCGGCACGACCGAGGCACCCTGGGTGCGCTGGACGCTGATCGGCATCGCCATGGCGTTCCTGCTGCTGTTCCTGGTGCTGCCGCTCGTCGCGGTGTTCACCGAGGCGCTGCGCAAGGGCTTTGGCGCCTACCTCGCCGGCCTGCGCGAGCCCGATGCCTGGTCGGCCATCCAGCTGACGCTGGTCACTGCGGCCATTGCCGTGCCGCTGAACCTGGTCTTCGGCGTGGCCGCGGCCTGGTGCATCGCGAAGTATGAATTTCGCGGCAAGGCTTTTCTGACCACGCTGATCGACCTGCCGTTCTCGGTGTCGCCGGTGGTGGCGGGCCTGACCTATGTGCTGATGTTCGGCTCGCATGGCTGGCTGGGCTCGTGGCTGCAGGCCAACGACATCAAGATCATCTTTGCCGTGCCCGGCATCGTGCTGGCGACGATCTTCGTGACCTTCCCGTTCATTGCGCGCGAGCTGATCCCGCTGATGCAGGCGCAGGGCAGCGACGAGGAGCAGGCGGCCATCGTGCTGGGCGCCACCGGCTGGCAGACCTTCTACAAGGTCACGCTGCCCAACATCAAATGGGGCCTGCTGTATGGCGTGATCCTGTGCAATGCGCGTGCCATGGGCGAGTTCGGCGCGGTGTCGGTGGTCTCGGGGCATATCCGCGGCCAGACCAACACCATTCCGCTGCATGTGGAAATCCTCTACAACGAATACCAGTCGGTCGCCGCCTTTGCCGCCGCCTCGTTGCTGGCGCTGTTGGCGCTCGTGACCCTGGTCATCAAGTCGATTGCCGAATGGCGCGCCGAGCGCGAGCAGGCGGCCACCGCCGACCTGCCTCCCGAGCGGCCCACGCCGCCGGCCACGTCTGCCTGAAAGAAAAAAGCACCATGAGTATCGAAATCCGCAACGTCAGCAAGCAGTTCGGCAGTTTCCAGGCGCTGCGCGATGTGAGCCTGGATATCCAGTCCGGCGAGCTGATCGCGCTGCTGGGCCCCTCGGGCTGCGGCAAGACCACGCTGCTGCGCATCATTGCCGGGCTGGAAACGCCCGATGTGGGCACGATCCATTTCAGCGGCGAGGACACGACCGACGTGCATGTGCGCGAGCGCAATGTCGGCTTTGTGTTCCAGCATTACGCGCTGTTTCGCCACATGACCGTGTTCGAGAACGTGGCCTTCGGGCTGCGCATCAAGCCGCGCAAGCAGCGCCCCAGCGAAGCGCAGATCCGCGCCAAGGTGATGGATCTGCTCAAGCTGGTGCAGCTCGACTGGCTGGCCGACCGCCACCCCTCGCAGCTGTCGGGCGGCCAGCGCCAGCGCATTGCACTGGCGCGGGCACTGGCCGTCGAGCCCAAGGTGCTGCTGCTCGACGAGCCCTTCGGTGCGCTCGATGCCAAGGTGCGCAAGGAGCTGCGCCGCTGGCTGCGCCGCCTGCACGACGAACTGCATGTGACCTCGATCTTCGTGACGCACGACCAGGAAGAGGCGCTGGAGGTGGCCGACCGCGTGGTGGTCATCAACCAGGGCCGCATCGAGCAAAGCGGCTCGCCCCAGGAGGTCTGGGAGAATCCCGCGAGCCCGTTTGTCTATGGCTTCCTGGGTGACGTGAACCTGTTCCATGGCCGCGCCCATGAAGGCCTGGTGCATATGAGCGGCATCGAGTTCGACGCGCCCGAAGCCGACACGGCCCGGGACGCGAAAGCCTTTGCCTATGTGCGGCCGCACGACCTCGATGTCGAGCGCTATTCGCCCGGTCAGAACATCGATGCGCAGGGCCGCCCGCGCGGCATCGTGGCGCGGCTGCAGCGCGCCATAGTAGTGGGCCCGATTGCGCGCCTGGAACTTATTCCGGACGATGATAATCATTCCACTACGCAAAGCGGCGAGGACGCCTTGATCGAAGCGCAGATTCCGGCGCAGCAGTTCAAGGAAATGGGCTTGCGCGAGGGCGAGACGCTGGTGGTGACACCGCGCCGGGCCAAAGTTTTTATTGACCAGGCTGCAGGCATTTGACGGACCCACGGGCCGCATGCCGCGGCTATCGAGGGATTCCAATGCTGTTGTTGAACTGGTTTGAAACGGCGCCGCGCCGGGTGCTGGCGCTGATTTGCGCCACCTGCGTCGCCATGCTGGCGTTCGGCATGTACCTGCAATATGGCCAGGGCCTCGAGCCCTGCCCGATGTGCATCGTGCAGCGCTATGCGCTGATTGGCGTGGCCCTCTTCACCGGCCTGGGCAGCCTGCGCGGCACCCGCGGCTGGCTGACGGCCTGGAGCGCCCTGGCACTGCTGAGCGCCGGCTTCGGCGCCTTCGTGGCCGCGCGCCAGAGCTGGCTGCAGTGGAACCCGCCGGAAATCGCGACCTGCGGGCGTGACTTTTACGGCATGGTCGAGAACTATCCGCTCAGCCGTGCCATCCCGATGATCTTTCGTGGCTCGGGCGACTGCACCGCGATCGACTGGACGTTTCTGGGCGGCTCGATTGCCAACTGGTCGTTCATTGCCTTTGTGCTGATGGCGCTGGCGCTGCTGGCGCTGTTGCTGCGCCGGCGCGGCGCGCGCTGAGCGCCACCGCGGCGTGCCGGTCCGTGCCGCGGTCCACCCCTGCACGAAGGATCGAATGACGGGCGCGCGCCTTCTCATCGCTGCATGAATGTGAGCCATGCCACCTGGGTCTTTGCCGCGCGCGTGTGCGATGGCGCGCTTGAGACCGCACGGGCCTGGTGGCGCAGCGTCTATCTCGGCGCGGTGGTGCTGGTGCTGTTGCTGTCGCCTTCGAGCTACCGCGGCCAGTCGCGCGCGCGCATGGCCTATCAACTCTATGTACAGACCGGTCCGGTGTTGCTGGGCTTCACGGCATTGGCGGCGCTGCTGTGCGCCGTGATCACGCGCATCGTGGTGGTGACGGCGCTGAGCTACGGGCTTTCGCGCTACGCGCTGGAGATGGTCGTGCGGGTGCTGGTGCTGGAGCTGATTCCGCTGACCGCCTGCCTGTTCGTGGCCATGCGATGCACCATTCCCAATGGCTCGCAACTGGTGCAGCTGCGCCTGCGCGGCCACGGCCAGGCACTGCAGCGCAGCGGCATTGACCCGGTGCGCAGCGAACTGCTGCCGCGCGCCGTTGGCGGGTTGTTTGCCTGCCTGACGCTGGCGGCGCTGAGCTGCGTGGTGGCGCTGGTCACGGTGTACCTGAGCGTCTATGGCTTCACGCTTGCCGGGCTGCCGGCCTACACCCGGCTGTTTGGCCAGGTGTTCACGCCGGTGGTGACGCTGGTGTTCGTGCTGAAGACCTGTTTCTTCAGCCTGGCGGTGGCGTTGATTCCGCTGGCCTCGGGATGGTACTCGCCGCTGCCCATCCTGCGCCGGGAAGGGCGCGAGCTGGGCGGGCTGGCGCGCATGTTCGCGGTGCTGCTGATAATTGAGGTTCTTTCCCTCATGGGCAATTACTATTGAGCTTTTGGAGCTTGTCGATGCAGACCCATGAACCAGCGAGCGCAGCCGCGCCGCCGTTGCCCGAAGCGGCCGAGTTGCGGCCCGTGGCCCATCTGCGCGCGAAGGCCGCGGCGTTGCTGTTGTTCACGCTGGTGCTGGTGCTCGGCTCGGCGGTGTACCTGCTGTATTCGCGCGGCGCTTTCGAGCCCACGCAGCAGCTGGTGCTGACCACCGACGACTCGGAAGGGGTCGTGGTCGGCATGGACATGACCTTTTCGGGTTTCCCGATAGGGCGGGTGCGCCGGATCGAGCTGTCCGAGGATGGCAACGTGCGCATTCTGGTCGACGTGCCGCGCAAGGACGCGCACTGGCTGCGCGAAACCAGCGTCTTCACGCTGGTGCGCGGCCTGGTTGGCGGCACGACCATCAAGGCCTACAGCGGCATTCTCACCGACCCGGCGTTGGCCGAAGACGCGGTGCGGCCGGTGCTGCGCGGCGACGCCACCGCGGAGATTCCACAGATCATGTCGTCGGCCAAGGAGCTGCTGGCCAATCTGGGCGCCATGACGGCGCAGGATTCGGCGCTGGGGGGGGCGCTGGGCGAGGTACGGTCGCTGGCCGAGCGGCTGCAGGGGCCGGGTGGGGCGCTGGGCGTGGTCATGGGCAATGAGGCCGATGCGCGCAAGGTGGTGGTCACGCTCGAGCGCGCCAATGCCTTGATCGCGCGCATGGAGCAGCTGGTGACGCGCGCCGACCGTCAGGTCTTCGATGCCAATGGTGTCATGCCCGAGGTGCGGGCCACGGTGGCGCAGCTCAACGGCCTGCTCGGCGACACGCGCCAGAGCCTGCGCAAGGTCGATGCGGTGCTGGCCGAGGTCCAGGCCGTGGGCGCCAACGCGCGCGAAGCCACGACCGACCTGGGCGCGCTGCGCGGCGAAGTCGAAAGCAACCTCAGGCGCCTGGAAACCATCCTCGGCGACATCCAGCGCAAATGGCCGTTTGCGCACCAGCCGGAGCTTGCATTGCCATGAACCCTGCGCTTTCTTCCCGCATGCTGCGTGGTCCCGCCATTGGAGCGTTGTGCTGGGTGCTGGCGGCCTGCGGCAACCAGCCGCCCGCAGCCAGTTGGGCGCTCAACGCCGAGTCGGCCACCGAGCGCGCCACCCAGGCCTATCTGCGCGCCGACCAGCGGGTGCAGGCGCTGGAGTGGAGCAAGGCGCGCAGCGAAGTGGCGCGCACGGCCCGCCCGCAGCTGCTGGCCCGGTTGGCGCTGATGCGTTGCGCCGTCGAGCATGCCAGTCTGGATTGGCAGGACTGTGAGGAGTTCGCCGCTGTGGCCGTTGATGCGGAACCCGCGGAACAGGCCTACGCGCGCTATTTACAGGCGCAGCCGCTGTCATTGGAGGAGATTGCCCGCTTGCCCGAGGCCCAGCGCCCGGTGGCGGCTGCACTGCATGACAGTGCTGCAGCCTTGGCAGCGGTCAAGGCGATAAAGGAGCCCTTGTCGCGCCTGGTTGCTGCGGCGTCAGTGCTGCGTGCCCAGGGGCCGTCCACTGGTCTTCTGGCCGAGGCCGTGGAAACTGCGTCTTCACAGGGCTGGAGCCGTCCCTTGCTCGCGTGGCTGCTGCTGTCTGTGCGTCATGCCCGCAATGCCGGTGATGTGCCGCTTGCACTGGCCCTGGAACGCAGAGTCCAGCTATTGCCGGGTTCAGGCAGTTCGCGCGCCACCGATCAGGGCGTGGCGCGCTGAAAATGGGGTGTTATTCGTCCAGCAGTGTGAACAGGTCGACCACCTGCAGGCTGTCGGCGGCCTGGGCGGCATTGTCGATCCAGAGCACCGAGCCCATGGAAGAAACGGCCAGCACGACGGTGACGGCAAAGGCCACGAGGGGGTGGCGGGAGATCGAAGGGAAGGCTTGCATGGTGGCCTCCTGAAGAGGTTATGGCGGCAGGACAAAGGGGGAGTGCGGGCAAACCCTGCACACCTCGATTTCAGCGCCAATTCTCGACCGGCATTGTCGGACAAATACCCATCAGCTTGACTTCCACCATGCCGCCGGTCGGCAGGCCAAAAAAAAGCGAAGCCAGGCTTCGCTTTTTGCTTTGGGTGCACCCATCGGGATGCACCGTTGCGGGGCCGTTCAGAAACGGTGGCGCATGCCCAGCACCACGCTGGTGCCCGAACGCACGTCGGTGATCTTGTCGTGCATGACCACGGCGTAGACGTCGGTGCGCTTGGACAGGAAATGGTCGTAGCCGAGGCTCGAAGTGGTGCGTGTCGCATCCCGCGCGCCTTCCACCTTGGTGCGGGCCACGGCCGCCTTGACGGTGCCGGCCTTGTTCAACACCGGCAGGTCCAGACCCAGGGAAACGGTGCGCGCGTCGAAGTTGGTGGCATCGACTTCGGCCTGGCCGTAGGTGGCATAAGCCTTCACGACCGCGAAGTCATAGTTGCCGCCCAGCATCCAGTTGGTCTTGGTGTTGATCGGCGAAGGATTGACCGGGTTGCTGATCTTGGCGTTCTCGTAGAAGCCCACCAGCGTCAGCGGCCCGCCGAAGTACAGCGCGTTCACGCCGACATTGCGCTTGCCCGTGTCGCCACCTTGTTCGCCGAACTGGTAATGCAGGTTGGCCTTGAGGCCGCCAAAGCTGGGCGTCGAATAGGTGACCTGGTTGCTCCAGCCGGTGTCGGCCGGCGAGGTCAGGTTGCCAAAGCCCCAGCCGGCGGGCACATTGGCGATATTCGCATGCAGCACGAGCGGCGACAGCGTGAAGGAGTCGCCGTAGGGGTTGGTCAGGATGGTGGGCAGGAAGTTGGGCGCCATCGAGCGGCCCACGCGCAGGGTGCCGAAGCCGCCGGACAGCGCCACGTTGGCGTCGCGGGAGAAAGCCGGGTCGCCGTCGTAGCGGCCCAGGTTGCCGACATCGGCGCGCAGGAACGAAGACAGCGCGAACTCAGCCTTGAGACCGCCGCCCAGGTCTTCCTTGCCAAAGAATCCCAGCCACGAGGTGGTCATGCCGCCCGAGCCCACAGTGCCAGTGCGCTCGGGGCTGCCTGCCAGGCGCATCGAGCCGGCGTAGACATCGACCAGACCGGAAATCTGCACCGTGCTCTGGGCGTGTGCTGCGCTGGCGCAGGCGAGGGCTGCAACCATGGCGAGCAGGGACTTCTTCATAGGGACTCCTGTAATAAAAGGTTAGAAATACCACTATAGCAAGAGCTGTGCCAGCAATTTTCAAGGCGTTGTCCTACGTGGGAATAAGCTTGTGACGAATGGATGAATGTTGCATGTCTCCAACAGAAAAGCACGGGAAGCGGTGTGTAACCGCCCGGTTGCTGCGCAGCCGCTGGCGCCGCACAATGGCCTTCCTGAAATGCACCAAGGAAGTCGATATGCAGCCTCAAGAATCCGAAGAAAACGTGTTTGGCGAGAACGATGGCAGCAGCTACAGTGCAACGCTGCGCCAGGAGGGTGGGGTCTGGTATTGCTCCAGCTTTGTCGTCGATGAGCACAACATCCTGTTGAATGGCGAGACCTGGCCGACGCGCGAAACCGCGCTGCAAGCCATTCGCAGAATTGCGTCGGGCGACAGAGCGCCGCTGTGACGGTTGCATGAAGACCAGTAATGGAATGTTTATTGGATCAATTGATTTAATAGGATAAATCTATTAAATTGGAATTCCAATCTGTTGAGGAAGTGGATCCATGCGCAAACAATTCATTGCCTGTCTGGCCGCGCTGGCGTTCGGGAACGCGGTTGCCGCGTCCGAATACCTGTTTCCCGAACAATTCTTCGGCAGCTATCTGGCCAACCGTTCCACGCAGGCCTGCCTGCGCCGGGAGAAGGAAGGAGGGTCCTTGCCCGCCTATCTCGTGGTGCAGGCCCGGTATTTTCGTTACGGCTACACCAACCCCAAAGCGGACAACAGTCTCGATGCCATGGTGTGCCGGGCCACCGAGCCGGTGGTCGTGGCCAGTGACAGCATGGAGGTGCGCAGCGAGTGCTTCTTGACCGATCAACTGGTCAAAAGGCATTTCAGATTCACCAAACGCGCGGGGGTGCTTTGGATGCACGATCTGGAGCGCAACACCGAAGAAGAGTTCGAAGCCTGCTACTACTGAGCGCGCCGCGCCTGAACGGCGCGCCCGAGCGGCGGCGCCAGACCCAGGGCGCCACTGGTTGTGGGTCGGCCCATAGACCCCATCGTGCCAGGCGCGCTTGCTCCTGCAGCGCCAACAGATCGGGACGCGTCGAGGCATAGCGCGTGTAGACCCAGGCCATGCCGCTGCGCACCTGGTGCGCGGCCACATCCTCACCCCTGCATTCCACCTGGCCAATGGTGCGCCCATAGCTGTCGACTTCCAGCGGCCGGATGCGCGCGCGCGCATGCAGGCACAGCGCAGCCAGGCTGCTGCGCGAGGGGTCGCTGAAGGCCTGGTAATGCTCGGGCGCATCGATGGCATGGATGCGCACCTGGCGTGGCTGCAGCGCGTCAGGCGGCCCGCAGCGCACGGTGAGGGAATCACCGTCACTGACACTGACCACCATGCAGATCAGGAGGGTCGCAATCATTCGCCCATGATGGCGCGACGCTGGTTTCCATGACGGGCAGGATGGCGTTGTGGGAAAACGAAGGCGAGGGCATGGGCGCAGCGCTCTTGCAGTGCCCGATCAGCCATCGATCCTGCTGGAGAAGATGTTGACATCCTCTGCGTCGTGAACGACGGAGATTCCTACGGTGCTACGCATGAGAGAGCTCACGCATAGTCGCTTCGGTGGGTTCCTGCTTCACTGAGGCTGGTTTCGTCGGCGTCTTTCGACCCCGGCCAGAGCCGTCCTCTCCACAGGCGAACAAGCGCTGTCCGCGCTCTAAAACATTGATCGCGCCAACCACATCGGCGTTTTCGGCATGGCCACAATCGAC
>JBEVDH010000015.1:0-2927 GCA_040514115.1 Comamonas sp. | reverse complement strand
CTGGTGATTCCCCATGCGGCGCGCTTTCTCGTCGGCGTGCGCCACCGCCGGCTGATTCCGGCGAGCGCGCTGATGGGCGCGGTGTTTCTGATTGCCGCCGATGTCATTTCGCGCACGCTGATCCCGGGCCAGGTGCTGCCGATCGGGGTGATCACCGCGCTGGTGGGCGCGCCGGTGTTTGCCGGCATCTTGCTCAAGGGCCGCGGAGGCCGCGCATGACGGCGCCGGCCGCGCTGCAGGCGCTCGATATCGGCTGGGGGCCGCGCGGCACGCATATCGTCGAGCGCGTGCGCCTGGAGGTGCGCCCCGGCGAGATGCTCGGGCTGATCGGGCCGAACGGTTCGGGCAAATCCACGCTGCTGCGGCTGCTCGCGGGCATTCTCGCGCCGACGGCCGGCGAAGTGCTGCTGGACGGCCAGCCGTTGCGCGCCATGCCCCGGCGCCGGCTGGCCCAGCGGCTGGCGTTTGTCGCGCAGATGGCCGATACCCAGGATGCGATCGAAGTGCGCGATGCCGTGGAGCTCGGGCGCACGCCGTGGCTGTCGGCGCTGGCGCCGCTGTCGGCAGAAGATGGCCGCATCGTGCACGAAGCGCTGGCCGCGGTCGGCCTGCAGAACAAGCAGCACAGCGCCTGGAACACGCTGTCGGGCGGCGAGCGCCAGCGCGTGCATATCGCGCGGGCGCTGGCGCAGCAGCCGGGCGTGCTGCTGCTCGACGAGCCCACCAACCATCTCGATATCCACCAGCAATTGGCGCTGCTGCAGCTGGTGCGCGCGCTGCCGATCACCAAGGTCGTGGCGCTGCACGACCTGAACCAGGCGCTGGCCTGCGACCGGCTGGCGGTGCTGCGGGCCGGCCGGCTGGTCGCGCACGGCGCGCCGCGCGAGATTCTCACGCCCGCGCTGCTGCGCGATGTTTTCCAGGTGCAGGCCAGCGAGCTTGTCGATCCCCACGACGGCGCGCGGGTGCTGCGCTTCAAACCCTTGAACGGCTATTCCCATGAACCATAAGCTGGCCCGTCTGGGCGCTTTTTTGCTCGGCCTGTGCGCCGCCACCGGCGCCTGGTCCGAAACCCATGAAGTCAAGATGCTCAACCGCGCCAGCCTGGGCGCGATGGTCTACGAGCCCGAGTTCATCGCGCTCAAGCCCGGCGACACGCTGAAATTCCTGGCCAGTAGCCATGGCCACGATGCAGTGTCGATCGAGGGCATGCTGCCGGCGGGCGCCAAGCCCTTCAAGGGCAAGATCAATGAAGAGATCGAAGTGACATTCACCGAAGCCGGCATCTACGGCATCAAGTGCCTGCCGCACTACGCGATGGGCATGGTGATGCTGGTGCAGGTGGGCGATGCGCCGCTGACCACGCTGCAGATTCCTGCCCATGTGCCCGAGCGCGCGCAAAAGCGTCTCCAGGAAATTGCGGCGCGCGCGGCGCGTTGATCCACATGTCCATGCACCCACTCTCCCTCGTTGCCGGCGCTGCGCTGCTCGGCCTCTGCGGCCCGGCGCTGGCCGGCGCGCAGGACTCCGCCACCGGCCTGGTGGCCGGCTCCACGCTGCTGATGCAAAACCGCCTGGTTTTCGAACAGCTCGACTACCGCCATGGCAGCAGCTTTCGCGCCGCCAGTGGCGTGCGCGGCAAAACGCAGGCACAGGAATCGGGCTATGGCCTGATGCTCAACTACCAGTCGGGCTATACGCGCGGCCTGGTGGGTGTGGGCGCCGATGCCCATGCCTATGCGGGCATCAATCTGGGCACCGATGCGGACAGCGCGCGCGCCACGCCGCGCTATGTCGCCCGGGACGGGCAGGATATCGCGCGCAGCTTTGGCCGCGCGGGCGCTGCGCTCAAGCTGCGCGTGTCATCGACCGAACTCAAGATCGGCGAGATGCGCACGCGCAATCCGGTCTTCCACTCGTCGGACACCCGGCTGCTGCCCGAAAGCAACCGCGGCTGGCTGCTGACCAGCACCGATATCCCGACGCTGGCGCTGCAGGCCGGGCGCTTCACTGCCTGGGCCGATCGCAACAGCCGCAAGAACGGTGGCGAGCTGCTGGCGAACTATTCGGGCGCCCGTGGCGATGCGTTCAGTTTCGCGGGCGGCGTGTGGACCACCCCCGTGAAGAACTGGCGCGTGAGCGGCTATGCGGCCCAGTATGAAGACCACTGGAACACCTGGTATCTGGGCAGCTTGCACAAGCTGGACCTGGCGCCGCAGCGCTCGCTGGCGTTCAACTTCAATCTCTATCGCAACCGGGACTCCGGCCAGGCGCGCGCGGGAGAAGTGAACAACACCACCTTCAGCCTGATGAGCACCTATGGCACGGGCATCCACCGCCTCGGCCTGGGCTACCAGAAGGTCGACGGCAACACGCCCTTTGACTATGTCAACCGCGGCTCGATCTGGCTCGACAACGCCATGCAGCTGTCGGACTTCAACGGCCCGGGCGAAGCCTCTTGGCAGCTCAAATACGACATCGATCTGGGCGCGCTGGTGACCCCGGGCCTCACGGCGGGCGTGGCCTATACGCGCGGCGCGGGCATCGACCACCGCCGCATGAACAGTGTTTACGCCAGCTATCTGGGCTACACCGGCACGGGCGGGCGCCACTGGGAGCGCGATCTGCTGCTGCGTTATACGGTGGCGCAGGGCGCGGCCAAGGGCCTGGCGCTGCAGCTGCGCTATGGCGTGCATCGCGTGAACCGGGCGCAGGGCGAGGCGAATATCGACCAGATCCGCGTACTGGCGGAGATGCCGGTTCAGCTGTTCTGATCGAGCAGATCGGGCTGGCTCTGCGCCTCGCGCAACAGCAACGCGCGCTTGCGCTCCACGCCCCAGCGGTAGCCCGAGAGATCGCCATCGCTGCGCAGCACGCGGTGGCAGGGAATGGCGACGGCCAGCGGGTTGGCCCCGCAGGCGCTGCCC
>JBEVDH010000280.1:0-2867 GCA_040514115.1 Comamonas sp. | reverse complement strand
TGCGCAAGATCATCGAAGTGGCCAAGCCGGACCTGGATGGCGACTTCCACGGCCGCAAGCTGGCCGACGTGCTCATGGAGCCGACCCGCATCTACGTCAAGCCGCTGCTGGCGCTGATGGAAGCGATGGAAGTAAAGGGCCTGGTGCACATCACCGGCGGCGGCCTGGTCGAGAACATTCCGCGCGTGCTGCAGCCTGGCCTGACTGCCGTGCTCGATTCGAAGGCATGGATCATGCCGCCGCTGTTCCAGTGGCTGCAGCAGCACGGCGGCGTGGCCGACGACGAGATGCACCGCGTGTTCAACTGCGGCATCGGCATGACGGTGATCGTGTCGAAGGAAAACGCGGATGCCGCGTTTGCCCAGCTGCAGGCGGCGGGCGAGACCGTGTACCGGATCGGCGAAATCCGCGCGCGCAACGGGGAAGAGCCGCAGACGATCGTGGTTTGATCGAACTGCCGTACAGTATCGCAGCGGGCGCCTTCGGGCGCCCGTTTTGCTATGAGCGCCGCGCCGCGCAGCCTTGCCGGCCACCGGCTCGCATGATCAGGGCGGTAACAACGCCGCGCCGGCGGCAGCCAGGATTGCGCGGCTCAAACGGTCGAGCAGGCCGGACCCCGCCCGTGCGTGCTGCCAATACAGTGGCACGTCGAGCGGGGTGTCCGGCACCAGTTCGACCAGTGACTTGTCCGCAAGCTGGGACGCGATCAGCGTCTTCGGATGCACGCCCCAGCCCATCCCCGCCACTGCTGCGGTCACAAAGGCCTGGGATGAAGGCAGCGTGTGGCGCGGTAGCTCCACATGCCGATGGCACAAACGTCGCACCCAGCGCGCCTGCAACTCGTCTTTGGTGTTGAACACCAGGCTGGGCGCCTTCGCCAGGCTCCCGGCACCCACGCCGTCGGCGAAATAACGCTGCACGAATGCAGGGCTGGCGGCGGCCAGGTAGCGCATCGAGCCCAGGGGACGGCTGTTATACCCGGCGGCAGGACGGGCCGTGGCCGTTACCGCGGCCAGCACCGCGCCGCTGCGCAACCACTCGGCAGTGTGGTCCTGGTCATCCACCGCCACGTCCATCAACACAGGATGGTCGGCAGCGAAGGCAGCGATGGCCGGGGCGAGCCATGTCGCCAGGCTGTCGGCGTTCACCGCAATGGGCAGCGCTACCCGTGCCGTCCCTTGCGGCGTCAGCGCCGGCAGTGCTTCCTGCAAGTCCTGCTCGAGCAGCCGCACATGGTCGAGGTGCTGGCACAGGCGCCGGCCGGTTTCGGTGGCGCGGCAGGGCTGGTCGCGCACCACCAGCGCGCAGCCGACGCGCTCCTCGAGCGCGCGGATGCGCTGCGAAATCGCCGATGGGGTGACATGGAGCGCGCGCGCGGCGCGCTCGAAACTCCCTTCGCGCACGACGGCAGCCAGGGCCGAGAGGGACGAATAATCGAGCATGAGATAAGTTAAGCTAAACCGAATGAAGGAAAGATAGTTTGCCTTCATCGGCGGGTGCTGACAAGATCGCTGCATGAACCTGTCGCCCGCCCCCGCTTCGCTCCCCTTGTCCGTTCTCGTCGAAGGCCTCGCCCTGGGTCTCGGGCTCATCGTGGCTATCGGTGCGCAGAACGCATTCGTCCTGCGCCAGGGCTTGCGTCGTAACCATGTCGGCAGCGTGGTGCTGTTCTGCGCCATGGCGGACGCCTTGCTGATTGCCGCCGGCGTCATGGGCATGGCACGGGCCTTGGGGGAAATGCCCGGCCTTGCGCGTGTGCTGGCCCTGGCCGGCGCGGGCTTCCTGGCGGTGTATGGATGGCGGGCATTGCAACGTGCGCGGCATTCGCATCAATTGACGGCGCCCGAGGGCGGGGCTGGTCTCAGCCGAGGCGCCGCACTGGCTCAGGCGGCCGCCTTCACGTTGCTCAATCCCCATGTTTATCTTGATACTGTCGTGCTGGTAGGCAGCATTGGTGCCCAGCACCCGGCACCGATGCGAGCCTGGTTCGTCGCCGGCGCCAGCGCCGCCAGCCTGTTCTGGTTTGGGCTCCTGGGATTTGGCGCACGCTGGCTGGCGCCCTGGTTCGCGCGCCCAAAAGCCTGGCAGGCGCTCGATGGCCTGATCGGCGTCACCATGTTCGTGCTGTCCGCCCTGCTGGTGCGGCATGCGCTGAAGGGATTTTGAGGAGATTTCCGCGCTGGGGGCTGTTCGCCAACGACGCCCCGCGGCGCCGGTTTTTCATGGGGAGCGTGGCCCTTTTTTCGAACCGCGCGGCTTGAACCCGGTCATAGGAGACCCACAAAGTCGTTCAATCGTTCTCAACGTTGTTACCTGTGAAAGGAAAACGCGATGAAACTGAAACTGTACTGGCTCCCTTTGATCGTGGCGTTCGCCGCCGGCGCGCCCGCATCGGCGCAGCAGCAGGCCGCGC
Organism: Comamonas sp.; assembly: GCA_040514115.1. GTDB lineage: Bacteria > Pseudomonadota > Gammaproteobacteria > Burkholderiales > Burkholderiaceae_C > Comamonas. Next base: position 454 of record JBEVDH010000280.1, on the reverse strand, counting down.
AGCGCAGCGCGCAAGATCTCCAGGTGGGCATCGAAAAGGTGGCCGATTTCGCCCATCAGGTGACCGGCGTGACGGTCTCCGAGCGCGGCCGCATCTTCGTCAACTTCCCGCGCTGGACCGAGGATGCGCCCATCTCGGTGGCGGAGCTGCGCGCGGATGGCACGCTGGTGCCGTATCCCAACGGCGAATGGAATGCGTGGCGCAATGCCCGCAAGGACGAGCTGACGCCGGGTGACCATTGGGTCTGCGTGCAGAGCGTGGTGGCCGACGGCAGGGGCAGCCTGTGGGTGATCGATCCGGCCGCGCCGGCGGCCGAACGCATCGTGCCGGGCGGGCCCAAGCTGGTGCGTATCAGCCTGGCCAGCAACAGCGTGGCCCAGGTGTACCGCTTCGACCAGACGATCGCGCCGCAGGGCTCGTACCTGAACGACATCCGTTTTTCGCGCGATGGCCG
>JBEVDH010000151.1:0-14201 GCA_040514115.1 Comamonas sp. | reverse complement strand
GCTTCGGGCAGCGGGTACAGGCGCACCGTGACCTCGGTGACGATGCCCAGCGTGCCTTCGCTGCCGACCATCAGTCGCGTGAGGTCGTAGCCGGCGCTGCTTTTCTTGGCGCGCGTGCCGGTGTGGATGACTTCGCCGCTGGCCGTGACGACTTCGAGCGCCAGCACGTTCTCGCGCATGGTGCCGTAGCGCACGGCGTTGGTGCCGCTGGCGCGCGTCGCGGTCATGCCGCCGATGCTGGCGTCGGCGCCCGGGTCGATCGGGAAGAACAGGCCGGTGTCGCGGATGGCTTCATTGAGCTGCTTGCGCGACAGGCCGGGCTGCACGGTCACCGTGAGGTCTTCGGCATTGATGCTGAGCACGCGGTTCATGCGGCTGACATCAAGGCTGATGCCGCCCTGCACGGCCAGCAGATGGCCTTCGATCGACGAGCCCGCGCCATAGGCAATGATCGGCACCTCATGGTCGCTGGCCAGCTTCACAGCATCGACCACGTCCTGGGTGCTTTCGGCAAACACCACGGCGCTGGGCGGCGGCGCCTGCAGCGCGCCTTCGTCGCGGCCATGCTGCTCGCGCACGGGCAGGGATTGCGAGCACTGGGCGCCAAAGCGCGCCGCCAGGGCATCGAGAAAGGCAGCGGGCACGGGGCGCAGTGCGGTGGCGGGCAACAGGTGCTGGGCGGCGACGGGTGAATTCATGGGGGGCCTCTTGATCGGTTTGGAAGAATAACACCCGCACTGGCAGCCAAGCTGCCGCGTTGGCACATGCCTCAGCGACGCGCGGGACTACTGGGGCTGTGGCGGAGAATGGGGGCCTATTTCTAACGCAGGCCGTCCATGGTTCGACAGGCTCACCACGAACGATAAAAACCGTTCGTCCTGAGCCGGTCGAAGGATGAACGGCCATCCTACAAGGAACCCCCATGGGCAACCGATTGACACAGATCGCCACGCGCACCGGCGACGATGGCACCACCGGCCTGGGCGACAACACCCGGGTCTCGAAGAACAGCGGCCGCCCGCATGCGATGGGCGATGTCGATGAGCTCAACTCGCATATCGGCCTGCTGTTGTGCGAGCCGCTGCCGCAGGAGGTGCGCGAGCTGCTGGTCGATGTGCAGCATCAGCTGTTCAACCTCGGCGGCGAGCTGTCGATTCCGGGCTTCGAACTGCTCAAGGACGACGCGCTGCTGCAGCTCGACAATGCGCTCGCGCACCACAACGCGCAACTGCCGCGGCTGCAGGAGTTCATCCTGCCCGCCGGCACGCGCGCGGCCGCGCAGGCCCATGTCTGCCGCACGGTGGCGCGCCGCGCCGAGCGCATGGTGGTGGCGCTGGAGCAGGCCGAAGCCATGCGGCCCGCGCCGCGCCAGTACCTCAATCGCCTTTCGGACCTGCTGTTCGTGCTGGCTCGCGTGCTCAATCGCGTGGAGGGCGGCGACGACGTGTATTGGAAGAGCCAGCGCCTGGCGCAGTCCGGCAACGCGCCCTGAAACTTCAGGGCGTATCGGGCACCACGACAACCCCATCGGCATCGAGCGCCAGCAGTTGCCCGGGGTGGATGTCGACACCCGCGATGCGCAGCACCACGTCGCATTCTCCCGTGCCATGGCCCGTGCCGCGCGCCGGCACGCGGCCCAGCGCCACGACGCCGAAGTCCAGCGCTGCCAGCGCGGCGGTGTCCCTCACGGCGCCGTAGACCAGCACCCCGGCCCAGCCGTTGCGTGCGCCTAAAGCGGCCAGGCGATCGCCCAGCACCGCGCGTTGCAGCGATGCGCCCGCATCCACGACCAGCACGCAGCCATGGCCCGGCGCCTCGAGCTTGTGCCGGACCCGGCCCGCATCTTCAAAGACACGCACGGTGACGATGCGCCCGCCGAACGCGCCGCGTCCGCCATAGGATTGCCAGGGCGCGACGCACACACGCGCCTGCGGGTTCTGATCACAGAGGTCGGCTGTGGATAACTTCATCGCTGCCTCAGTCCAGCGTCGCGCCGGACTGTTTCACCAGCGCCTGGTGCTTGGCCAGTTCGCTCTGGAAAAAGGCCGGCGCGGTGTCCGGGCCCTTGTCCAGCACCATCAGGCCCTGGCCGGTGATCGCCGCCTTGGCCTCGGGCGACTCCATGGCCGCCCGCACGGCCGCGGCATATCCCTCCACGGTGGCCTTGGGCAGCCCGGCCGGGCCCACCAGCGCGATCCAGGCATCGAAGCTGTACCTGGGCGCGCCGGCCTGGGCCATCGTCGGCACATCAGGCAGCGCGGGGGAACGGGTGGAGGTGGAAAGCGCCAGCGCGCGCAGCCCACCGGCCTTGATCTGCGGCGCGACCTGCGAGATCGAGACAAAGCCCAGCTGCACCTGGCCGCCCATCAGATCGGTGATCAGCGGGCCGGTGCCGCGGTAGGGCACATGCTTCATGTCGATGCCGGTCTCGCCGATCATCAGTTCACCCGCCAGGTGCAGCGTGCTGCCATTGCCCGCCGAGCCGTAGTTGAGCGTGCCGGGATGCGCCTTGGCATAGGCCAGCAGCTCCTGCAGGTTCTTCACCGGCAGCTTGGGGTTGACGACCAGCACCAGCGGCACCGTGGCCAGCACCGCGATCGGCGTGATGTCCTTGAGGGTGTCGTAGGGGATGCTCTTGTAGATCCCGGGGTTGATGACGTGGTTGGAGGAGATCATGCCCAGCGTCATGCCGTCCCTGGCCGCCTTGACGACCTGCGCCGTGCCGGGGATGCCGCCCGCGCCGACAACGTTCTCGACCACGATCGGGTGGCCCGTGGCGCGGCCCAGGCCGGGCGCGAGCGAGCGCGCCACCGCGTCCACCGTGGAGCCGGCCGCGAGCGGCACGACGATGCGCACCGGCTTGTCGCTAGGCGCGGGCTGCGCGAAGGCTGCCAGCGGGGCCATCGACACCAGCAGCGCCTGCAGCGCCAGGCGCCTTGTCGGGGAAATGTTCATCGCTTGTCTCCTTTTTTATGGGGTATCTCTGTTGCAGCGCGGCAAACCCGATCAGCTCTCCGGCGATGGCGCTGGCCGCGACGGTGGGCGGACTGGCCAGCCAGACATTCCCGGGGCCACCACGCCCGGGAAAATTGCGATTGATCGCGCTCACGGTGACCTGGTCGGCGCGCGAGGAGCCCCCGGGCCCGCAGTTGCCGCAGGCGCCGCAGGACGGCTGCAGGATGCGCGCGCCGACGCGCTCGAAGGCATCGAGATAGCCGGCGGCGATGCAGTGGTCGCGCACGGCCGTGGTGCCGAACTGCAAGAACAGCTGCACACCGGGCGCGACGCGCAGGCCGCGGTCGGCGGCCCAGCGCAGCACCGCGTGGTAGTGGTCGAAGTCCTCGCGCTTGCCCGCGGTGCACGAGCCGCCGTAGGCAATGTCGATGCGCACGCCGGCCTCGGCTTCCGCCAGGGGAATGCCATTGCCTGGATCGCCGGGCGCGGCGACCATCGGCGGCACGGTGGCGCAGTCGAGTTCAATGGTGTGCGCGTAGTGCGCGCCGGCATCGCTGTGCATCCAGTCTTCGAGTGCGAAGTCGACACCGCGGCGCTCGCGCAGGAAGCGCAGGGTTTCGGCATCGGGCGCGACGATTCCGGTGAAGCCGCCCAGCTCGGCGCACATATTGGTCAGCGTCGCGCGCTCGTCGGTGCGCATGCGCGCCACGGCCGTTCCGGTGAATTCGAAGACCTTGCCCACACCGCCGCCCGAGCGGATAGAGGGCAGCGCCAGCAACTGCAGCACGACATCCTTGGCCGTCACCCCGGCGCACAGTTGCCCGTCCAGCACCACGCGCACGCTGGCCGGCATGGTCAGCCGCACCGCGCCCGTGACAAATGCATTGGCCATGTCGGTGGTGCCGACGCCAAAGGCCACGCAGCCGAGCGCGCCGCTGTGCGGGGTGTGCGAATCGGTGCCCACCACCAGCTGCCCCGGCAGCGCATAGTGCTCGGCCACCATCGCGTGCGAGATGCCGGCGACATTGCTGCCATCGTCAAGGCGCGCCTCGGCCTCGGTCAGCGTGCGGTGGCTGCGCAGCTGGTAGTCGCGGGCGAAGTCGCGCTGCGCCCGCACCATGCGCTGCACGTTGGGCACCAGCCCGCCCATCACATGCGCCGGGCTTTCCTCTACATAGGAGGTGTGGTCCTCGAACACGATGATCGAGTCCGGGTCCGCGAGCGTGAGCGGGCGGCCCAACGCCGCATGCAGCATGTGCGCGGCCATGCCGGTGTAGTACTCGTGGATGAAGCGCCAGTCGGCCCGCACAAAGGCGCCATCGCCCACGGCCGGAGCCGTCGATGTCACGGCCGTGGCGAGCGTGTGGCGCGCAACGATCTTCTCGAACAGTGTCTGCGGCTGCGCAGCAGCTGCGGTCGGCGCGGGCGCCACGGCGCGCAGATGGCGCTGCCCGAAAGGCAGCAGCCCGCCGCCGCGCAGGATCGCGGCGGCCAGCGCGTCGCGTCCGGTCACCAGTTCGTCGATCGCGATCGCCTCACCGGCCTCGATGCGCGCGATCAGGCCGAAGTCGGTCGAGGTGAACAGCCCGATGTTGTCGGCGTTCTGGCGGTAGATGCGCTCGAAGCTCTCGGCAATGACCAGGCGCACGCCCGCGAGCTTCTCGGCCGCGGGGCTGTGTTCGCGCGACGATCCCTTGCCGTAGCGCTTGCCTGCCACCACGACCTCGATGCCGCTGCCCTGGAGCGCGCTGACGCCGATGGGCGACTCCCCGCCGCTGCGCAGGCCGGTATAGGGGTAGCGGCCCAGCTTCTGGTCGAAGTGGGTCAGGATCGCAATCGGGGTGATCTCGTCGGTGGAGACATCGTCGCGCAGGGGGGCGGCCTGCGCCAGCGTCAGGCGGGCGCCGGCCAGGGCACTTTTGACGACCTCGGGCTGCTGGCTCAGATACAGGAGGTGGGGCGAAAAACGCAGCGTTGGCTGATGGGCTTGCATGCCGCATGATCGGCCGCGGCCCGGGCGCGGGGAAGCGCTAACTCGGCACAGGGGGTCGCGCAAGGTGCGCGATCCGGGTTTTCCCGTTCAACCTTGCAGCAGGTCGATCAGCGCCTGCACCGCGCGTGGCTGGGGCGTGCGCCGCAGCGCATACAGCACCAGCGTGCGCTCGGCCCAGCTGTCGACCAGCGGGCGGTGCACGAAGGAGGGCTTGTCGCCAAACGCCGCAAAGGCGCTCAGCGGCACCACGGCAATGCCCAGGCCGGCCTCGACCATGCGGTGCACGGCATCGAAGCTGCTGACCGACACCTCGGGCTCGAAGCGCTGGTGCAGCGCCTGCGCGCGCTCGTGCAGCAGGCGGTCGAGTGCGCCGCCCTGGTGCACGCCGATCACCGGATACGCAAGTACCTGAGCGAAGCCCACCGACGGCGCGTGCGCCAGCGCATGGTCGGCGGGAAACACCACCTGCAGCGGATCGTCGGCGAAGTGCCACAGGTCCAAGCCGGCAGGCACATCGGACTGCACGCCGATGCCCAGATCGGCGCGATCGTCGAGGCAGGCGCGGACCACATCCCGGGTATCGGCCTCGTGCAGCGACACCTGCACATGGGGGTGGGCCTTCTTGAAGCGCCGCAGCCGCTCGGGCAGCGCGCCGACGATGGCCGACATGTTCGCGTACAGCCGCACCGTGCCCGCGAGCTCGGCGCCCAGGCTCTTGACTTCGCGCACCAGCGATTCGAGTTCCTCGTCTATGCGGATACCACGCTCGTAGACCATGCGCCCCGCATCGGTGAGCGCCACGCCGCGCGGCGAGCGGATCAGCAGCGCCGTGCCGAAAGTGCGCTCCAGCGCCGCCAGGCGCCGTCCGAGCGCCGATGCGGCAATGCTCTGTTCCTCGGCGGCGCGCACGATCGAGCCGGCGCGGGCCACGGCCACGAACAGGCGCAGGTTGTAGACGTCGATTCTCGGGTTCAGGGCGGTCTCCAAGGGGCCTTGCGGGCGAGAGATTCTAGTGCGCGGCCACCAGGGTTCCCCTATCGCAGCGCCTCGACACCAGCGCGCGCGCTGGCGCGGCTCAGCGCGGCGCCAGGATCGCCATGGTGATGCGCGAGGTGCAGGTTGGCTGGCCCTCGTCGTTGACCATGTCGATCTGCCAGACCTGGGTCGTGCGGCCGATATGCACCGGCTTGGCGGTGGCCGTGACCCAGCCGCTGCGCACGGCGCGCAGGTGGTTGGCGTTGATGTCCAGGCCCACTGCGGTATGGCCCTCGGGGCTCGCGTAGAAGGCGCCCAGCGACCCCAGCGTCTCGGCCAGCACCACGCTGACGCCGCCATGCAGCAGCCCGAACGGCTGCACCGTGCGCGCATCCACGGGCACGCGGCCGACGATGAAGTCGTCACCGATCTCGGTGATCTCGATGCCCAGATGGCTCACCGCGGTATTGGCGCTGGAGCGGTTCAGGGCTTGGGCGGTAACGGGTTTTTTCCAGATGGACATGGGGTGGCTCAGGCTGTGGATGCGATGGGTGCATCATGCCTAAAGCCGGGGAGCGGGGGGCAACGCAGGCGACAGCGCGGTATTCACGAGAGCAGGCCGTCCATCCTTCGATCCTTCGACAGCTCAGGATCAGGACGAACGGTTTGAACCGTTCGTGGTGATCCTGAGCTTGTCGAAGGATCGAACCATGAACGGCCTCCCTCAAGCCTGGAGAGCGGGCCCTTCATCCTTCGACAAGCTCAGGACGAACGGTTTGCGTAGGGCACGCCTTTAGCGACCGTTCGTGGTGATCCTGAGCTTGTCGAAGGATCGAACCATGAACGGCCCCCACTCAAGCCTGGAGAGCGGGCCTCTCATCCGTCATCGGGGCAACTCAGGGGGTGGAGGGCAGCATGCTGCCCGTTTCCAGATATCGCTCATGCCAGCTCAGCGCCTCGCCCAGGATATGCGGCGTATGCTGCGCGCCCTTGAGCCGCGCGCGGTCGAAGTAGTCCTGCAGCATCGGGCGGAAGTCGGGGTGCGCGCAGTTGTCGATGATCACCTGCGCGCGCTCGCGTGGCGACAGGCCGCGCAGGTCGGCCAGGCCATGCTCGGTGACGATGATCTGCGTGTCGTGCTCGGTGTGGTCCACATGCGAGCACATCGGCACGATGCAGCTGATCTTGCCGTCCTTGGCCACCGACGGCGTGACGAAGAACGACAGGTAGCCGTTGCGCGCGAAGTCGCCCGAGCCGCCGATGCCGTTCATCATTCCCGAGCCCATGATGTGCGTCGAGTTGATGTTGCCGTAGATGTCGGCCTCGATCATCGAGTTCATCGCGATGATGCCCAGGCGGCGCACCAGTTCCGGGTGGTTGCTGATCTCCTGCGGGCGCAGGATGATGCGCTCGCGGTAGAAGCCGATGTTGCGCTCGAAGTCCTCGTAGGCGGCCGGGCTCAGCGAGATCGCGGTGGCCGAGGCCTGGCGCATCTTGCCGGTGCGCAGCAGGTCGAGCATGCCGTCCTGCAGCACTTCGGTGAAGCCCAGCAGGTTGTCGAACGGGCCGTTGAGCAGCCCGGCCAGCACCGCGTTGGCGACGTTGCCCACGCCCGACTGGATCGGCAGCATGTCCTTGGGCAGACGGCCGAGGCGCATCTCGTGCGCGAGGAAGTCGATGATGTGGCCGGCGATCCGGGTCGATGCCGCATCGGGCTGGGCAAAGCCCGAATTGCGGTCGCTCTGGTGGGTCTCGACCACGGCAATCACCTTGGCCGGATCGACGCGCAGATAGGCCTCGCCAATGCGCTCGGCGGCATGGGTCATGTGGATTGGCGTGCGCCGCGGCGGAATGGCCGTGCCGTAGTAGATGTCGTGCATGCCCTCGATCGCCTGCGGGGGCTTGGTGTTGACTTCGAGGATCACCTTGTCGGCGATCTCGAGCCAGGTCTTGTTGTTGCCCACGGCGGTGGACGGGATCAGCCGGCCGTCTGGCAGCACGCCCAGCACCTCGATCACCGCGACCTTCATCTCGCCGAGAAAGCCGAACCACGCATGCTGGGCCACATGCGACAGGTGCATGTCGACGAAGTGCATCTCGCCGGCATTGATCTTGGCGCGACAGATCGGGTCGCTCTGGAAGGGCAGGCGCTTGTCGAACGCATCGGCCGCGGCCAGCGCGCCGTCCATCTCGGGCGCCGTCGAGGCGCCGGTCCACAGGCTGATCTTGAACGGCCGACCCGCGTCGTGCTCGGCGCGCGCGCGGGCCGCCAGTGCCTGGGGCAGGAGCTTGGGATAACCCGCGCCGGTGAACCCGCTCATGCCGACATTGGCACCCGCGGGCACCAGCTCGGCCGCGGCTTGCGCGCTCATGATCAGGGGGTGGAAATCGGGATACCGTACGCGGTCAATCAAGGACATCTGCAAACTCCGCAAAAAGCGCCACCGTCTTGTCTCCAGGAATCGGGTGCGGTGGCTGGCGGGGCGGATGGTAGCAGCCAAGCGGCGCGCCCCTGGCGAGTACACGAGCAACCCACTCTGGCGCCATGGTGCCGTTCGGATGCGTGAGGCGGGCAAGAAAAAGGGGCCTTGCGGCCCCTGTCAATAATCGTTCGTGGTGAGCCTGTCGAACCCTGGACGGCCTGTCCTCAAAACTTGAGCGCAGGCCCGTCATCCTTCGACAAGCTCAGGACGAACGGTTCTTTTTAACGCGGCTTGCGGTCGAGCAACGCATAAAGAATGATCGCTCCGAACGTAGCCGTTCCGATGCCACCGAGCGCGAAGTCGCCGAACTTGAGCGTGAACTCCCCCGTGCCCAGGATCAGCGTGATCGCGGCGACGATCAGGTTCTTGTTCTGCGAGAAGTCGACCTGGTTGCGCACCCAGATGTTGGCGCCGGCCACCGCGATCAGGCCGAACACGACGATCGACACGCCGCCCATCACCGGCAGCGGAATCGCCTGGATCAGCGCGCCGAACTTGGGGCTGAAGCCCAGCAGCACGGCCAGCAGCGCGGCGCACAGGAACACCGCCGTCGAGTAGATGCGCGTGGCCGCCATCACGCCGATGTTCTCGGCATAGGTGGTCACGCCGGTGCCGCCGCCCGCGCCGCTGACCATGGTCGCGACGCCGTCGCCGATGAACGCTCGGCCCATGTACTGGTCGATGTTCTTGCCGGTCATGGCCGTGACGGCCTTGATATGGCCCAGGTTCTCGGCCACCAGGATGACGACCACGGGAACGATCAGCAGCATGGCCGGGGCGCTGAACACCGGCGCGTGGAACTGCGGCAGGCCGAGCCAGGCGGCGTTGGCCACGCCCGACAGGTCGATCGGCTTGCCCAGGCCCGCGACGTTGGTCAGCAGCGCGTAGAACACGCTCGAGATGATCAGGCCGACCAGGATCAGCAGGCGCTGCAGCATGCCGCGCGCGAGCACCGCGACCAGGCCGACGCAGACAAAGGTCAGCGCCTGCATCCAGCTGTCGAAGTTGCTTGCCGCCATGTTCTTGATCGGAATGCTCGCCAGGTTCAGGCCGATCACGGCAACCACCGCGCCCGTGACGACGGGCGGCATGAAGCGTTCGATCCAGCCCGTGCCCAGCCACTGCACCAGCACGCCGATCAGCGTGTAGACCGCGCCGCAGGCAATGATGCCGCCCAGCGCCACGCCGATGTTGGCATTCGCGCCCTGGCCGGCGTAGCCCGTGGCCGCGATCACCACGCCGATGAACGCAAACGAGGAGCCCAGGTAGCTGGGCACCTTGCCGCCGGTGATCAGAAAGAAGATCAGCGTGCCGATGCCGCTCATCAGCACCGCCAGATTGGGGTCGAAGCCCATGAGAATGGGCGCGAGCACGGTCGAGCCGAACATCGCAATCACGTGCTGGATGCCCATCAGGCCGGTCTGTGGCCAGGGCAGGCGCTCGTCAGGGCCGATCACGCCCCCGGAATGCAGCACATCGGAGGACTTTTCGGTCCAGTGGAAAATTCCCATCGCATCTCTCCCAAACAAAACTGGCGCGATGTTAGAGACATTCCGCGCTGGATGGGGGACAGATTCGCAGAACGTTGTAGGCGGATGACGCACAAACCGTTGTCGCGCAGGCGGCAGTTTCAGGGCTAACCCTGAAGCAACTGCGTGCACAGCGCCTTAACGTCATGGGCTATGAGCACCATTCCTGCCTATATCCCCCAGATTCGCCGCTACCAGGACTGGCTCGCGCAGCGTCATGGCCTGGTGTTTTCCGACTACGACGCGCTCTGGCGCTGGTCGGTGACCGAGCTCGACGCCTTCTGGCAGAGCATCTGGGAATACTGCGAGCTGCAGTCGCCCACACCGCACACGGCAGTGCTGGCGCGCAATGTGATGCCCGGCGCCGAGTGGTTTCCGGGAGCGCAGGTGAACTACGCCCAGCAGGTGCTGCGCCATACCGCGGCGGCCGAAACCGCGGGCATGCCGGCCGTCATCAGCCGCAACGAGCAGGGCCTGCACCGCGAGCTGAGCTGGCCCGAGCTGCGCCGCCAGACGGCGGCGCTGGCGCTGCACCTGCAGGCCCAGGGCGTGCAGCCGGGCGACCGCGTGGCCGCCTATCTGCCCAACATTCCCGAAGCCATGGTGGCGCTGCTGGCCTGCGCCAGCATCGGCGCGGTCTGGAGCATCTGCGCGCCCGACATGGGCACGCAGGCGGTGCTCGACCGCTTTCGCCAGATTGCGCCCAAGGTGCTGATCGCGGTGGACGGCGTGCACTATGCGGGCCGCGACCTCGACCGCCAGCCGGTGCTCGCCGAGCTGCGCGCGCAGCTGCCGGGCCTGCAGCAGGTGATCCTGGTCAACAACCTCGACCTGGCGCTCGATCGCGCCGACTGCGCGCACTGGGGCCGGATCACGGCGCGCAGCGATGCCGCCACGGCAGCCTTCGAGCCGCTGTGGCTGCCCTTCGACCACCCGCTGTGGATTGTCTATTCGAGCGGTACCACGGGCCTGCCCAAGCCCATCGTGCATGGCCATGGCGGCATGGTGCTGGTGGCGCTGCAGCTCAAGGGCCTGCACAACGATGTCGGCTGCAGCTGGGACGCCAACAGCTGGGGCGAGCGCTTTCACTGGTACAGCTCCACGGGCTGGGTGATGTGGAACGCCCAGGTCTCGGGGCTGCTGGGCGGCACGACCTGCGTGATCTTCGACGGCAGCCCTGGCGGCAGCAAGGAGCAGCCCGACTGGGGCGTGCTGTGGCGCTTCGCGGCCGAGACCGGCGTGACCTGCTTCGGCTCGGGCGCGGCGTTCTACGCGAACTGCATGAAGGCCGGCGTCGATCTCTCGGCCTGCGGCGACCTGTCGCGCGTGCGCGCGCTGGGCTCGACCGGCTCGCCGCTGTCGGCCGAAGTGCAGCAATGGGGCACGGAGCAGTTCCGCGCGCTGCGCGCCCGGGCCGAGGCCAGTGGCCGGCCCGGTTTGCCGTCCGATGAAAACATCTGGTGGAACAACATCTCCGGCGGCACCGATTTCTGCGGCGCCTTCCTCGGCGGCCACCGCGAGCTGCCGCAGGTGCCGGGCGTGATGCAATGCCGCCAGCTGGGCGCGGCCGTCGAGGCCTGGGACGACCAGGGCCGCCCGGTCATAGACGAAGTGGGCGAGCTGGTCTGCACGCAGCCGATACCTTCGATGCCGCTGTATTTCTGGGGCGACGAGGGCGGCCAGCGCTACCGTTCAAGCTACTTCGCGCATTTCGCACCCGGGCAGGGCCGGCGCCCGGGCGGCGGCGACACCGGACCCGAGGCCGGCGCGGTCTGGCGCCATGGCGACTGGATCCGCATCACGCCGCAGGGCGGCTGCGTGATCTACGGCCGCAGCGACGCGACCATCAACCGCCACGGCCTGCGCATGGGCACCAGCGAGATCTACCGCGCCGTCGAAGCCCTGCCCGAGGTGCTCGACAGCCTTGTGGTCGACCTCGAATACCTGGGCCGCGAAAGCCATATGCCGCTGTTTGTCGTGCTGCGCCCGGGCGTGGAACTGGACGCGCCGCTGCGCGCGCGCATCAATGGCGCGATCCGCACTGCCGTCTCGCCGCGCTTCGTGCCCGACGCCATCCATCAGGTGGCCGAGGTGCCGCGCACGCTCAGCGGCAAGAAGCAGGAGCTGCCGATCAAGCAGCTGCTGCTGGGCAAGCCGCTGGCGCAGGTCGTCAACAAGGACACCATGGCCAACCCCGCGTGCCTGGGCTGGTATGAAGCGCTGGCGCGCCGGCGCCAGGCGGCGCACGAAGCCGTGGCCGGGGCGCAGATGTCATGACCTGTATCTCTGCGGATACACGCCGGGTGGGGTACATGGCCCCGGGGTACACTTTGGCCTCGTCCCCGGCCGGGTCTCCACCTGGTTTCCGACTTTCCTACCGCAGACCCATTCATGGCCGCTGATTCGACGGGCACCGCCCGCTCCAGTTTTGATCTCAAGAGCGCCCAGCTGCATGTGGTGGCGGTCGCGCTCAAGGACACGGACATCCAGCTGGTTGCGGCCGATCTCGCGCAGCGCCTGGCGGACGATCCCGACTTCTTCGACAACGACCCGGTCCTCATCGACCTGGCCCAGGTGAAGCAGTCCGAAAATCCCATTGATTTCCCGGCGTTGATCGCGCTGCTGCAGGCCCACCACACCCAGCCGGTGGCGGTGCGCGGCGGCAGCGAGGCGCAGACGCGCGACGCGCTGGCCGCGGGCCTGTGCTCGGCACCCGACGCGCAGGCGGCGCGCGCGGCGCAGGTCGAAGTGCATGAAGTCGTGCACGAGGTGATCCGCGAAGTCGAGGTCGTGCGCGAGGTGCCGGCACCGATGGCCGGCGCGATGGTCATCGACAAGCCGCTGCGCTCGGGCCAGCAGGTCTATGCCCGGGGAACCGATCTGGTGGTTCTGGCCGTCGTCAGTTATGGTGCCGAGGTAATCGCGGACGGCAACGTGCATGTGTATGCACCGCTGCGCGGACGGGCCATCGCGGGAGCGCGTGGCAATACCTCGGCGCGCATCTTCAGCACCTGCATGGAGCCCCAGCTGCTGTCCATTGCCGGCATGTACCGCACCACCGAGACAGAACTGTCTCCCGATGTGGTCGGCAAGCCGGCCCAGGTTCGGCTCGACGGCGAGAAAATCATCGTCGAGCCGCTGTAATGCGTGAACGTGAGGAGCTGCGGCTCCCCCACATTGAGCTTTGTCTTTAAGGAACAGTGCAAACATGGCCAAAATCGTCGTCGTGACTTCGGGCAAAGGTGGCGTGGGAAAGACCACCACCAGCGCCAGCTTTGCCTCCGGCCTCGCCCTGCGGGGCCACAAGACCGCCGTCATTGACTTCGACGTCGGGCTGCGCAACCTGGATCTGATCATGGGGTGTGAGCGCCGCGTGGTGTATGACCTGATCAACGTGATCCAGGGTGAGGCCAACCTGAACCAGGCGCTGATCAAGGACAAGCAGTGCGACAACCTGTTCGTGCTCGCGGCCTCGCAGACGCGTGACAAGGATGCGCTGAGCCAGGACGGTGTCGAGAAGATCCTCAAGGATCTCGGCGAGATGGGCTTCGAATACATCGTCTGCGACTCCCCCGCGGGCATCGAGAGCGGCGCGCTGATGGCCATGCACTTCGCCGACGAGGCGCTGGTGGTGACCAACCCCGAAGTCTCGTCCGTGCGCGACTCCGACCGCATCCTGGGCATGCTCAGCTCCAAGACCAAGCGCGCGATCGAAGGCGGCGAACCGATCAAGGAACACCTGCTGATCACCCGCTACAACCCGAACCGCGTCGAGGACGGCCAGATGCTGTCGCTCGAGGACATCCAGGACATCCTGCGCATCGAGCTGATAGGCGTCATTCCCGAATCGGAAACCGTGCTGCTGGCCTCCAACCAGGGTATTCCGGCGGTGCACCTGGCGAACACCGATGTGTCCGAGGCTTACAAAGACGTGATCGACCGCTTCCTGGGCGCCGAAAAGCCCATGCGCTTCATCGACGTGCAAAGGCCGGGCTTCTTCAAACGCATCTTCGGGGGGAGATAAGAAATGTCGATGCTGTCTTTTCTACTGGGCGAAAAAAAGAAGTCGGCTTCGGTCGCGAAAGAGCGCCTGCAGATCATTCTGGCGCATGAACGCGTGGGCGGCGGCCGCAGCCAGCACGATTACCTGCCCGAGCTGCAGCGCGAGCTGATGGCGGTGATCTCCAAGTACGTGTCCATCCACCCGAACGACATCAAGGTGCATCTGGAGCGCCAGGACAATCTTGAGGTGCTGGAGGTGAAGAT
>JBEVDH010000149.1:0-26646 GCA_040514115.1 Comamonas sp. | reverse complement strand
CCTGCAGCCACGCCGCGGCAGTCGTGGGAAACAGCGTTCCCAGATCGCAGGTCGGCAGCAGGAAGTTCGAGCCGCCGCGGCCGCTGAACAAGGCATCGCGCAGCACGTGCAAGAACACCGCGCCGCTCGATTGTTCAGGCGGGGTGTTGAGCGCTGAAATGCACAGCGGCTCGATGAATTCGGCGAGCAGCTTCGGTGGCAGCGAGCTGCACAGATCGGCAACGCTGGCTTGCTCGGCGCAGCGAAAGCCGCGCAGCCGCCAGCGCGCGGCCCAGGCCAGCAGCGCCAGCCGGTCGCGCAAACTCCAGCCGCGCGCGCCGAGGATACCGGCCAGTGCATCGAAGGGCGGTGCCATATCGGGAAACGCCAGGCCCGTGCCATCGGCGTAGCGCAGCGCCATCGGCAGGCGCTGCAGCGCGGTGTCGACATCCACGCCCACGCTGCGCATCAGCGCCAGGCAGTCGCGGTAGGCGCCAATCAGGATGTGCTGGCCGTTGTCCAGCGTGAGCGGGCCTTGGGGGGTGTCCAGCACCAGGGCGCGTGCACGCCCGCCCCAGTGGCGTGCGGCTTCGTAGACCGTGACCTCGCGGCCCGCCTGGGCCAGGGTCACGGCGGCGGCCATGCCGGCCCAGCCGCCGCCGATGACGGCAACGCTCACATGCGTCCCAGCGCCTGCATCTTCCAGGCCAGCCAGAGCTTGCGCAGCGGGGTCAGCTTGATGCGCTGGTGCAATACCTGGAAGTTGTCGTGCTCGATCTCGCGCAGCAGCGTGCGGTAGATGCTGGCCATCATCAGGCCGGGTTTTTGCGTGCGCCGGTCGGCTTCGGGCAGCATGGCCAGCGCTTCGTCGTAAAGACGGTGCGCGCGTTCGGCCTGGAAGCGCATCAGCGCCGTGAACCGCTCCGAGTACTGGCGCTTGAGGATCTCGTGCGCCTTCACGTCGAACTGCTGCAGCTCGCTCACCGGCAGATAGATGCGCCCGCGCAGCGCGTCTTCGCCGACATCGCGGATGATGTTGGTGAGCTGCAGCGCCTGGCCCAGCTTGTGCGCGTAGGCCGTGGTGGCCTCGTGGGTCTGGCCGAAGATGCGCGCCGCGACTTCGCCAACCACGCCCGCCACCAGATGGCAGTAGCGCTGCAGGCCTGCATAGTCGAGGTAGCGCGTCTGGTCCAGATCCATCTGGCAGCCGTCGATCACCGCCAGCAGATGCGCCTGCGTGATGCCGTATTCGGCGCTCGAAGGCATCAGCGCCTGCATGGCCGGGTGCGTGGGCTGCCCCGCAAAGGACTTGGCCACTTCGCCGCGCCACCAGGCCAGTTTGGTGGCCGCCACGCCCGGGTCGCTGACCTCGTCCACGACATCATCGATCTCGCGGCAAAAGGCATAGAACGCGGTGATGGCCGCGCGGCGCTGCGGAGGCAGGAAAAGAAAGGCGTAATAAAAGCTGCTGCCCGAAGCGGCAGCTTTTTCTTGGACGTACTGGGCCGGATTCATATTGGCGGTGATTGTCCCATGAGTGCGGCGGGGGGCTGGAGCGAGTGGGGGAGAACTCTCATGGCAAGTATCCATGGCGCTTGCACCATTCATGGCCTGTAAAACTGGCGTGGTCCAACGCGGGGGCACCGAGGAAGGGCCGCCCCGCACCGAGGGTGCCGTCCCCCTCCACCGAAGGATGAGAGGGGGAAGCGGCGACAGCCGCTCAGGGGGTGCTTCCTTTTTCAGCCGCTGCCCGCAACTTGTCCTTCTTGCTAGGGCGTTTCCCCTTGACCCCCCCGTTGCCATCCGCCGCACCAGGCACCGGCGCCGGCACCTCTTCGAGCGGCTCGAACCCCTCGATGATCTCGCGCGGCAGTGCCAGGTGCTGGCGCTTTTCAATCAGCTGCCAATGGGGTTCGCTGGCCGGCGTGACAAAGCTCACGGCCAGGCCGCTTTCGCCCGCGCGGCCGGTGCGGCCGATGCGGTGCACGTAGTCGACAGCCGAGCGCGGCAGGTCGTAGTTCACCACCACCGGCAGCTGCGCGATGTCGATGCCGCGCGCGGCCAGATCGGTGGTCACGACCACCTGCCAGCGCTCTGCCTTGAATTCCTCGAGCACCTGCTGGCGCGCGCCCTGGCTCAGCTCGCCGTGGAAAGGCGTGGCGAAGACGCCGTTCTTGTAGAGCTTCTCGGCCACGATGTTGGCGGTGTGCTTGGTGGCAACGAACACCAGCACGCGCGTCCAGGCCGCGTCCTTGAGCATTTCACGCAGCAGCTGCGTGCGCCGCGAGTGGTCCACCGCGACGGCGCGTTGCTCGATGATGGCCTGGCTTTCGCTGGCATCGGTGGGAATGTCCACGCGCAAGGGGTCGCGCAGCAGGCTTTGCGCCAGTGCCTCGACGGCCTGCGGGAACGTGGCCGAGAAAAACAGCGTCTGGCGCTGCTTGGGCAGCAGCGCCAGCGTGCGCTGCAGCTCGTCGGCAAAGCCCAGGTCGAGCAGCCGGTCGGCTTCATCGAGCACCAGCAGCTGCACCTGCGACAGGCGCAGCGCGCGCTGCTCCACGAGATCGAGCAGCCGGCCCGGCGTGGCGACGACGATGTCGGCCCCGCCGCGCAGCGCCATCATCTGCGGGTTGATCGACACGCCGCCAAACACCACCGCGATCTTTGGCGGCTGGGACAGGTGCTGGCCCAGGCTGCGCAGCACCTCGCCGACCTGGGCCGCGAGTTCGCGCGTGGGCACCACGACCAGCGTATGCACGCTGCGCGGGCCGCCGGTCTGCTGGGCCAGCGTCAGGTTCTGGTGCTGCAGCAGGGCGGGCAGCGCGAAGGCCGCGGTCTTGCCCGATCCGGTGCGTGCCGAGGCCCAGACATCGCGACCCTGCACGATGGCGGGAATGGCCTGCAGCTGAATGGGCGTGGGTTCGTCGAACCCCAGTTCAGAGGCGGCGCGGGCAAGGGCCGGAGAGAGGCCAAGAGAGGAAAAAGGCATGTACGGGGCAGCAAAAGTGGCAGGCGGCAAGGCCGGGCGCGCTTGCGCGGGCCAGCGCCGGGAAACCTGGAATGAATGGGAGGGATTGTGCGCCAGCGGCGCGGCAATGCCCGGCGTCAGGGACTTTGCCCGCCGCCGGCGCGCGGCCCTACATCCGCAGGCAGCGCCCCAGCATGCGCAGCCAGTCGGCCTTGCCCAGGCGCGGGCGGGTGTGCAGGCTGGCACCCTGGAGCGCCTCGACCTTGTCGAGAATGCGCAGCCCGCCCTGCACGACCAGCCGCAGCTCCCAGCCCGCGCGGCCGGGCAGCCGGTGCACCAGCGGCAGGCCCCGGACCATGCATTCGCGCGCCCAGCGCGCGTTGTCGGCAATCAGCTGCTGCGTGGCCGGCGTGCCCGTGAGCGTGGCCAGATCCGCGCGCGTGACACCATGGCGCGCGCAGTCGGCATCGCTGAGATAGTGGCGCCCACGCGGAATGTCGATGCTCAGGTCCTGCCAGAAGTTGATCAGCTGCAGCGCGCTGCAGATCGCATCGCTTTGCGCCAGCGCCGCGGCGTCGTGCACGCCGTAGAGATGCAGCAGCAGGCGCCCGACCGGGTTGGCCGAGCGGCGGCAGTAGTCGAGCAGCTCGGCGCGATCGGCATAGGTCTCCCCGGCCGCGGTCTTGCGCACGTCCTGGGAAAACGCGCTCAGCAGATCGGTGAGCAGCGCCACCGGCAGCGCGTGCTGCTGCAGCGCCGCCTGCAGCGGCCCGAACACCGTGGCCCAGCGCGGCCCCGGCAACTGGCCCGCCGCCACCGCCAGCAGCTCAAGGCGATAGGCCTCGAGCGCGGCCAGGCGCTCGGCGGCGGTGGCGTCGCCCTCGTCGGCAATATCGTCGGCCGTGCGCGCAAAGCCGTAGATGGCGGCAATCGGCTGGCGCAGCTGCGGCGGGCACAGCAGCGAGGCGACGGGAAAATTCTCGTAATGCGTGACGGGCGCGGCCACGGTGGGCACCGGGGGCGCCAGCGCGGCGCCGGGGGAAGGGGGGGAGGGCGGTTTCACGCCGACATTGTCGCTTGACAAGCCGGCGCGTCTTTTCATAATTACTAACCGATCAGTCATTAGAAGCCGCCCGCATGCCAAGGCATCCGCGGGCGGGCTTTTTGGGAGCTTTCGCGCCGCTGGCGCGGGCCCCGCTTTTTTTAGGCACCGCATGCCCTCCTCGTCTTTTTCCCGGCCCCTTCGGGTCCTGTCCGCTGTGGTGCTGGCCTGTGGCCTCGCCGCCTGTTCACGCCCCGCACCCGCGCCCGAACCGGTGCGCTCGGTCAAGCTGCTCGAGGTCGGCATCGGCGCCGTGGATGCGCAGCTCGAATACGCCGGCGAGGTGCGCGCGCGCGTTGAATCGCGGCTGGGCTTTCGCGTCGCGGGCAAGCTGGTCTCGCGCCAGGTGGAGCTGGGTCAGCGGGTCTTGGCCGGCCAGCTATTGGCGCAGCTCGATGCGCAGGATTACCGGCTGGCCGCCGATGCCGCGCGCGCGCAGGCCAGCGCGGCCACCACGCAGCGCGATCTCGCCGCAGCCGATGTGCAGCGCTACCGCACGCTCAAGGCGCAGAACTTCATCAGCAGCGCCGAGCTCGAGCGCCGCGAAGCCACGCTGAAATCGGCCCAGGCCAGCCTGGACCAGGCGCGCGCGCAGGCCGCGGGCCAGTCGCTGCAGGCCGATTACACGCGCCTCGTGGCCGATGTCGCGGGCGTGGTCACCGGTGTCGATGCCGAGCCCGGCCAAGTGGTGGCGGCCGGCGCGCCGGTCGTGCGCATCGCCCAGGACGGCGAGCGCGATGTGGTGTTCTCGGTGCCCGAGGACAAGGTGGCACGCATCCGCCCGGGCCAGGCGGTGGCGGTGCGCACCTGGGCCGACGACCAGCGTTACGCCGCCCGCGTGCGCGAGGTCGCGGCCAGCGCCGATCCCGCCACGCGCACCTATCTCGTCAAGGTCGGGTTGGAGCGCACGCCGGGACAGGCACAACCGGCGCTGGGCGCGACGGTGCATGCGCACCCGCAAGGCATGGGCGCGACCGGCCAGCCGGTGATCAAGCTGCCGACCACGGCGCTGCAGCAGGAAAATGGCGGCTCGGCCGTCTGGGTATACGACGCAGCTTCGAGCACCGTGCGCCTGCAGCCGGTGGCAATTGCCGGCGCCGATGGCAACGCCGTGGTGATCACGCAGGGCCTGACGCCGGGCATGCGCGTGGTGGCCACCGGCGGGCATGTGCTCGCGCCCGGTCAGAAGGTGACGGTGTACCACAGCCCGGGCGACGCGATACGCGCGCCGGCCGCCGCCGTAGCGCCCGAAGGCGCCGCCGCGCAGGTCACCCCCGCTACCCGCTGAGTCCGCCATGAATCCCATTCAGTCCAAACCCGGCTTCAATCTATCGCGCTGGGCGCTCGAGCATGTGGCGCTCACGCGCTATCTGCTGGTGTCCATCGTGCTGCTGGGCTTCGCCGCCTATTTCCAGCTCGGGCAGGACGAAGACCCGCCCTTCACCTTTCGCGCGATGGTGGTGCGCACCTACTGGCCCGGCGCCACCGCGCAGCAGGTCGCCGAGCAGGTCACGGACAAGCTCGAGCGCACCTTGCAGGAGGTGCCCTATGCCGACAAGATCCGCAGCTACTCGAAGCCCGGCGAGTCGCAGATCATCTTCCAGCTCAAGGACAGCTCCAAGCCCGCCGATGTGTCGCAGCTCTGGTACACGGTGCGCAAGAAGATCGGCGACATGCGCTACACCCTGCCTCAGGGCGTGCAGGGGCCGTTCTTCAACGACGACTTCGGCGATGTCTACGGCGTGATCTATGCGCTGCAGGGCCAGGGCTTCAGCTACGCCGAGCTCAAGGATGTGGCCGACGACGTGCGCCAGCAGCTGCTGCGCGTGCCCGACGTGGCCAAGGTCGAGATGTTTGGCGTGCAGGATGAAAAGCTCTACATCGAGCTGTCGCAGCTGCGGCTGTCGCAGCTGGGCCTCGACATGAACCAGGTGCTGGCGCAGCTCGACCAGCAAAACGCGCTGCAAAGCGCGGGCGTCGTGCAGGCCGGCGACGAGCAGGTGCAGGTGCGCGTGGCGGGCGCCTTCAACGCGGTGGAAGACCTGCGCGCCATGCCGATCCGCGGCGCCTCGGGCGCGCAGCTGCGCCTGGGCGACATTGCCCAGATCCGCCGCGGCTATGTCGATCCGCCAAGCGTCAAGGTGCGCCACCAGGGGCAGGACTCGATTGCGCTGGGCGTGGCCATGACCAAGGGGGGCGACATCGTCCGCCTGGGCAAGGCGCTGCACGCGGCCAGCGCGCGCCTCGCGGGCGAGCTGCCCGCGGGCATGCAGCTGGTCAACGTGCAAGACCAGCCGCGCGCCGTGTCGAGCTCGGTCAACGAATTCATCAAGGTGCTGATCGAGGCGGTGGCCGTGGTGCTTGCCGTGAGCTTCATCAGCCTGGGCCTGCACAAGCGCCCGGGCGAGCAGCGCTGGTGGCGGCGCTGGTACATCGACCCGCGCCCGGGGCTGGTGGTGGGCATCACCATTCCGCTGGTGCTCGGGGCCACCTTCCTGGCCATGTGGTACTGGAATATCGGCCTGCACAAGATCTCGCTGGGCTCGCTGATCATCGCGCTGGGCCTGCTGGTCGACGACGCGATCATTGCCGTCGAGATGATGGTGCGCAAGATGGAGGAGGGCTACGACAAGCTGCGCGCGGCCACCTTCGCCTACGAGATCACCGCGATGCCGATGCTGACCGGCACGTTGATCACGGCCGCGGGCTTCCTGCCCATCGGACTGGCCAAATCGATGACCGGCGAATACACCTTTGCGATCTTCGCGGTCACCGTGGTGGCGCTGCTGCTGAGCTGGCTGGCCTCGGTGTTCTTCGTGCCCTATCTGGGCATGCTGCTGCTCAAGCGACCGCCCCATGCGCGCACGGCGCCGGTGCACGAAGCGCCGGACGAAGCGGGATCCCACGAGACGTTCGACACCCCGTTCTACCAGCGCTTTCGGCGCACCGTCGACTGGTGCATCGACCACCGCTGGGTCACGATCGGCGCGACGCTGCTGGTGCTGGCGCTGGGCCTGTTCGGCATGACGCGGGTGCAGCAGCAGTTTTTCCCCGACTCGACCCGCATGGAGATCATGGTCGACCTGTGGTTCCCCGAGGGCACGTCGTTTGCCGCCAATGCACAGACCGCCGAGGCCGTGGAAAAGCGCCTGCTGGCCGGGCAGGGCGTGGAGACCGTGACCGCCTGGCTGGGCTCGGGCGTGCCGCGTTTCTATCTGCCGCTCGACCAGGTGTTTCCGCAGACCAACGTCTCGCAGTTCATTGTCGTGGCCAAGACGCTGGAGGCGCGCGAGCGCCTGCGCCAGCAGCTGCCCGAGATGCTGGCGCAGGACTTTCCGCAGGCGCGCGGCCGCGTCAAGCTGCTGGCCTCGGGCCCGCCCGTGCCCTATCCGGTGCAGTTCCGTGTCGTGGGGCCCGACCCGGCGGCGCTGCGCGCGCGTGCCGACGAGGTCAAGAAGCTGCTGCGCGACAACCAGGATATGCGCGGCGTCAACGACAACTGGAATGAATCCGTGAAGGCCGTGCGCCTGGAGGTGGACCAGGACAAGGCCCGCGCGCTCGGCGTGAGCAGCCAGTCCATTGCCCGGGCCGCGAACGTCATGCTCAGCGGCGCCACCGTGGGCCAGTATCGCGAGGGCGACCGGCTGATCGACATCGTGCTGCGCCCGCCGCTGGACGAGCGCGATGCCATCACCGACATCGGCAACGCCTACCTGCCGACGGCCTCGGGCCGCTCGATTCCGCTGACGCAGATCGCGCGGCCGGTGCTGGCCTGGGAGCCCGGCGTGCTCTGGCGCGAAGGCCGCAGCTACGCCATCACCGTGCAGGGCGATGTGCGCGAAGGCCTGCAGGGCGCCACGGTGACCGAGGCGCTGCTGCCCGCGCTGCGCGAGGTCGAGCAGCGCTGGCATGCCGAGGGCGCCAACGCCTATCGCATCGAGGTCGCGGGCGCGGTGGAGGAAAGCTCCAAGGGCGCTTCCTCGATCGCGGCCGGCTTGCCCGTCATGCTGTTCATCACCTTCACGCTGCTGATGCTGCAATTGCACAGCTTCAGCCGCGCGCTGCTGGTCTTCCTGACCGGGCCGATGGGCATTGCCGGTGTCGCGGCGGCGCTGCTGCTGCTCAACCGGCCCTTTGGTTTCGTGGCGCTTCTGGGCGTGATTGCGCTGATGGGCATGATCCAGCGCAACTCGGTGATCCTGATCGACCAGATCGAGGTCGACCGCGCGCGCGGCATGCCGGCGTGGAACGCCATCATCGAAGCCACTGTCGGCCGCCTGCGCCCCATCGTGCTCACGGCCGCGGCCGCGGTGCTGGCGATGATTCCGCTGTCGCGCAGCGTGTTCTGGGGGCCGATGGCGGTTGCCATCATGGGCGGGCTGCTGGTCGCCACGGTGCTCACGCTGCTGGCGCTGCCGGCCATGTACGCCGCCGTGTTCCGCGTACGCCGCCCCGTGTCCGAGGCATAAAAACTTGCCGCTGAATGCCGAAAATGTATTTTGAGACAGGTAAAATAAGCGGTTGACCTAGGGTTGTGGCCTTGCCGCAACCCACCGCGCGGGTGGCGAAATTGGTAGACGCACCAGGTTTAGGTCCTGACGTCCGCAAGGATGTGCGGGTTCGAGTCCCGCCCCGCGCACCAGTGAATAGAAATGCCGGCTCTCGCCGACTCGGGCATTTGCAGTAAAAAAGGCCGCTTCTCTGTGGGAGCGGCCTTTTTCTTTGCGTGTGCGGCAGGTTCAGGTGTGCTTGCGATGCGCGGCATGCACGGAGCACTTGAACACTTCTCGCAACTGCTGCAGCGCGTTGTCCTTGCGCAGCACCGATTCGGCCGCCGTGCAATCCTTGGGCACCCATACCTTGTAACCTTGCATGCGTGCATCGGTCGCGGTGAGCATGACGCACATGTCGGCGGCCAGACCGACGATGGTGAGCTTTTCGGCCTTCATCTTGCCCAGCAGGTGCTGCAGTGGCGTGGAGTGGAAGGCCGAGTGCTGGGGCTTGAGAATCACCAGGTCTTGCGGGGCGGGCGACAGCAGCCGCGCCATCTCGCCACGCTCCCCCTCGAGTTCGCAGCAGGCCGCGAGAATGTCGCGGAATTCGCTGTGCCAGGTGCCGTAATTGTCATTGGCATAGATGGAACTGTGTCCCTGCCTGGCATAGCGGGCCTTGAGGTGGGCGATGGCCTGCGCGGCCTCCATGGCGCTGGGCAGGATGTCGCGTGCCGTAGGAAAGTCCAGAGGGTTGATCACATCCACCAGCAGCAGCACTTCGGGGCTGTGGGGCAGGGCGGTCTGCTTGAGGCGGCGGGAAGAAGCCATGGTTGGGTCGTAAAGATGGTCGTGGTATGAAGCAGATGATTCATCCAAGCCCAGGGGCGGGCTGTCGGTGCTGTCCGGTCAGCTTGTAGTCCATCGTCCGCAGACACTGCAACTGGCGCCGCTTTGTCGCTTACCATCGCCATACCGTCTCATTTCGAGACCATATCAGGAGGATTTATGGGCAAGGAACAGCGCAACGAGAAGATGTCCAAGAAACCGAAAAAGGACACTTCGGCTCCGAAGGGCGGCAGCCCATCCGATCGGCCGATGCCTCCGGTCACCGCAGTGTTGCCGCGCGGCAAGGAAAAAAACAAGTAATCCGCCAGGCATGTCGCCATGCGGGTATATACCTGCAAGAAAAGGTCCGCCCTCTGGCGGACCTTTTTATTTACGGCCAATCTCCGTATTTTCCCTGCCAGTATTTTCTTGCTTGAGCCTTGATTTAATCTGCCATTTGCTGAAGCGTTTGTCTGGCAAGAAAGTAGGTTCTTGACGACATTATCCAAATGGAGCGGTTTATAGAATTTAACCGTGCAGATAAATCTTTGCACTTAACTTCCAAGGAGATAAAAATGGCTGTCAATAACCCTCACGGGCATAATCAGTACACCGACAAGAAGAAGACCGAGAGTTCGGATCCGAGCAAACGCAGCAGCAGCACCAGCTCCACGAGCGGCACGCGCGGCGGCACCAGCGAGCAGCATGCCGAAGCCGGCCGTCAGAGCCACAAGAACGATGACAAGTCGTCGTCCTCGCAGCCTGGTCGGCAGGGTCAAAAGAGCGATGGTTGAGTAATGTGAAATTCAACCGGATCATTATGTGAAGGTTGAATTTCTCTAGCCAACGAAGGCGTGCTGAAGTGGAAGCAATGGGGGCTTTTCAATGCCGGGTGCCGTTGGTTTCATGCAGTTCGCCTTGCGCAACAGCGAGGGGTTGGGCATAGGGATTATCCCGATCCGTCGTGCTTCAAGAAGCTCCGTTTCCCATGGTTAACGAGCGCAGGCTGCCATCAGATTCAATGAGTGATCGAATGAGTGAGAGGGGGCATTCACACCCCGGGGGAGAAGTGGAGCAGGGAAGGGGAATCCCCAAACGCTGTAGCGCCGCAGGGATTTTCTTGAATGTCCGGGCAACATGGTTGCCCGGACATTTTTTATCCCGGGCCGTCCCCGACTGCTGTTGCAGACAGCGGCGCCAACGAAAATAGGACCTGACAAAAGTCAGGTCCTTTTTTGAATCAGTGGTCGGCGAGAAAGGATTCGAACCTTCGACCCCTTGCACCCCATGCAAGTGCGCTACCAGGCTGCGCTACACGCCGACGAGAACGCTATTGTATGCCCAATATTGGCGTGCTTTGGGCAAGTCGACACTATTTCCCGAAAATCGGCCCATCGGGGCGCCCGGCTCCAGCCTGTGGCGGGCACGCGCGACCCCCGGTCTGCCGGCGGGCGCTGCATTGCACGGCGCGCTCGCCGGCTGTCGGCCCACACGCTGCAGGGCGGCTCGCGTCTGCGAGCCTGAGCGGCTCGCTATAATTGTGGATTCGATTTTTAGTGCGCGAAGCGCCTTCATCCTGCATGGACTGGACGCCCGCTGCCTAAGCTATTGATTTTCTTGGTGTGCGGATGTCCCCGCGCACCATCCATGTGAGACTTTGCGGAACACGGTGCAGGCTGCACTGCAGCCGGCACGGTCCACATATCCCTGATTAGGAAGAACCATGGCCGTTACTGTTGAAACCCTCGAAAAGCTCGAGCGCAAGATCACGCTGAGCTTGCCTTTGTCCGCAATCCAGTCCGAAGTCGATGCGCGCCTCAAGCGCGTTGCCCGCACGGTCAAGATGGACGGCTTCCGTCCCGGCAAGGTGCCGATGACTGTGGTGGCACAGCGCTACGGCTACTCGCTGCAGTACGAAGTGCTGAACGACAAGGTCGGCGAAGCGTTTGCCCAAGCCGTGAGCGAAGCCAAGCTGCGCGTTGCCGGCCAGCCGCGCATCACGGAAAAAGACGGCGCGCCTGAAGGCGAAGCCCAGTTCGACGCCGTGTTCGAAGTGCTGCCCGAAGTCAAGATCGAAGATCTGTCGAGCGCCGAAGTCGACAAGCTGACGGCCGACGTCGACGACGCCGCCATCGACAAGACCATCGACATCCTGCGCAAGCAGCGTCGCACCTTCGCCCAGCGCGCACAAGACGAAGCCGCAGCTGACGGCGACCGCGTGACCGTGGACTTCGAAGGCAAGATCGACGGCGAAACCTTTGCCGGCGGCAAGGCTGAAGACTTCCAGTTCCTGGTCGGCGAAGGCCAGATGCTCAAGGAATTCGAAGACGCAGTGCGCGGCATGAAGACCGGCGAAAGCAAGACTTTCCCCCTGGCCTTCCCCGAGGACTACCACGGCAAGGATGTTGCCGGCAAGACCGCCGACTTCCTCGTGACCCTCAAGAAGATCGAAGCCGCCAACCTGCCTGAAGTCAACGAAGCGCTGTCCAAGTCGCTGGGCATTGCCGACGGCACCGTCGACGGCCTGCGCGCCGACATCAAGAAGAACCTCGAGCGCGAAGTCAAGTTCCGCCTGCAGGCGCGCAACAAGCAAGCCGTGATGGATGCCCTGGTTGCCAAGGCCGAGCTCGACCTGCCCAACGCCAGCGTGCAAGCCGAAGTGGCCCGCCTGCTCGAAGGCGCCCGCGCCGAACTCAAGCAGCGCGGCATCAAGGACGCCGACAAGGCCGAAATCCCTGAAGACGTGTTCCGTCCCCAGGCCGAGCGCCGCGTGCGCCTGGGCCTGGTGGTTGCCGAGCTGGTGCGCGCCAATGAGCTGCACGCCACGCCCGAGCAGCTCAAGGCCCATGTCGAAGAGCTGGCCGCCAGCTACGAAAAGCCTGAAGAAGTCGTGCGCTGGTACTTTGGCGATCGCCAGCGTCTGGCCGAAGTCGAAGCCGTCGTCGTTGAAAACAACGTCACCGAGTTCGTGTTGGGCAAGGCCAAGGTCAGCGACAAGTCGGTTTCGTTCGACGAGCTGATGGGTCAAGCGTAAGTCTGGGGCCCTGTTTCCCGTGAAAGCCAGGTGCTTTGCGGGAAAACCCTAGCTTGGGGCTTGTGCTTTTAAGCACAGGCCCCATTTCTTTTCTGGGTACAGTACCCCCCATTGAATGGAGAAAACATGAGCGCACTGGAAACTCAAGGCCTGGGCATGATCCCTATGGTGATCGAGCAATCGGGTCGTGGCGAACGGTCTTACGACATTTATTCACGCCTGCTCAAGGAGCGCGTGATCTTCCTGGTTGGTCCGGTCAATGACCAGACTGCCAACCTGGTGGTCGCCCAGTTGCTGTTTCTGGAGAGCGAAAACCCTGAAAAGGACATTTCGTTCTACATCAACTCTCCTGGCGGCTCGGTCAGCGCCGGCATGGCAATTTTCGACACCATGAATTTCATCAAGCCCGACATCTCGACGCTGTGCATCGGCATGGCTGCCAGCATGGGTGCATTCCTGCTGTCGGCAGGGGCAAAGGGCAAGCGTTATGCTTTGCCGAACTCCAAGGTCATGATCCACCAGCCTCTGGGCGGCATGCAGGGCCAAGCCACGGAAATCGAGATTCACGCCCGTGAAATCCTCAAGACCCGTGAGCAGCTCAACCGCGTTCTCGCGGAGCAGACCGGCCAGCCGCTGGAGAAGATTCAGCGCGATACCGAACGGGACTACTTCCTGTCGGCCGACGAAGCCAAGGACTACGGCTTGATCGATCAGGTGATCAACAAGCGCGCCTGAGCCAGAGCCGGACCCGGCCAGGCCTACCCGGCCGGGTCAGGCTGCCTCCTCCGGCTGGCGGCGTTTCCCCTGGAGGGAGGCGCCGTTTTTTATTTCGGTATCATCCTTTTCCACTCTTTTTGTAACAAGGCACCGCCCCCCATGGCCGAGAAAAAAGGCACTTCCAGCGAAAAAAACCTCTACTGCACTTTCTGCGGCAAAAGCCAGCACGAAGTGAAGAAGCTGATCGCCGGTCCGTCGGTCTTTATCTGCGACGAGTGTATTGATCTGTGCAACGAGATCATCCGCGACGAGAAGCCTGCGGATGAGAAGACCGATGCGCGCGGCGATCTGCCCACGCCGGCAGAGATCAAGGCCAACCTCGACAGCTACGTGATTGGCCAGGAAGTTGCCAAGCGGACACTGGCGGTGGCGGTCTACAACCACTACAAACGCCTGCGCCACAAGGAAAAGGCCGGCAAGGACGACGTCGAGCTGGCCAAGAGCAACATCTTGCTGATCGGCCCCACGGGCTCGGGCAAGACGCTGCTGGCGCAGACCCTGGCGCGCATGCTGGACGTGCCCTTCGTCATGGCCGATGCGACCACGCTGACCGAAGCCGGCTATGTGGGCGAGGACGTGGAAAACATCGTTCAGAAGCTGCTGCAAAGCTGCAACTACGAAGTCGAGCGCGCGCAGCGCGGCATTGTCTACATCGACGAAATCGACAAGATCTCGCGCAAGTCGGACAACCCCAGCATCACGCGCGATGTCTCCGGTGAAGGCGTGCAGCAGGCGCTGCTCAAGCTCATCGAAGGCACCATGGCCAGCATTCCGCCGCAGGGCGGGCGCAAGCACCCGAACCAGGACTTCCTGCAGGTCGACACCACCAACATCCTGTTCATCTGCGGCGGCGCGTTCGCGGGCCTGGAGAAGGTCATCGAGAACCGCACCGAAGCTTCCGGCATCGGCTTTGGCGCCGTGGTCAAGAGCAAGAAGCAGCGTTCGGTGTCCGACATGTTCCAGGAAATCGAGCCTGAAGACCTGATCAAGTTCGGCATCATCCCCGAACTCGTGGGCCGGATGCCGGTGGTGACGGCGCTGGCCGAGCTGAGCGAGGATGCGCTGGTGCAGATCCTGACCGAGCCGAAGAATGCCTTGGTCAAGCAGTACAGCAAACTGCTGGCCATGGAAGGCGTCGAGCTCGAGATCCGTCCCGCGGCCCTGCGTGCGATTGCGCGCAAGGCACTCAAACGCAAGACCGGTGCGCGCGGACTGCGCTCGCTGCTAGAGCTGTCGCTGATCGACACGATGTTCGAGTTGCCCAACACCGACAACGTGGAAAAGGTGGTGCTCGATGAGTCCACCATTGAAGATGGCAAGGCGCCGCTGCTCGTGTACCGCGAAGCCGCCAAGAAAGCCTGATCTTCGACCTGCATGGCGCAGGCGGATGCTGGCCCGGGTCCTGAGCGGCCTTCCAGCTTCGCCCGCCCCATGGACCCTGCCCGCCAACCGGGCAAGGTCATGGGTTGAAATACGCCACAAGCGGACAACATTCCGCACAGTTACCAAGGAATTCCATGTCAGGACCCAAGCCCTTGTCTTCCTCCTCTCTCGATTTGCCGCTGCTGCCGTTGCGCGATGTGGTGGTGTTCCCGCACATGGTCATCCCCCTGTTCGTGGGCCGCGCCAAAAGCATCAAGGCGCTGGAGCTGGCGATGGAAGGCGACCGCCGCATCATGCTGGTGGCGCAGAAAACCGCGTCCAAGGACGAACCCGCCGTATCGGACATGTTCGAGGTCGGCTGCATCTGCACCATCCTGCAGATGCTCAAGCTGCCTGACGGCACCGTGAAGGTGCTGGTCGAAGGCCAGCAGCGCGCACGCGTCGAGGCCATCGTCGACCACGAAACCCATTTCCTGTCGACCGTATTGCCGGTCGAAGTCGATGAGGAAGTGCACAAGCCGAGCGAAATCGAGGCCCTGCGCCGCGCCGTGACGCAGCAGTTCGACCAGTACGTCAAGCTCAACAAGAAGATTCCCGCGGAAATCCTGACCTCGATCTCGAGCATCGATGACGCGGGCCGCCTGGCAGACACCATTGCCGCGCATCTGCCGCTCAAGCTCGAGGCCAAGCAGGCCGTGCTGGACCTGGCCGACATCAAGGCGCGTCTGGAAAACCTGTTCGAGCAGCTTGACCGCGAAGTCGACATCCTCAACGTCGACAAGAAGATCCGTGGCCGCGTCAAGCGCCAGATGGAAAAGAGCCAGCGCGACTTCTACCTCAACGAGCAGGTCAAGGCGATCCAGAAGGAGCTGGGCGAAGGCGAGGAGGGCGCGGATCTCGAGGAGATCGAAAAGCGCATCCGCCTGGCCAAGATGCCAGCGGACGCGCGCAAGAAGGCCGAGGCCGAGCTCAAGAAGCTCAAGCTGATGTCGCCCATGTCGGCCGAGGCCACTGTGGTGCGCAACTACATCGACGTGCTCACCGGCCTGCCCTGGAGCAAAAAGACCAAGATCAAGCACGACCTGGTCAACGCCGAGGAGGTGCTCAACGAGGACCACTACGGCCTGGACAAGGTCAAGGACCGGATCATGGAATACCTGGCGGTGCAGCAGCGCGTGGACAAGGTCAAAGCGCCGATCCTGTGCCTGGTCGGCCCGCCGGGCGTGGGCAAGACCTCGCTGGGTCAGTCGATCGCCAAGGCCACGGGCCGCAAGTACGTGCGCATGGCGCTGGGCGGCATGCGCGACGAAGCCGAGATCCGCGGCCACCGCCGCACCTACATCGGCGCCATGCCGGGCAAGGTGCTGCAGAGCCTGGAGAAGGTCGGCACGCGCAATCCGCTGTTCCTGCTCGACGAGATCGACAAGCTGGGCATGGACTTCCGCGGCGACCCTTCGAGCGCATTGCTTGAAGTGCTCGACCCCGAGCAGAACCATGCGTTTGGCGACCACTATGTGGAACTGGACTTCGACCTGAGCGACGTGATGTTTGTCGCGACCTCGAACTCGATGAACATCCCGCCGGCGCTGCTGGACCGGATGGAAGTGATCCGTCTGTCGGGTTATACCGAGGAAGAAAAGGTCAACATCGCGATGCGCTACCTGTTGCCCAAGCAGCTCACAAACAACGGCCTCAAGGAAGGCGAGCTGGAAGTGCAGGAGTCGGCCATCCGCGACGTGGTGCGCTACTACACGCGTGAAGCCGGCGTGCGTTCGCTCGAGCGCGAGCTGTCGAAGATCTGCCGCAAGGTGGTCAAGGCGGTGCAGCTGGCAAAGATGACCGCGCCCGTGGTAGTTTCCGCCGAAAACCTCTCGGACTTCCTGGGCGTGCAGAAGTACACCTATGGCCGCGCCGAGCAGCAGAACCAGGTCGGCCAGGTGGTCGGACTCGCGTGGACCGAAGTGGGCGGCGATCTGCTGACCATCGAGGCCGCGACCATGCCCGGCAAGGGCGTGATCACGCGCACCGGCTCGCTCGGCGACGTGATGAAGGAATCGGTCGAGGCCGCGCGCACCGTGATCCGCAGCCGCGCGCGTCTGCTGGGTATCAAGGACGAAGCGTTTGAAAAGCGCGACATCCACGTGCATGTGCCAGACGGCGCCACGCCCAAGGACGGCCCGAGCGCGGGTGCGGCCATGTGCACAGCCTTTGTCTCGGCGCTCACGGGTATCCCGGTGCGTGCAGATGTGGCGATGACCGGTGAAATCACCTTGCGCGGTGAAGTCACGGGCATTGGCGGTCTGAAGGAAAAGCTGCTGGCAGCGCTGCGCGGCGGCATCAAGACCGTGCTGATTCCCGAGGAAAACGTCAAGGACCTGCAGGACATTCCCGAGAACGTCAAGATCGGCCTGGAGATCGTGCCGGTGCGCTGGGTGGACCAGGTGCTCAAGCATGCGCTCGAGCGCATGCCCGAGCCGTTGACGGACGAGGAGGTTGCCGCCATGGTGGCAAACGCCAAGGCTGCGGGAACCTCCGCCACGGTGCAGCACTGAAATTTGAAAAAATTCGGTGCCGGCGAAATGGCGGGCAAAAAAGTACGCTACAATTCATTCCATCGCAGCAACGAAACATTGTAGAATGTAAGGCTGCAGAGGAAATGCGGGAATAGCTCAGTTGGTAGAGCGATACCTTGCCAAGGTATAGGTCGACGGTTCGAACCCGTTTTCCCGCTCCAGATTTTTGCTGGTCGCTTCGGCGGCTGGCGCAGATCTCGAGAGATGAAAGTTTTTTGAGATTTTGCGGGAATAGCTCAGTTGGTAGAGCGATACCTTGCCAAGGTATAGGTCGACGGTTCGAACCCGTTTTCCCGCTCCAGTTTCTAGTCGGTCGCTTCGGTGGCCGGCGAAATCCCGGAGAGATCAGAATTTCTCCAGGATACGCGGGAATAGCTCAGTTGGTAGAGCGATACCTTGCCAAGGTATAGGTCGACGGTTCGAACCCGTTTTCCCGCTCCAGACAAGAAGAATGGGAAGCACATGCTTCCCATTTTCATAAGTGTGAATTTGGCGCGATAGCAAAGCGGTTATGCCCCGGATTGCAAATCCGGTTAGACCAGTTCGACTCTGGTTCGCGCCTCCAGATTTCATAGCAAAAAGCCAGAATTCCGCCGGATTCTGGCTTTTTTGCTTTGCGGCGCGGCATGCCTGAAAGATGCAGGAAGAAAAAGCGCCCAAGCCAGAAATGGCAATGAAAGCTTGCTATAATTCTCGCTGTTCTGCAGGCCATCATGGCCGCGCAAGAATGCGGGAATAGCTCAGTTGGTAGAGCGATACCTTGCCAAGGTATAGGTCGACGGTTCGAACCCGTTTTCCCGCTCCAGATCTCAAAAAAGGGAAGCTTTGCAGCTTCCCTTTTTTCATGGCTGCAGCGCCGGCCCAAGGGCAGGTCCGGCGGCTGGTGAATACGATAGAATTGCCGTTCGCTGCAGGGTGCAATGCCGTGCAGCCTGGCGCCCCGATGGTGAAATTGGTAGACACTGCGGACTTAAAATCCGCCGCTTTCCGTAAAAGGGGCGTGCCGGTTCGACCCCGGCTCGGGGCACCAACAGATTCCGCAACTTTCTCGCCCATGATGTGATTGCCGGCGTGCCCTCACGCTGCACACGTCTCAGGCAAAGTTGACCGCCGCCACATCCCTTTGTATTGTCGCCACGCAGGTGCGAGCCACCGCCGTGTCGGGCGCCACCTTTCCCACCAGCTTGTTGACCTGCCGGAACTCGCAGCGCAGCGCTTCGGGCGTGACCGTGACCACGGCGTAGCCCTGGGCGTCGGTGTGGGCGAGTTTCAGCCAGGGGTTGCTGCCCAGGCCGGCGAGCCGCTGCGCCATGGGCAGCAGCTCGCCGTTGAAGGTGGGGTCGACCTGCAGGGCTGCCAGCGCGGCGCTGGTGGTGGCGTCGAGCTGCGCCTCGGGCAAGCCCGCGGCGCCCAGTGCGCTGCGCAGCGGGACGCGCAGGCTTTCGGCCAGGGTGGCGGCCGTGGGGGCAGGCGCGCCCAGGGTGTAGTCGAGCATGTTGACGGACAGCTGCAGCGTTTGGGCGCCAGGCACGGGGACGCTCAAGGGGCAGTACACGAGTGGCGCCAGGCCGGTCGACAGGTCGCCCACTGCCCCCTTGAGGTAGGTGAAGAACGAGTCGGAGCTGATGCCCGCGGTGACCAGATCGACCATTACCGGGCTGCCGCCGTGCTCTGCGCCGTAGTCGCTGCGTACTTCGCCTGCAAAGAAGGAGTGGATGTCGCCGGTGATGGCGACCACGTTGCGGATACGGTGGTCCTGCAGGTACCGCATCAGCGCCTTGCGCTCGGCGTTGTAGCCGTCCCACTGGTCGGCATTGAGCACAAAGCGTGCGAAGAACGGCGCCAGACTTTCGCTCATGCCCGCAGCCGCGACAAAGCGGGAATCCTGCTTGTGGGCCATGACATCGGGCTGGATGAAGCCAAAGGCAATGGTCCGGGCCGCGGCCGCCATCTGGCCTGGCAGGCCTGCGGCGGCGGCGGCCTGTGCGGCATCGAAGGCAGCTGCTGCGATCTCGGCCTGGGCAGCGGTCAGCCCTGCCCCCTGGCCAGCGGCCGCCATGTCCGATCCTGAGGCGGCAGCGCCCGCGATGGCTACGGCGCCCGCGCTGCCCGCCCCATGGCTGGCGCCTGCCGTCATCGCTGCTGTGAGGGCTCCGGCGGCGGCCGCATTGCCGCTGGTGCAGGCCAGCGCCGACTGAATATCCGCTGTCAGCGCGGGCACCGACTGCAGCGCCATCAGCGTTGCGATCGCGCAGGTGCCGTCGATGCCCATGCGCAGCAGCGACACTTCATTGCCCCAGAGCTTCCAGACGGACGGAGAGTCGTTCATCGTCTGTTGCCACCAGGCGCGCTGGGTGCCGCCCAGGATGGAGACCGGGGCCAGCGCGTCGGCGCCCGCGGCCTGCGCCGCCGCCATCTTCTGCGCTTCGGTGGCGAGGAGCCGCGCCTCGGGCACCATGTAGCGGCTGCCGATGCTGCCCAGCGCTTCGCCCGTCATGGGGTGGGGCGAGGTCTCTGGAATGATGTGGTCGCTGCGGTACAGGCGCTCGTCGGTCATCACCAGGTGGGCCAGGCGGCCGAACTGCAGGTCGCGATAGATACGCACGTTCTCGATGCCCGCCGCAGCATCGGCGGTGAAATGGATGTCGGCGGGCATGAATTCATACCAGGCCTGGTTGGCGCTGCGCCGGCGCTCGGGCTGGTGGAGGTTGTCGCCCGTGGGGTTGTCATAGGTCGTGCCATCGCTCCAGCTGTCGTCGCTGAATTCGTGGTCGTCCCAGATGGCGACCATGGCGAAGCGTTCGTGCACGGCCTGCAGGCGCGCATCGGTGCGGTATTGCTTGTAGAGGTAGCGGTAATCGGCCAGCGTGCTGGCATAGCGCGGGCCGTCCATGCCATTTTTGAAGCTGCCGTCGGGCAGTGCCAGCGGGGCATGGCGCGATTCGACCGCTCCCGTCTGGAATACTTCGCCGACGGTCTCGTAGATGTAGTCGCCCAGATGCACGATGAAATCGAGCTCTTGGTGCACCAGGTCCGCCAACGCGCCCCAGTGGTTGATGCTCCAGTCCTGGCAGGCCAGCATGGCGAACCGGAGCTGGGCGAGCTCGGCGCTGCGCGCCGGCGCTGTCTTGAAACGGCCCACGTTGGAGCGTACATCGCCGGCACTGAACTGGTAGTGGTAGGTGGTCGCGGGAGTCAGGCCGCTGACGCGGTGGCGCACGGTGTGGTCAAAGCCGGCCCGCACCGAAACCGCCGTGTCCAGCACCATGCGGCCGCTCAAGGCCGCATTGCCGCCCAGACTTGCATCATGGTTGGCATCGGTGATGCGCAAGCGGATCCAGAAGTCGCCGGCGTCGCAAGAGGCCACATCACCTGTGCTGGCCGGCACCACCCGGGTCCAGAGCATGATCGCATCGGGCTGCGGGTCTCCCGAGGCAATGCTCTGGGGGAATTTCCAGCCGGTGCCGCTGGCGGCATCGCCATCTTCACCATTCGCGCAGGCCGTGAGGCCCAGGCCGGCCACCGAGGCCGTCACGAATCCGCTGATACGCAAAAACTGTCTTCTGTCCATTGCTTCGCTCCAGGGGCATGGGCCCAGGCATCTGCCTGCGGTTGAGGGTGCGCAGCAGCAGCGTTTTGCAGTGTGGGGGCAGCACCGGCTGACTGTGAAGCGGCACAGGCAGCTTGCGCATGCGCGGCGTTGCCTGATGGGCATGTGCTGCAAGCTCCTACTTTGGAGGTCCTGCGAAGCTTGGTACAAAGGGACAACCAAAGGAGAGCAACCCATGAGCAGGCAGCACAAGGATCCGCGCAAGGAAGAAGAGCCTTCGCCAGAACCCATCGATCCACCTACCGATATTCCACCGCTGGAAGCGCCGCAAAATCCGGCCCAGGAGCCGAACATCTGAAGGTTGGCCTACCCGCAAGGTCCCCAGGACCCCGTGCCGGGACCGGTTGAAGGAGAACGCAATGTCCCGAGGTGACAAGTCCGCCTATACCGATAAGCAAAAGCGCCAAGCCGGGCATATCGAGGCGGGATACGAGGAGCGCGGCATGAGCCCCGAAGAGGCGCAAAGCCGCGCCTGGGCCACGGTCAACAAGGAGACCGGTGGTGGCAAGAAGTCGGGCGCCGGGCGAGGTAGGGCGGTGGACCGTTCCGCCTCACGCAAGGGCGGTGAGCTCGGCGGCAAGGCTGCCGCAGCACGCACGCCGGAGCAGCGCTCGGCTTCGGCCAGGAAGGCGGCCGCCACACGCAAGCGCAATGCCGAGGCCAGGAAGACCGGCTCCGGCTCCTGAAGCAAGGCTGCTGCCATTGCCGTCCCAGGGCGCGTTGCATCCGCTGTGCCTGCTGTGCACGCGTAAATCCCTGCGCGCGCAAGGTCTGCAGGCACTGTTTCACCGTGCATGAAGATCCTGGGACAATTGCGCATTTTTGCGCCCTGGGTTTGGTTCATGGCCAGGGGCCGGTCTATGGCTTCAGGAGCGTTGAATGAGTGCACAGCAGATGCAGGTGGAATCCTTCCATGACCCGGTCACGGGGACAGTGACCCATGTCGTGGCCGACACGCGCACGGGCCAGGCGGCGATCATCGATCCGGTACTTGATTTCGAGCCGCAATCCGGCTCGTTGACCTGTGCCTCTGCCGACCGGGTGATCGACCATGTGCGCGAGCAGGGCTGGCAGCTGCAATGGGTGCTGGAGACCCACGCGCATGCCGATCACCTCTCGGCGGCCCAGCATGTGCGCCATGTGCTGGGAGGCAAGGTGGCGATCGGCGCGCGCATTCGGCAGGTGCAGGAGATGTTTCGCGGCGTGTTTCACTTCGAGCGCGGTTTTCTGCCCGATGGCAGCCAGTTCGACCATCTGTTCGAAGACGGGGAGCACTTTCGCATTGGCGAACTAGAGGTCACGGCGCTGTGGGTGCCGGGTCACACGCCCGCCGACATGGCCTATCGCGTGGAAGACGCGGTGTTTGCCGGCGACACCCTGTTCATGCCCGATGTGGGCACGGCGCGCGCGGATTTTCCGGGCGGCGACGCGGCCACGCTGTATCGGTCGATCCAACGCCTGCTGGCGCTGCCCGGCGACACGCGCGTGCATGTCTGCCATGACTATCCACCGCCGGCGCGCGCCGCGGCCTGGGTCAGCACGGTGCAGCAGCAGCGCAGCAGCAATATCCATGTGCGCGATGGCATCACACAGACGCAGTTCGTGCAGATGCGCACCGCGCGCGATGCAACCCTGTCCATGCCGACGCTGATCCTGCCGGCGGTGCAGGTCAATGTGCGCGGGGGCAGATTGCCGCCGCAAGAAGGCGGTCGGTCCTATATCCAGGTGCCGATCAACGCGTTCCTCAAGGACGGCGTCGTGCCGCAGGGGGTCTGAGCCGCGGTCAAGAGCGGATGTATGCCCAGCCCGCGGCCTGCAGCGCGGCAATTTCCAGCACGGCCGGGCCGGGCAGCACCTGCAGCGGCTTGTGCGGCGTGCGCTGGAGATGCTGCAGCGTGTTCGGGCAGAGAAAGGTATGGGCATCGGCCTGTGCATGCGGGACGTCCAGCGCGGCCGCGACCGCCTGGGCGTTGGCGATGATGCGGATGCGGCAGTTCAGGTCGACTTCCTGGGCGTTCATCAAGCTGTTGCGCGCGCGGGCCAGCGCTTCGAGCGTGGGGGCGTGCAGCAGGATGGGGGGCAAGGCTTTCATAGGGTACGGATTCCAGTGGGAAACATCAGGATGGTGGGCAGGTGCGTGGCCTGAGCCACGCCGAAGATGGCAGCCGTGGTGTTGGCGCCTGGGCGTGGACCGGCCAAGGACGGTCGTTCAAAATGCGGCCAGCGGCACTGAGGCCGCTGGTACGCATGGGATGTCCATCCTTCGATCCGTTGCCGGACTCGGGATGAACGGGAGGCATGCTCCCGGATCGATGCTCAGATCTTGCGGCCGAAAGGTCCGTCCGAACCTACCTGCACCAGCGTCTTCTTGCCCTTGCCCGGCGTGGCCGTGGCACGCGCCGTGCGCTTGGCGGTGATGCGGTTCTCGGTCATGTTGGCCACTTCTGTCTCGGTCGGGGCCTTGGCCACGGGCTTAGCGGCTGCCTTGGACGGTGTCTTTGCCGGCACCTTGGTCGATGCCTTGGCAGGCGTCTTCACCGCCGCCTTGGCAGGCGTCTTTGCCGCCGCCTTGGCCGGAGTCTTCACCGCCGCCTTGGCAGGCGCCTTCACCGCCGCCTTGGCAGGCGTCTTTGCCGCCGCCTTGGCCGGAGTCTTCACTGCCGCCTTCGCCGGCGTCTTTGCCGCCGCCTTCACCGGCGCCTTGGCGCGCGATACCGCCGCAGGCTTGGCTTGGGCCTTGGGCACTTCGGCCACGCAGTCCGCGTAGTAGCGCACGATACCGGCTTCGTCTTCTTCCTCGACCAGGCCGTGGATGTCGGTCTCGAAGCCCGGGCACTCCTTGGCGAAGTCGCGCGCGAACAGCAGATAGTCGACGATCTTCTTGTTGAAGACCTCGCCGGGAATCAACAGCGGAATGCCGGGCGGGTAGGGCGTGACCAGACCGACCGTGGTGCGGCCTTCGAGGTGGTCGATCTCGACGCGCTCGGTCAGGCGCTTGGCGATGTGCGCGTAGGCGTCCGATGGCTTCATCGACGGCGTGAGGTCCGAGAGGTACATCTCGGTGGTGAGACGCGCGATATCGTGCTTGGCGTACATCTGGTGCACATGCTGGCACAGGTCGCGCAGGCCCATGCGCTCGTACTGCCGGTGCTGCTGGCAGAACTCGGGCAGGATGCGGTACATCGGCTGGTTCTTCTCGTAGTCGTCCTTGAACTGCTGCAAGGCCGTGAGCATGGTGTTCCAGCGGCCCTTGGTGATGCCGATGGTGAACATGATGAAGAACGAGTACAGGCCGGTCTTCTCGACCACCACGCCATGCTCGGACAGGTACTTGGTGACGATCGATGCCGGAATGCCGGTCTTGTCGAAGGCGCCGTCCAGGTTCAGGCCGGGCGTGACGATGGTCGACTTGATCGGGTCGAGCATGTTGAAGCCGTCGGCCAGATCACCAAAGCCATGCCACTTGGACGAAGCCTTCCTGCCCTTGGACTTGGCGCGGAAGATCCAGTCCTCGGCGGTGCCCAGGCCTTCTTCGATGATGTCGTCGGGACCCCAGACGGTGAACCACCAGTCGTCCTTGCCGAATTCATCTTCGACCTTGCGCATGGCGCGGCGGAAGTCCAGCGCTTCGGTCAGGCTTTCCTCGACCAGTGCGGTGCCGGCGGGCGGCTCCATCATGGCCGCGGCCACGTCGCAGCTCGCAATGATGCTGTACTGCGGGCTGGTCGAGGTGTGCATCAGATACGCCTCGTTGAACAGATGGCGGTCGAGCTTTTGTGTCTGCGAGTCCTGCACCAGCACATGCGAGGCCTGGCTGATGCCGGCCAGCAGCTTGTGGATGGACTGCGTGGCATAGACCACCGAATGCTTGGGGCGCGCGCGCTTCTTGCCCATGGCGTGGTAGCTGCCGTAGAAGGGGTGGAAAGCCGCGTGCGGCAGCCAGGCTTCGTCGAAGTGCAGGTTCTCCACATAGCCGTCAACCATGCCCTTGATGGTCTCGGTGTTGTAGAGCACGCCGTCATAGGTCGACTGCGTCAGGGTCAGCACGCGCGGCTTGACGGCCCGCGCGTCCACGCCCTTGAGCAGCGGGTTGGCGGCGATCTTGGCCTGGATGGTCGCGGGCGCGAATTCGCTCTGCGGAATCGGGCCGATGATGCCGAAGTGGTTGCGCGTGGGCTTGAGGAACACCGGAATGGCGCCCGTCATGATGATCGCGTGCAGCACCGACTTGTGGCAGTTGCGGTCGACCACCACCACATCGCCCGAGGCCACCGTGTGGTGCCAGACGATCTTGTTCGAGGTCGACGTGCCGTTGGTCACGAAGAAGCAGTGGTCGGCATTGAAGATGCGCGCGGCATTGCGCTCGCTCTCGCCAATCGCGCCGTTGTGGTCGAGCAGCTGGCCCAGTTCCTCGACGGCGTT
This sequence comes from Comamonas sp., assembly GCA_040514115.1. Lineage (GTDB taxonomy): Bacteria > Pseudomonadota > Gammaproteobacteria > Burkholderiales > Burkholderiaceae_C > Comamonas. Next base: position 1,480 of record JBEVDH010000149.1, on the reverse strand, counting down.
GCAGACGTCGGCGCGCAGCATGTTCTCGCCGTAGAACTGGTGGTACATCTGGCCCACCGGGCTCTTGAGGAAGGCCACGCCGCCCGAGTGACCGGGGCAGTGCCAGCTGTACGAGCCGTCTTCGGCGTAGTCAAGCAGCGCCTTGAAGAACGGCGGCTGCACGCTTTCGAGGTAGTTCTTGGCTTCGCGGATGATGTGCTTGGCGACAAATTCGGGGGTGTCCTCGAACATGTGGATGAAGCCATGGAGCTCGCGCAGGATGTCGTTGGGCAAGTGGCGGCTGGTCTTGGTCTCGCCATGCACGTAGATCGGCACATCGGAGTTCTTGCGGCGCACTTCCGCGATGAACTTGCGCAGGCTCAGCACGATGGGGTCGAGCCCCGAGCCCAGGGTGAATTCCTCGTCGTCGATCGACAGGATGAAGGCGCTGGCGCGGCTTTGCTGCTGGGCGAACTGGGCCAGGTCACCGTAGCTGGTCACCCCCAGCACTTCGAAACCCTCGGTCTCGATGGCTTGCGCCAATGCGCGAATGCCCAGACCCGAGGTATTCTCGGAGCGATAGTCTTCATCTATGATGATGATGGGAAAGCGGAATTTCATTGGCAGCCTCCGTGTACCGGGCTTAAAAAATCGAAACAGGCGCGAGTGTAAGGAATATCCTTATAGCGCCTGTGAAAGCTGGACCTTATCACCGCTGACTGTGGTGAACTGCAAACATTGGAACAAACTGAAAGGGGCGTATGGCAAGTTTCACCGTCTGGTGGCTGATTGCGGGGGCTTTGGTGGTGGCTGAGCTGCTCACCGGCAGCTTCTATCTGTTGATGCTTGCGACCGGGGCTGTCGCCGGCGCGCTTGCCGCGCACGCGGGTGCGGGCGAGACCGCGCAGATCGTCACCGCCGCGCTGCTGGGCACCGGCGCCATGGCCGCTTGCTACCTGCTGCGCCGGCGCCAGGCGCGGCTGCAGCCGCCGCAGACCGACCGCAGCATGAACCTGGACATCGGCGAATCGGTCCAGGTCGACAACTGGGCGGTCGACGGCACGGCGCAGGTGCGCTACCGGGGCGCCCAGTGGACCGTGGTGCTGCGCCCGGGCAATGCGCCCAGCCCCGGCACGCACCGCGTGGCCGAGATCATCGGCAACCGCCTGCTGGTCGACAAGCTCTGAGCGTGGGCTCGAGGTATTTTTCTAACCATAGCAACTAGCTTTTAGAGGGAAGGGAACTCCATGGAAATTGCCATCATTCTTCTGGTCATCGCCGCCATCTTCATTGCGCGCTCGATCAAGGTCGTGCCCCAGCAGAACGCCTGGGTCAAGGAACGCCTGGGCAAGTACGCGGGCACGCTCACTCCGGGCCTGAATTTCCTGGTGCCGTTTGTCGACCGCGTGGCCTACAAGCACAGCCTCAAGGAAATTCCGCTCGACGTGCCCAGCCAGGTCTGCATCACGCGCGACAACACGCAGCTGCAGGTCGACGGCAT